>JBBECN010000088.1:9748-32895 GCA_040881795.1 Akkermansiaceae bacterium
CGAGGTAATCGAGGAATTGTTCGAGATCCTCCACGGTCACACGACCGCCCGCGCCGGTGCCGGCGATTGCGGAGATGTCCGCTTCACGGATTCCCAAATCGTCCATCCGCGCGCGCATCCGTGGCGAGATGTAGTGGGCACCCATGACGCCGGTAGGGACTGGCAGGCCTTTCACGCTGGGCACCACTGCGGGTGCTTCCTCGTAGGCGTCGTCGTCGAGCGCGAAATGCAGGTTGGCCTCAGCTTGGGCCGGGTCGCTGGATTGGCTGGCGGCGGTGCGTTTGCTCTCCTGGGATTCCAAGGTGTCCACGCCGGTGCGGATGACTTCCTCTTCGGTGACCTCCAATAGTCCTAACAGAGTTCCAACCGAGTAGGAGACACCCTCGACGGCGCGGATTTCCGACACCCGGCCATCGCAAAGTGTCGTCACACCCATGATCGCTTTGTTGGTTTCGACCTCGATGATTTCCTGATCCGTGCGGACGGCATCACCCACCGAGATGCCGAGGCGAATGACGGTGGCTTCGGCGATGGACTCGCCGAGTTGGGGCATGAGGATGGGGACGGTGGGCATCTTCGAAGAAATTTGAGATTTGAGATGTGAAAGTGGAAATCCTCAGAAAGTGAGTAGTTTGCGGAGCGCCTCGCAAATCGATTCCGGAGTGGGGCGATGCGCCGCCCACAGTTTCGGATGGTAGGGAACCGGCGTGTCGCGCGCGTTCAGGCGCTGCGGCGGGGCGTCCAACAAGTGGAATCCCTCCTCAGAAACGCGCGAAACCACCTCGGCCGTGACACCGCCCCATGGAAAGGCTTCGCCCAGTGCTAACAGCCGGCCGGTGCGGGCGACGGAGGCCAGCACCGTGTCGATATCGAGCGGCTTGACCGAGCGCAGATCGACCACTTCAATTTCCCAGCCGTCTTGTTGGAGGCGGTCCGCGGCACGCACGGCCTCATGGACCATCGCGCTGTAAGCGACGACGGTGGCGTGTTTTCCCGGACGAATGATGCGGGCCTGGCCGATGGGCAGGTGATCGCCGTTGATCGACTTCGCCTTGAGCCAGCGATAAAGGAATTTGTGTTCGCAGAAAATGACGGGGTCATCCAACGCCACCGCGTCCAGCAGCATGTGATAGGCGTCCGATACGGTGGCCGGAGTCAGGACGACCAGCCCCGGATATTGGGCGTAGATTCCCTCCATACTTTGGCTGTGGAACGGCCCCGAGCCGGGGGTGCCGCCGGACGGCAGGCGCACCGTGATCGGGATCGGCATGCCGGTGCGGTAAAAGTGGGTGGCCGCCTGGTTGACGATCTGGTTGAACGCGACCGATGAGAAATCCGCAAACTGCATTTCGACGATCGGCCGCATGCCTTCGATGGCGGCACCCACTGCCAAGCCGATCATCGCATCCTCCGAGATCGGTGCATCGAAGACACGGTCGGGAAACATTTCCGCGAGGCCCTTGGTTGCCTTGAAAGCACCGCCGAAAGTGGCGATATCCTGGCCGTAGAGGAAAACGCGTGGATCATCGCGCAGGAGTTTTTCCTGAGCTTCGCGGATGGCGTCGATGTAGGTCACACTCACGGTAAAAAGGGCTGGGAAACAGACTCGGTCTGGGAAAAGCGGGTGGAAAGTGCGGTCCAGTCTTCTTGATAGGGATCCGGCGGTGCTTCCTGTTGGGCCTGGGCTACGGCGCGCTGCACTTCTTCGGCGAATTGATCCTGCCAGGCGAGAATTTCATCCACGGTGGCGAATCCGTGCTCCACGAGCTGGCGCATCGCCACCTCCACACAGTCCCTGCCGTAGTGACCGCTGCGGATGTCCGCCGGCACATAGGAACCGTCGTCATGCTCGCCATGGCCTGATAGGCGCAGCAACCGGGCCACCACCAATTGCGGGCCGCCGCCGTCGCGCGCGCGCCGCACGGCCTCACTGATCACCGAGGCGCAGGCTAACAAGTCGGTGCCATCCACCGAAAATCCGCCGATGCCGTAGCCGCGGGCCTTTTCGACCAAATCCGTGCAAGCGAACTGGCGGTGATTTGGCGTGGAGTAGGCAAATTGGTTGTTGCCGACGATCACCACCATTGGCAGCCGCTCGACCGCCGCCAAGTTCAAGCCCTCGTGGAAGGCTCCCGTGGAAGTCGCTCCGTCACCGATGCAGGTGGCTCCGACGCGGCCGGTTAGAGTGCCTTGCAGGCGTTTGGCAAAAAGCATTCCAGCAATCACCGGGACTTGCGCCCCGAGGTGGGAAATCATCGCCGGCATGCCCATTTCCGGGCGGCCGCGGTGGATGTTGCCATCGCGCCCGCGCATCGGCCCCTGAGCGGAGCCGAGGTAGGTGCGGGTGCAATCGATAAGTGGCTCGCCAAATGCCGTGCGCCCGGCTTGATCACGGATCAGCGGGGCGAAAAAATCGGTGCCCTGGATCAAGGCGGTGCCTAACGTGGCGCTGACCGCCTCCTGTCCGCGCCCGAGATAGACGCCGCCGACGATTTTCCCGGCTTTGTAGAGGCTGGAGAGCTTATTTTCCAAGATGCGGGCTTTCAGCATCGAGTGAAACACTGCCCGCAAAAAATCCCGGTTCATCACCGCCCCATCGGCGAAAGGTTGCATGTCCAACTGGTGCACGCCGCGAAGCTAAAACCATGCGGACGGAACCTGCAACCGCTTTCCCAAAATCTCATGCGCCAGGCAGGCGGCAAGAGTGGTAACGGCCTGCCGGACGTGACGGCGCTTCAAACGGGCCCTTTTTCATCCAACATCACACCCAGTTCGGTGGCGGTCGCATCGTCAAGGCCGGCATTGGTGAGCGGCGCCACTGGGGTTTCCTCCTGCACTTTTTCCACCCCATCGACTGAGCTTTCCTGCTCCGGTTCAGTGAGTGGCTTGGAAGACGGGTGTGGGACATGCACGAGTCGGGGCTTTGGTTACCTCGGAAGTATCCTTGAGCGCGGCGTCGAAAAGGCGTTGAAGTTTTTCTTTATCAGTCATGAGGTGAAACTGGACTGATATTTGATGAATTTGAATCAAGTGAACGCGTATGCGTTTTCGACATCGGAATTTCTCAAGCAGCTTGAGCTACAAATCATAGCAGCGCACCGCGTTGTCGTGGAGGATTGCACGCTGTTCGTCTTCTGATAAATTGCGGACAAATCCCCGCACCATTTCGGCCCACGACTTGTAAGAGCTGATCCGCAGCAGGCAGACGGGCCAGTCGGTTCCGAACATGAGCCGGTCCGGGCCGAAGAGGGCCAGGCATTCTTCGAAATAGGCGCGCAACGTGGGCTCGTCGATTTCCGGGTCGAGCACTTCGGTGACCATGCCGGAGATTTTCACGCCGAGGATGTTGTCACGCTTGGCGAGTTCGGTCATGCCGGCTTTCCAATCCGGATCGATCTTTCCTTTGCAAATTTCCGGTTTGGCAATGTGGTCGATGATGATGCCGAGGTCTGGCTGGCGATCGACGAGTTGGATCGCGACGGGGAGCTGTCGTTGGAACAATAACAGGTCGTAGCGGAGGTCCAGATCGGGAAGCAGAGCGAGTCCTCGATGGAAATCGTCGCGCAGGAAATAGGAGTCCGGCTCTGCTTGGAGGACGTGTCGGACCGCTTTGAATTTCGGATGCGCGGCGAGACGGCTGAGGTCATTTCCAACGTCTGCATCGATCAAAGGCACCCAGCCGACGATGCCCGCGATGATTTCCGACTGGTCTGCTAGAGAAATCAGCCAGTCGGATTCTGCTAGGATCTGGCGGGCCTGCACCACCACCGTGCCATCCACCTCGGCGGCGGAGGTGGCTGCGTTCAGTTGCTCGAGGAGCTGGTCCTGTGCCAGCGGAGTGCCTAGCGGAATCCAGCCGTATTCGGCCGCAGTGTAGTTCCAAAGGTGGTGGTGGGAGTCGATCATGATTGGGGTGGGTTAAGGAGCAGCGACACTCTTGTCGCTGGCCAATGTGAGGCGAAAGGGAACGCGCCGGCGGCGCATCGTATTCGCTCCCCTTTGGCAAGGCGGACAGGAGTGTCCGCCCTCCTTATAAGAAAAGCGGTTTCATGTGGCGTTCCAACAGGTTGCCGGTGACGTTTTTCGCGACGATTTCCTTGTTGTCGTGAAGCGCATGAATGTAGGTGTCGCCGAGTTGTGCGGCGATCTTGAATCCGACGTGGAGCAACTGGCGGAGGTCTGCGTTGTAGCCGGGGTTGCTTGGGATGTGGCGCAGCGCGTCGGTGAATTGGGTGCTGGTCCAGCCGTTCACCTCCTCGGCGGATGGAAGATTGGCATCGCGGATGTCGATGACGGTGGCGTAGGGCTCGCAAAGCGCTTCCTTCTTCTCAAGCGCCTTGGCATAGATCTTCTTGGCAAGCGCGAGGCCTTCACCACCGGCTTCGGCCAGGCCGACGATTTCCTCCAGCCAATTCGTCCCGGCGGTCTTGATGTGGAGGCCCGCGCCGGTGCGTTGGATGGCTTTCCTGATGATCGGATAGATCGAGAACTTGTCGGAACCGGAGTGCACGGAAAGTTTGAGCGCTGGAGGAAGACCGTAGGTCTTGATGGCGTGGGCGATGACGGCGAGGTCGTCGTTGAATTCTTTTTCAAACTGGGCGACATCGCCGACGTAATCGACGCCCTTGTTGAAGCGCCCGGTGAACTTGGGAGCGATGGTCTGGATTGGAATTCCTTGGGCGGCGATGGCGGCGAGGATGATCAGCAGCTCCGGCGGGGTCTGTGGGCTGTCGGTCTCGTCCATCGAGACTTCGGTCACGAAATCGTCCAGATTGTTTTTGGCCGCGATGATGTGTTGGTAGATGGTCGCAGCTTTCTGGGTGGCCTTGAGGAACTTGTTGGCGGTCCTCTCGACATCCTCGCGGGTGATTTCGAAAGGCTTTTCAATTCCTTCGATGGCGACGGTGCCGATCAACTCGGGATGACTGATGATGAATTCCTCGACATCCGCCGGATCGGCGGCTTCACCGATGTCGTCGGCGACATCGAGCGTGAAGAAATCGCAGGGCGCGACGAAGCGGTCCACGGTGGAGAGGTTGATGTGGTCGGCATCCAGCAGATATTCGCCGGTCCAGCCGAGGTCGGCCACTGCCTTGTCGGCGGCTTCGCGTGTCTGGATCGGTTCGGAACCGATGATGTTGTGCTCGCGGTTCGACTTGTTCCAGACCGGGGTGATGTCGATGCCGAGTTTCTTGGCTTCGATAAAGGCGGTGAGCTGGGCATGCGCGCCATTGGCGAAACGATCGCCGACGCCGAAGGTGTATTTAGGACAGGTTTTCATAAGGAAGGTAGATGATGAATTGAGGATTTTTTCAACCGCAGATGAACAGGATGGACGCAGATGGGAAGAGATGGTGATGGATCAATTGGGTTAGTTTTTGATTAACCGGCATCAATCGAAGCCACCCTCTTATCCTTTCTTTTATCTGTGTTCATCCTGTTCATCTGTGGTTCAAATCTTTATTGGATTTCGATGATGGCCTTGATGGCGCCGAGTGCGGGATCGGTGAATTTTTCAAATTCCGAGCGCACATCTTCGAAAGAGATGCGGTGGGTGATCCAGAGGTTGGTGTCGATTTTCCCGTCACGAATCAATTGGATAATGTGTTTGAAATCCGCAGGCACCGCGTTGCGTGAGGCCAACAGCGTGATTTCACGCCGATGGAAAACTGGGGCGTGTTGAAATGTTAGATCGGAGGTGGTGATGCCCACATACACGACGCGCCCGGTGAAGCCGGCGTAGTTGAAGCAGGTGGACATCGACTTCGGGCTGCCGGTCGCATCGATGACGACATCCGCCAACTGACCGCCGGAGATTTTCTCAAGTTCGGCGAGATGGGAATCATCCGGCTGGAACTGAATGGTGTGCTGGATGCCGAGGTTTTTCTGACAGAAATTCAGGCGGCTCTGGATCATGTCCATGACGATGGTTTTCACATCCATCAGCTTGAGGAATTCCAAACACGCGAGGCCGATGGGACCCGCGCCGATGACGAGCACGGTCTCGCCGGGTTGCGGATTTCCGCGCTGCACAGCGTGGTAGCCGATGGCGAGCGTCTCTACGAGCGCGAGTTGCTCGTAGGAAAGATCGTTGCCCGGATGCAGCTTGCGCGCGGGCACGGCGAATACCCCTTTGCGAAGGCCGCCGTTGTTATGGACGCCGATGACTTGCACGCCGGGGCAGCAATTGGAGTTTCCTTTCTGCGAGGTCGGGGAAGTGGGATCGTTGACGTAGGGTTCTAACGAGCACTTGTCGCCCGGCTTCACGTTCGTCACGTCATCCGCCACGGCGACGACTTCCAAGCCTAACTCATGGCCGGGGGTGCGTGGATAGGCGAAGAACGGGAATTTCCCCAGATAACAGGCAAGGTCGGTCCCGCAAATGCCCATGCGGCGGGTGCGGACGAGTGCTTCGCCGGGGGCGGGTGCGGTCGGTTCCGGGAGATCGACGATGTTGATTTCCTCGGGTGCGGTGAATTGAATGGCCTGCATCAGTTGTTTTCGGGAAGTCCCTCGGCGTGGCCCAGGTTTTTGACAGGGGCGAAAATGGCGAGCACATCGGCGAGCAGCGCGCGGTCGATGGGTAGCTCCAGCCACTCCGCCCACTTGCGGATGTTGGATGGATTGGCGGAGCCGGCGATGGTGGTGGCGAGGCCCGGATATTCGCAGGAAAACTGGATCGCAAGCTGGGCGATGTCCACGCCGCGGTCGTCGCAGAGTTTCGCGGCGGCGCGGGCGGCGGCTTTGACTTCCTCGGGCTCCTTGAGCCAGTCGGGCAGGGGAGCATTGGTGAGAAGGCGGGCGGAGAATGGCCCGGCGTTCATCGCTCCGATGTTTTTCGCGGCGAGGCGTGGCAGGAGATCATCGACGAACGAAGTGTTTTGCAGCGTGTAGCGGTTGTAACAAAGCACGCAGTCGATGTCATCTTCCACGTGATCGAGAACGGTGTTGAAGGTCTTGAGCGGATAGCAGGAAAATCCGATGGCGCGGACTTTTCCCTGCTGCTTGAGCTTGAGCACGGCGGGCAGGGTTTCCTCCCAGATCTGTTGGAGCGGCACGAATTCCACATCGTGCAGCAACAAGACATCCAGATGATCAGTGCCGAGGCGCTGGAGTGAAACATGCACGGATTCCTCCACGCGCTTGGCCGAGAAATCGAAATGAATGTCCGAATAGCGACCGAGCTTGGTGCCTAACAAATAGTTGTCGCGAGGGATTCCCTTCAGCCCGAGGCCAAGCATGATCTCCGACATCCCGCGGCCGTAGAAGGGCGAGGTGTCGATGAAGTTCATGCCGAGGTCGATGGCGGTTTTCGTCGAGAGCATCGCCTCTTCAAGCGTGATCGAGCGGAATTCCGCGCCGAGCGAGGAGGCTCCGAACGAAAGGACCGGCAGGTCGATGCCGGATTTGCCGAGTGGACGTGTTTTCATGTTAGAGAAGCGAGCGGATGGAGGAAATCGTCTGGCGGCCCGCGATTTCGGGATCGGGTAGGGGGAAGATTTCGGCGGAGAGGTAGCCTGAGTATTGGATTTTGCGCAGCGCGGCAATCACCCGTTTGGCATCGGTGTGGCCGAAGCCCATCGCCTGCCGGTTGGAATCGGCGAAATGCACGTGCCCGATGTGGCTGCCCGCCTCGCGGATCGCAGCGGCAAGGTCGCACTCCTCGATGTTCATGTGGAACAGGTCGGCGAGCAGGACGACGTTTTTCAAGTCGTGGAGTTCGAGAAATTTCGCGGCGTCGCCCAGTCGGTTGAAGAGGTTGGTTTCGTAGCGGTTGAGCGGTTCGTAGATGAATGGCACGCCGTAGGTGGCTGCGCGTTCGCCACAAAGCCGGAGACCGGCGGCCAACAGATCAAACGAACCCCGTCCCTGCATCGAGCCAAGGATCGTGGGGGCCGCGAGTGGGCCGCCGAAGTCGATCATCTGAAGTACGAAATCGAGAGCTGCGGCACGTTTTTCCTCGTCCGCGTCCGTGATGGAAAGTCCGTGACGGAGCATTCCCGCACCGGTGCCGACAGCGGCGATCGCAAGCCCGTGTGCGGCGGCCAGCGATTTGACTTCTTCTACCGAAATGAAATTCGGGCCGGGCAGAAAAAGTTCGACGGCATCAAAGCCGATGGCGGCGGCGGTGGCGAAGGCTTCCGGCAGCGGCGTGCGCAAGACGAAGGGACCTGCGAGGGCCTCCGGAACTTGCGAAAGGGTGATGGCGGTTTTCATACCAAGAGTTTCAATTCCAGAGTCGTACAAGGATATGGCAGGGGTGAACACGGAAAAAAACTAGCTCATCCGCAAGCGATGACATAAACTGCTATCATGCTCAAAAGCATCCCCAAAGGCACTATTCTCCCGCCGCCGGGCCGCCCGAACTGGGGCGGTGGCGAGAACCTTCCCTTGCTATACCTCGGCTGGGGACAACGGGATTTCGCCCGCGAACCGCTGGCGATCCACTACGATCTGGGTACGAATTATTACGTCATCCTGAGCGGTGAAATCGTCGTGAACATGGAGTTTTCCACCCAGATCGTGCGGGGTCCGGTCGCCCTGTTGTTTGATCCGGCGTGTGCATTCGGCATCACCCAGTCGAAGCAGGGCAAGGTGGAGATTCTCGTGTGGATCTGGCAGGGAGAACCGGTTCTATCAGAGCTATGCCCCGATGCGGGCGGCTTTCTGGCATTGCCCATGAAGACGCGTGCGGTGAAGGCGTTGACAGAATTGCACGTCCAGTGCCGGAACGAAGTCGCCTTGGCCGACGGGCAATTGCCCCGCACTCTGGGCGCGCTGCGGGATTTGCTCGAAGTCGAAATCCTCCGCAGCAACCAAGCCGCGCCCGCCGAGGATGAAATGCGCTGGAAACTCGCACAAACGTGGATGGCTGGAAACTTGGCGATTCACGCGCCAGTGCCCGCGCTGTGCGATTATTTGCGGATGTCTCCCAGCACGCTGCATCGCTTTTTCCGGGCGCAGACCGGTTTGTCACCCGGTGCTTACTTCCGCCGTGTGAAAACAGAAGAAGCCCGGCGGCTGATCCGTGAGAAAGGCTGGCAGGTGAAAGCAGTCGCCTATCATCTCGGATACCGCCATCCGAACGATCTCAGCCGCGCTCTATCACAAGGAGGGGCGATCTCCGAATCGCCCAAGCCCATGAAGTGACGATGGGCCGAGGATAAGCGCATTGCATCGCCCTTTCATGGGCATCGGCGGATCGGAGTCTGCGGTTCCTTGAATGCGTTAGGACAGCCGGTCGCGGAAATCCTCGTAGCCGAATTCGCGGATCACTTCGATTTCCCCATCCTCATGTTGGAGCGCGATGGCCGGGTGTTTGACGCCGTTGAAAGTGGTCGTCTTGACCATCGTGTAGTGCGCCATGTCGTCGAAAACTAGGACATCGCCGACCTTCAGTTCGCGGTGAAACGAAAAGTCGCCCATGACATCGCCCGCCAAGCAGGTGGGACCGCCGAGGCGGTAAGTCCACTCGCCGGATTCGTCGGCGGGATGATAATTTTCACCCTCGAAAGTCACCGCGGGCTTGCCATCCGACGGGGCGGAATCGACGAGGAAAACATCCGGGCGATAGGGCATTTCCATCACATCTGGCATGTGGCCGGTGGCGGAAATGCTGAGGATCGCGAGCTTGTGGCCGGCGGATTCGAAAACATCCATCACGCTGGCGCGCAGCACTCCCGTATGAATGGCGATGGCCTCGCCAGGTTCCAACCAGACATCCACCTGGTATTTTTCCCGGGCTTCCCGGACGAGTCGGATGAGACGCTCGCGGTCGTAAAACGGTTTGGTGATCCAGTGGCCGCCGCCCATGTTCAGATAGGTGAATTGCGGCGAGCGCAGCAGGTGCCCGAACTTTGCATCGACGGCAGTCAGGGTTTTTTCCAGATCGTCCGAGTTCTGTTCGCACAGCGTGTGGAAATGAAGTCCCGAGAGACCCGTTAGATCCGCTCCCTCGAGTTGCTCCGCCGTGATCCCGAGGCGCGATCCGGCGACGCAGGGATCGTAAAGCGGGGTGTCTCCAGTCGAACATTGCGGGTTGATGCGGAGTCCGCAAAGCAGCTCGCCGTTCTGGAACCGCGGATGCTCCATCACCCTTTCGCGGAAGCGGAACCACTGGGAGAGCGAATTGAAATCGAGGTGATCGGTGAATTCACAAAGCTCGATTACGTCCGACTCATTGTAAGCCGGAGAGTAGGTGACGATGTGTTTTTGGAAATAATCCCGTGCCAACCGCGCTTCCCACAATCCGGACGCGCAGCAGCCATCCAAATCATCCCGGAAGTGGGGAAACGCCTTCCAGCAGGAAAATCCCTTGAGCGCCAGTACCAGATGGCAGCCTGCTACCTCCTTCACCTCGCGCAAAATGGCGGTGTTTCGTTTCAGTGCGGCGGTGGAAATGACAAACATGGCGTCTGCCACAGACTGAGACCCGAAATCCGGGCGTAAGCCAGCAGTTTTTGCCGTTTTTCCTCCGATGCCCTCAGCGCTCAAACTCTCAAGGAAGCACGAAAAAGTCTGCGTTCAAGTGCGCCAACGGGCCCCGCAACAGATCGATTTCGGCCGCCGGTCCGTGGAACTCCAGCCGGGTGAGATCGGAAACTCTTGTCGGAAAAGCTTTGCCATTCGGAATCCTTCCGCTATAGCAAGCGTGCACCGTGCTAACGCCGGTGGGGAGTCGCTGAACCGGCTCCGCCCTTTTCCGGTCTTCATCGATGAGAGATTGTTTGAGGAAAACGAATCCGCTCATCGACACCGCCTGCCGCCCATCCGGGACCGGGCAGGCACCCAAGACACATGACCCCGACCTCATTCGAGGCGTTGCCACTGGCTGCGCCCCTCCACCGCGTTTTGCGCGAATTGAACTACACCACGCCATCGCCCGTCCAGGCCCAGGCGATTCCGCTTCTGCTCGAAGGCCGCGACCTGCTCGGTTGCGCCCAGACCGGCACCGGAAAAACCGCCAGTTTCGCCCTGCCGATTCTCCACGCGATCCATCAAAATCCGAAGCAAATCAAACCCCGCCAATGCCGCACGCTGGTGCTGGCACCCACTCGCGAACTCGCCGGCCAAGTCGGCAAGAGCTTCACCACTTACGGCGCGCATGTCCGTTTCAAGCAAACCTTGATCTACGGCGGCGTCGGCCAAAATCCGCAAGTCTCCGCCATGCGCGGTGGTGTGGATATCCTCGTCGCCACTCCTGGCCGCTTGCTCGATCTCATCGAACAACGCGCCGTCGATCTCTCCGGCGTCGAGTTTTTCGTGCTCGATGAAGTGGACCGCATGCTCGACATGGGCTTCGCCCGCGATGTGAAAAAAATCGTCGCCTTGCTGCCTGCCAACCGCCAGTCGCTGTTTTTCTCCGCCACCCTTGCTCCCAGCATCGTCGAGCTCGCGCAAACCATCTTGCGCAACCCCGCCCGCGTCAGCATCGATCCGGGAACGACGACCGCCGAGCGCATCGAGCACCAAGTTTGCTTCGTGGACCGCGAAAACAAGCGCCCGCTGCTAGAGCAACTGCTCCGTGGCCAGGCTGCCGCCACCAGCGCCAAGCTCACCATCGTTTTCAGCCGCACCAAACACGGCGCGAACAAACTCGCCAAAAGCCTTTGCGAATCCGGCTTCGCGGCCGATGCCATCCACGGCAACAAATCCCAAGCCCAGCGCGAAAAGGCCCTCGAAAAATTCAAAAAGGGCCTCACCCCCGTGCTCGTCGCCACTGACGTCGCCGCCCGCGGCGTCGATGTCAAAGACGTCGGCCTCGTCGTCAACTTCGACCTGCCGAACGAACCGGAAGCCTACGTCCACCGCATCGGCCGCACCGGTCGCGCGGGTGCGGACGGTCGTGCCGTTTCATTCTGCGCGGAAGACGAGCGCGAATTCCTCCGGGAAATCGAAAAAGTCATCAAAATGGCGGTTCCTCGCTGGGACGATCATCAATGGCATGACGAATCGCTGGCCGATCGCCACCTCCGGATGAGAACCGGCGGCGGCATGGTCCAAGGCGGTGGCAATCGCGGCGGACGCCAAGGCGGCGGTGGTCGCCAGGGCGGCGGCGGTGGAAACCGTGGCAGCAATGGTGGTGGCGGTGGCAGCAATGGCGGCTCCGGTCGCGATTACAGCAATGCCTCCCGCCGCAACAACCGCCGCGGCCCTGCCACGGTGCGCTGATCGCGCGGTAAGCCTTCGAGGCTGTCTTAAAAATCAAAGATTCGTCAGATTCGTCAGATTCGTGGTGCCGAAATCTTCGTATTTCCCAGCATTCGCCATTCTCAACAGGTAGACTGAATTTCCGTGCTCCAATTTTTAGATAGACTCTTAGCCGACCAACTCGCCGCACGCTGCTAGATCCGCCGGATACTCGCCGGTTTCGATCAGCTTGCGGATCGACGCGACGACGTGTTGTTTGTCGTCCGGGTAGGTCACGCCGAACCAATGGCTGGTGGTGTCGAGCACCTTGCAATCCGCCTTGTTGGCGCGGATGAGCGCATCGACCACGGTCGGGATATAGCACTCGGATTTTTCCACTTGCCCGAAGTTTTTCAGGAACTCGTTGAACTCGGTTTCCAAGTGCTCGATGAAACAATGGGAGAAGGCCCAGAAATTCATGGAAACGGGGGAAGCTTCGCAGACCTCCCGGCGGCTGCCGTCCAGAGCGTTGCCGCGCACGATGCCATCGCCTTCGCGCTCGATTTTGACATACTCTTCGACGCCTGTGAGCAGGCCCTGGTCATTGCGGGTGCAAATGCCGCGGTTGACATCGCCGTGATCCGACAGGGTGTTGATGAGCGGGTAGCCGACCATCGCGTAGTGGGCCATGCCATTCTCGGCTCCGGAGTTCCGGAGAAATGCGGCGGCTTTTTCGTAGGCGTCGCGGCCGTAGAAATCGTCGGCGTTGATCACCGCGAAGGCTTCTTTGACCAAATCGCGGGCGGCGCGCACCGCGTGGGCGGTGCCCCATGGCTTGCTGCGACCTTCCGGGATGCTGAAACCCTCCGGCAGATCGTCGAGGCTCTGAAACGCATAATCCACCTCGATCCGGTCCGCGAAGCGAGCACCGACGCCCTGTTTGAATGCCTCGGCGAAATCCTCGCGAATGATGAAAACCACCCGCCCAAAGCCCGCTCGAATCGCGTCATAGACCGAATAATCGAGAACGGTTTCGCCATTCGGGCCCATCGGGTCCATTTGCTTGAGGCCGCCGTATCGGCTGCCCATTCCGGCTGCGAGAACAAGGAGTGTCGGTTTCATGGATGGAGCTGGGTTGAGTGGCGAGGGATCAACTCCGTGCGGCACTGTCTTGGGATGCCAAGTTCCGGCACCGCTTGCAACCCCTCATATTCGGACGATCCTGCGTGTCGTGCTCAGCTTCGGATTGTTCTCCCGGGAGATTTTGCTAGGATCCACGGTATGCGGTTGCATGTGATTCATTTCCATAAGCTTGTAAGAAGGGGCGGGCGCTGGCTGGGGCGGGCGCTGGCGCTGGTTTCCGCAGTCAATTGCATGGCGGGCGAGAGGCCGCATATCATTGTCTTGTATTCCAATGACCGGATCCTTCCCGCCAACCAGGAAATGGAAAAGGGGCTGCGGAGGGCGTTTTCCGGAGAAGTCGGCAACCCCTCGGCAGATCTTTTCGGGGAGTTTCTGGATGCCGTCCGATTTCCCTCGCCAGAATTTGGGATGGCGATGGAACAGTTTCTGAAAGCACGTCACCGCGACAACCCGCCTGCGCTCTGCATTTCCATCGGCCCGCAGGCCTTGGATTTCCTGATGCAGCGTCGCGACTCGCTTTTCCCCGGAGTGCCAGTGGTCTTTGGCGGCGTCACTCCATCGCAAATCGCTGCGCTGCCAGCGGGGAGCGATTTGGCGGGGCGCCCGATGGATTGGTCGATCACCCCGCTTTTGGAGAAGCTGCCGGAGATTCGGCCGGAGATCCGTAAAATCCTGTTGATCGCAGGAGCCGCGGAGTTTGATCAGCTGCGTTACAAGGATGCGATGGCGCAAATCGAGCCGTTCAGAGCGCGATACGAATACGAATCATCCGTGGGGCAGAATTTGGAAGATGTTCTGGAGAAGGTTTCCAAACTTCCCGATGACACACTGGTGTTTTATCTAACGTATTTTAAAACTCCGGACGGACGATCGATGATTCCGCTGGAGGTGGCGGGCCGCGTGGCGAAGGCGTCACGGGTGCCGGTGGTTTGTTTTTACGACACCTATATCGGGAGTGGAGTGTTAGGCGGATCGGTGATGTCATTTGAAGAGGAGGGAGTCGCCATCGGGGAAATCGCGCGGCGGGTGCTCCGTGCAGGGAAGGCGGGCGAGATCGGGATTCTGCCACCGGGCAAATCCAAGCTCGTCTTCGATGATCGGGCGATGAAGCGCCATGGTTGGGCACCGGCAAAGCTGCCGCCTAGCGCGGAGATTCGCTTCAAATCTCCAGGCCTGTGGGAGGCCCATCGAAACACGGTGCTTTTCGGAATCGGGGCGCTTGGCTTGCAGTCGCTGCTGATCCTCGGCTTGTTCGCCGCGAGGACCCGCCAGCGGATTGCGGAGAGCGAGCGCACCCAGTCGGAATCAAGTTTCACCGGCGTTTTCCGCAGCAGTCCTGTTTCCATCAGCATCATCCGCCGTCAAGATGGACGGATCGTGGATGTGAATCCGGCTTGGGAGCGCACGACCCATGTGGCGCGGGACCAAGCGATCGGACGCAAGCACGTCGAGATCGGTTTTGAGTTCGAGGGGGCCCCGAGCGACTGGTTCCTCGTTCATCACACTTCTGGAAAAACCCTTAAAGATTTCGAACAACGCCTGAAAATGCCCGATGGCACAAGCCGCCTGCTGAGCATTTCCACCGAACTCCTGGATCTCCGCGGCGAACCTTGTTATGTCTCCATGGCTCAGGACATCACCGACCGTGAAGAGGCGGAAGAAGCCCGGCAGCAACTCGCGCAAGCCTCGCGTCTCGGGATGTTAGGTGAGCTCACCGCATCCATCGCCCACGAGGTGAACCAACCGCTCGGGGCCATCCTCAGCAACGCGGAGGCGGCCGAAATCCTAATGGCTTCCGAAAATCCGCCCCTCGATGAAATCCGCAACATTCTAGCAGATATCCGGCGCGACGATCTACGGGCAGACGAGATCATCCGCCACGTCCGATCGATGGTGGCGAGGGAGGAAGTTTGCATGGTCCCGCTCGATCCCGGCTCGCTTGCCAGCGGCGTCGCCGGGTTGGTCCGCCACGATTGCAAACGGCGCGGGATTATCCTCAGTTGCGAGGTCGCCGGAGGAATGCCGCAGGTTCGCGGCGGCAAAGTGCAACTCGAACAGGTGCTGCTCAATCTGCTTCTCAACGCCATGGATGCGGTGAAGGATCAGAATCCCGACGAAAAAACGATTCGCATCACCGTCGACCTCACGGAGGATGGACGGGTGGACATTGCCGTCGCCGATACTGGGACGGGTATTCCCCCGGAAATCATGCCCAGGGTTTTCGACAACTTCTTTACCACCAAGAAGAGTGGAATGGGCTTGGGGCTTGCTCTCTCGCGTTCGATTGCGGAAGCTCACGGCGGCAATCTGATCGCGGAAAATGCTCCCGCTGGCGGTGCCGTATTCCATTTTATCCTCCCCCATTACCATGACTCCTGATTCTGAAATCGCAACGAATCCAGGAAACTCCATCGTGCATCTGGTGGATGATGACGAGTCGTTGCGCACCGCGCTTTCCCGCTTGCTGAGAGCGGCCGGCCACGAAGTGCGCGCCTACGCATCTGCCGCGGAGTTTTTGTTAGCCCGAAGCGGTCCTTTGCGCGGCTGTCTGCTGCTCGATGTGCGCATGCCGGGCGGCCCCACCGGTTTGGAGTTGCACCAGGCCCTCGTCCGGCAAGGTGAAGCCCTGCCGGTGATCTTTCTAACGGGACACGGCGATATCCCGATGAGCGTGCAAGCCGTCAAAAACGGTGCCTTCGATTTCCTCACCAAGCCGGTCCGGCGCGACGATCTGCTGAAAACCGTCGCCACAGCGCTGGAATCCGAGGAATCGGCATGGCTGGCCGGTGGAAGACGCAGGAATCTATTTCTCCGCGAAGCCACGCTCACTCCTGCCGAGCGTGAAGTGTTTCGCCGTGTGGTGGTCGGACAACCCAACAAGATGATCGCCGCCGATCTCGGCTGCGCCGAACGCACGGTTAAAGCACATCGATCCCAAGTCATGCACAAGATGGCGGCTTCCTCGCTGCCGGAACTCGTCGGCATGGCTGCGGAACTTGAACGAAGTGGTGTGAACCACATTGGTTGAGGGTTTTATTTGCACACTCTAGCTTTCGGGCGTCCACTTGCCGGGTGTGATCTCAAAATTATTGCCATGGTGGCGGACCTTCGATAGATTTCTGGAATGGATCGTCTTTCGAAAATCCCGATGTTCAAGCGGGTTGAGGCGGCCTTGGAGTCGGCGATCCATACTGGCGCCCTGGGGCCGAATTTGCCGGGGATCCGTGACCTGGAAACGATGCTTGGAGTGAGCCGGACCGCCATCCGGCCGGCATTGGAGGCGCTGGTGACAAAGGGATTGCTGGTGCAACACGGACCACGGCGGCGAATTCAGGTGGCGAACGACTTGCGGAAGAAAACCGGGCATCAAGGCTCGCGGAAGATTCTCATGTTGGAGTCCAGCCAACTCGGCGAGCGGCTGATGATCTCAACCGTGATCGCCGCAAGCCTGGCCAGCCGTGCCGCGGCCAGGAACTGGACGATCGACCATCAGGTCATCAAAGCCGATCAGAACCGATCCAATCTCAAGCGCTGGCAACGCTTGCTGGACGCATCCAGCGCGGATGTCCTGATTGTCGTCGCGGGAACCCTGAAAACCCTGACCTGGGCCAGTGAATGTGGAGTTCCAGTTCTTGCCTTGGGCGGCGACACCACGGACTTTTCCATCCCCGCAGTCGGCTACGATTCAGACGCCATGGTGACCATCGCATTGGAGCGTTTGCTGGCAACCGGCCACCGCGACATTTGCTTTCCGCTTGCCGTGAAAAGCACCACCTACGTCGGGGAAATGGAGCGTGCGATGATCGACGCCTTCACCCGGCACGGTGTCGATTTTCAACCCAAGCAACATTTTCCCCAGTGGCACAGCAACGTCCCGGAAGCTTGGCGGGAAGGGCTGCTCTGGCGCTTTGGAGAAAGGCAGCCCGATGCACTGGTGCTGGCTGGCGTGAGTGCCTATCAAACCTGCCTCGGGGTCCTGATGGAGCTCGGCTTGAAAGTGCCCGATGATCTCTCACTCGTGGTGCTAGGCGAGCAATCCGAACTCTACTGGTTCCATCCGATCCCCGCATCGTTCGATCTGGATCCGCTGAAACTCGCCGACAAAATCGCCAATTGGATCGACTCACCGAAGAACGAGCAAAAGTCCCTGATCCTTCCTCCCAAGTGGGTGGAAGGTGGCAGCATCCGGGCAAGAAACTGCTGACTGGAGCCGAATTTGGAACCGGACTCGATATTCTGGGGATTTTTTATGCACAGAATTATTCCGCTTGTGTGCTTTTCCTCTCCCAACCGGGCACTACGATTCATAAAACAATTAACTTCAACAATCCCCTAATCTAGGCGGATCTTGCCACAGTTCTATATGTTGATCCATCAGTCTGATTTTTTCGCCGTGCAGATCGCCCAGGTCCGGCGCGACTTCTTCTCGCGCGATCCAGCCCGGTGGCCCTTGTTTGCGGATCCCTCGATGGCACGGATCATCGCGTGCCGTTCGCTCCACATGCCGCCGGGCGAACGTCTGGCCGCTTATCCGGATGGCGCGGCGGAGCACGCGGCATTGCTTGCCAACGATCAAGTGCCGGACGAGGGGCGCCCGGTCCATGAAGTGAACCGCAGGCTCGTCTTCGCCGGCGCACTTTCAAAGGCTTGGGAAGATCCGGGCAGTGTCGAAAATGTGATCACCTGCCCGTCGGACGCTGCCATTCATGGCGCGGCGCTCGGCCTGCTGGCCAATCCCAATCTGGTTTATTCCGAATACTGCGGCATGGCCGAAGAACTGGAGCGCGTGGTCGTCAAACAGATCGCGCGGCTGGTGGGCTACGATCCGGACCTTGCCACCGGGGTGTTCACCCAGGGCGGCACCTTCTGCAATCTCTACGGCTATCTCTTCGGCATCCGCAAATCGATGCCCGACTCGCTGCATTACGGCCTCGAACACGGCCAGGACTACCGCATGATCAGCTCGCAGGGCGGGCACTACTCGAATACTACCAACCTCTCGCTGCTCGGAGTGAACATCGAGAAAAAGACGCTCCGCATCAAGCTCACCGCCGCCAACGACATCGACATCGCTGATCTCGACCGCCAGCTCACCGCTTGTTTCCAACTCGGCTGCCTGGTGCCGACGATCATGCTCACGATGGGCACCACCGACACCTTCGGCGTGGACCGGGTGAAACCCGTGCGCGAGTTGGTGGACCGCCTCGTCGCTCGTTTCGAGCTGCCCGTCGCCCCGCACATCCACGTCGATTCCGCGGTCGGCTGGCCGCTGATCTTTTTCCTCGATTACGATTTCGACGCCAATCCGCTCGGCATCCTCGATCACACGCTGGAAGGCCTGCGCCGCAACACCGAGCGCTTCCGCGAGTTATGCCATGCCGATTCCTTCACCGTCGATTTCCAGAAGTGGGGCTATGTGCCTTATACGTCGAGTCTGGTGATGGTGAAAGACCGCGCCTCGATGCAGGCACTTGAGCACGATCCGGAGAATTTCAGCTATTTCGAGAAGGACGTTCAGGGCCAGACGCACCTGCAATCCACCGTCGAGTGCTCGCGCGGTGCGGCTGGCTTGTTCGGTGCTTACGCGGCGCTGCAATGCCTCGGCAAGCGCGGCTATCAGACGCTGATCGCGCACGGCCTGCAAAATGCCGACTACCTGCGCGCGCGCCTGACAGCCACACCGGGTGCGGTGGTTGTCGCCCCGGAAAACCACGGACCTTCGGTGGGCTTCCGCTTGTATGATCCGGCGGTGGTGGTCGATCCTCAGGCGGAGTTCACCAGCGAGAAAGCATGGCGTGATTCGTCGGACTATCAGGATCGGCTGCGTCGCAACCACGCTTACCATCGCGAGGTCTTCCTGCGCCGCGGCAAGGTCGGGCTTTATACCAATTGGATCGAATACGTCACCCACACCGACTACGACGAGCGTGGCCGCTGGCAGCCGCTTCCCGGCGAAAAGGCCGTGTTTTTCAACCCCCACACCGACCGCATCCACATCGACCGCTTTCTCGATCGACTGCACGGGTGAAACCTCAAAAAAATGATCGCACTTCGCCTTACCCTCACACTCTTGGCCGCGCTGACACCACTCGCCGCCCAATCCGTGGCTCCGGTTTTCCCGGACAAAGAAAACCGGCCTTGGATCGGGCCTGACGTTTGGGCCAACCCGATGGAGGACTGGGTGCTGGAAAATGGCCGCGCCTGCAACACCCACTCCGGTGGCGATCGCAATCTCGCCTTGCTCACCGCGGAAGTCACTGATGCACCCGGCACGCTTCTTCTCGAAGCAAACTTCGAGCCACTCGGAAAGGGTGGGGGAGATGGCTTCATTGGATTTCAATTGGGCCTCAAGGGAAACTTCGATGACTACCGCGACAGCGCGATTTACGGCACGGGATTTGCGGCGGGTATTGCACAAGACGGGCGGTTTTTCATCGGTTCCAGCCGTTCCGAAGAACCGCTGCTCGCCCCGCACCTCGGCCCTATGCGGATTTCTCTCAGTGCCCAGCCGAAAGAAGATGGCCTTTATGCCTTGGAACTTGTTGCTACACCCCTTGCGAACGGAGGCGAAGCCCGCCGCTTCGTCAACGAAGGCGTGCACCCCTCATGGCTGCCTGGGCTGGTTGCCTTCAGCGTTTCGTCGAAACCGCCGGTTCCCGCCCTGATCCGCCAACCGCGTCCCAGCCGCGTCGCCCCGATTGCCCAGCAGCGTGGCGGGGATTGGCGATTTGCGATCTCGAAGATTTCTCTAACAGGAGCAAAAATCGCCACCCACCCGGAGCGCTCCTTCGGCCCCATCCTCTGGACGCAATACAGCATCAACGACAGCACCCTGATCCTCACGGCGCAATTCATGCCGGTCGATTCACCCGAAGAAGCGCGGCTCGAAATTCGCGGCAAGGTGGTGGCCACGGCGGCCATCGACCCAAAAGCGCGGGTGGCACGCTTCGTCGTGAAGGATTTCGATGCATCCGCACCAGCCCCCTATCGAGTCCTATGGCGGGACTCCGCCTACGATGGCACGCTCGCCGCGCTTCCCTTGCAGGAAGAGGCCGTGAGGATAGCCTCCCTCTCTTGCAACGATGCCACCGGATTTCCCCACAATCCTCTGGTGCGGAATGTTTCCGATCAAAATCCCGATCTCGTCGCCTTCCTCGGCGATCAGATATACGAACCCGTCGGCGGTTACGGCCACCTTCTCGGCCCTGCGGACAATACAATCTACGATGACCGCGCCACTCTCTGCTACCTGCGGAAATACTACATGCATGGATGGTCGTGGGGCGCGCTGCTCTCGCGGATTCCCTCCATCACCCTGCCCGACGATCACGATGTGCTCCACGGAAATTACTGGGGAGAAGGCGGCAAACTGGCCGACCGCTCGGCGGACTCCGGAGCCACCGCCCAGGACAGCGGCGGTTACAAGTTGTCGGCAGAAAGCGTCAATGCCGTTCACCTCACCCAGACCGGGCATTTGCCCACGCCCGCTGATGCCGCACCCTCGCTGAATGGCATCTCCGTCTATTTCACCCGCTGGAATTACGCGGGAATCGATATGGCGATCCTCTCCGACCGCCAGTTCAAATCGGCTCCCAAAGCCCTGCTTCCCGAGGCGAAAATCTTCAATGGCTGGCCGCAGAACCGCGCGTTTCAATTCCCCAACCTCAAAGATGCCCGCGCATTCGACGTCCCCGGAGCCAGCCTTCTCGGACCTCGTCAGGAAAAATTCCTCACCACCTGGGCAGACACTCCCGCTCCCGGTTCCCGCTGGCGGCTGGTTTTTTCCCAAAGCCCTCTGGCATCTGCGCACACCTTGCCCGCCGCTGCCTACAGCGACAATGTCGTCCCCGGCCTTCCCGTCCTTAAACCCGGCGAATACCCGCCCGACGATATCATCAAAGTCGATTTCGACGGCAATGGCTGGCCGCAGTCCCGCCGCGACTTCGCCGTCCGTGAAATCACCCGTGCCAAAGCATTGCACATCGCCGGAGACCAACACCTCGGCATGACCGGGCAATACGGACTCGAAGCGCACGATACCGGCGCTTGGTGGATCGCTACCCCGGCCACTGCCAATATTTGGCCGCGCCGCTGGTTCCCCTCATCCGGTGGCGAAAACCGCCGCCCCGGCGATCCCAAATACACCGGCCAATTTCTCGACGGCTTCCACAACCGCATCACCGTGCACGCGGTCTCCAATCCCTTCGCCACCGGCCGCGAACCTGCCCGCCTCCACGATCGCTCAGTCGGCTACACCTTGCTCACCCTCGACCGCAAGACCGGCCACATCACCATGGCAAACTGGCCTTACCTCGCCGGCCCGAATGCCAAGGACAAACAACCCTACCCCGGCTGGCCGATCACCATTGACCCCACCACTCACAAACGAATCCATTAACCCCATCATCACCTCATGAAAACCATCCTTCCGCTTCTTTTTCTCACCGCCACCCTCGCCGCTGCCGCGACAGACAAGCCGAACATTATCGTCTTGCTGGCCGATGATGCCGGATACGCCGATTTCGGCTTTCAAGAATCCGCAGATCCCGCGCTCGCCGCACTCACCCCGAATCTCACCCGCCTGGCAAAAGAAGGCGTTATTTTCCGCGATGCATACGTCAGTGGTGCCGTTTGTTCACCATCGCGCGCCGGGTTGTTCACCGGTCGCTACCAACAACGCTTCGGTTTTGAGACGAACCTACCACCAGGCTACATGAAGGGTGGCTTGCCGCTCGAAGAAAAGTTCATCGGTGACCGCCTCAAACCCCTCGGCTACACCACCGGCCTGATCGGTAAATGGCACCAGGGTTACCCCGATGCTTACCACCCGGAAAAACGCGGCTTCGATCATTTCTATGGCCTGCTCCAAGGCTCGCGAATTTATTTCCCGATGAAACAACCCAGCCCCCACCGAGTCTTCCTCCTCGATGGAAAACCGACCCCCGAAAAAGGCTACGTCACCGACCGCATCGGCCAAGGCGCCTGCGACTTCATCAAGGCGAACAAAGAAAAACCCTTCTTCCTCTTCGTCTCATTCACCGCTCCCCACAGCCCCCTCCAATCCAAGCCCAATGTCCTTAAAACCCTTGGCTCCATCCCCGATGAAAAACGCCGCCAATACGCCGGACTCGTCAAAACCCTCGACGACAATTGTGGCCTCATTCTCAAGTGCCTCGACGATCACCAACTCGCCGAAAACACCCTCGTCATCTTCGCCAATGACAACGGCGGGCAAACCCTAACAGGCGCAATCAACACCCCGCTCCGTGGCCGCAAAAGTGATGTTTATGAAGGCGGAGTCCGCATCCCCATGGCCATGCGCTGGCCCAAACAGATCAAACCCGGCCGCAGCGTGGAAACACCCGTCATCTCGCTCGATTGGCTCCCCACCTTTGTCGAAATCGCCGGTGGCACCATCGACGAATCGTGGAAACTCGATGGCCTAAGCCTTGCCCCACTCCTCAGCGACGCAGCCGCCACCCTCCCGCCACGCCCGCTCTACTGGCGCACGAAAGGCAAAGACGGCCCCGCCGCCATCCGCGAGGGCGATTGGAAACTCGTCATCGATCAAGCCGGTGCCAAACCCGCCCTCTATCACCTCTCCAAAGACATCGCCGAGGCCCAAGACCTCGCCGCCGAGCAACCCGAAAAACTCAAGGAACTCACCGAAAAACTCGCCACCTGGCAGTCCGGTCTGATCGAACCGCTCTGGTGAGACGCGCCCCGCAAAACATGCACGTCAAGTTGAGGAAAAATGACCCACTTGCGTGGCACGAGGATGGAGAATTGTGAGTTCCGTCATCCCTGTGGCATCTCGCGGGGTGACACCTTCAAGCCCTCCGCTTTGGCGGCTTTCCGCTGGCGGTCATCAAAAC
>JBBECN010000089.1:0-32794 GCA_040881795.1 Akkermansiaceae bacterium
TGGCCTTTTTTGATTTCATGGACCCACCAATCGCCGGCGGGAATGACTTCCCGGATGACGGCGGACTCGGGTTGAAGCGTGCTTTCGGTCATTGTGGTTAGAAGCGGAGGGCGTGATAGGTTTGGTTGTTTTCCCAGGCACGGAAATTTTCCGGGCGGATGGTGAGCGATGGATCGTCGGCTGCGGGGGAATTGTCGGCGAAGACCTCGAGCTTCACGTGGTGGTGTTGATAGACCGGATCGGGGTCGAGCGGATGCTGGCAGGTGTTCAGCACGACGAGCGTGTCGATTTCGAAGCGCAGTTCGATGGCGTCACCGGGTTTCGAATTTCCGGTAACAAATGAGAGATGACCTGCTTCATCGGCGACGACCTTGCTGAAGAGGTTGAGATTGGGGACGAGGTCTTTTTTTCCGAGTCCCCATTTGGCGAGTTCGATGAGGAAGCCATCGTGGGCGCTCCTGTTCCAATCGTTGCGGGCATGCTGATAGTTGTTATGCCCGTATTTTGCGAGCACGCCGGCGGCGTCGGAGTGGCCGCAGACGGTGTCATGCCAGCCGACACTGTCGGCGGTGATCGAGGCGAGCAGGCGGCCCATGTCGGAATGCAGGCAATAGGGCGCGCGCAGATAGAAAATGTGTTGGCCCTTGAGCGTGTCCGGCATGTTGTAGCGCTCGGTGCGTTCGTGTGCGTTGTAGAGCAGCATACCAACGTTGGAACCGCCATCGAGATCGGTGAGGCGGAGGTTCTTACCACGGGAGATGACGGCGGACCACATGCCGGCGCCGTGGAGTGTTTTTTCGAAGATGGGCGTCATGACAATTTGCCGTTCGACTTGGCGTGGAGTGGTGGGATGAGATGGGGAGTGAGGGTGAGGTGGGCGGTTTTCACCCCTTTGCAGGTGACCAGTTTGTTCGCGATTTCCCGCAGGGTGCGGGCCGGGCCTTGCATCAGGATCACTTCAAGCACGTGATCGTCTTCCAGCAGCACGTGCTGGGAGGAAATGACCTCGGCGATGTGCTCGCGGAAGATACGCGAGAGGTCGCGCAGCAGGGTGCTTTTAGATTCGTCGTAAACCAGCGAGAGTGTAGCCGCCATCAATTCGGTGCCGATTTTACCGAGATGCTGGGCGGCGTGTTGGTGAATCATTTCGGCGACCGCCTGCGAGCGGCTGTCGAACCCGCGCGCAGCGACGAGGCGCTCGAAAGCTTGGAAGGTTTCTTCCGGCATTGAGACGGTAACGCGTCTCAGGCTGTCGTGATTCATGGGTTCGCTCATCTCCGGGGGAGACTAAGCAGAGCCGGGGCCAGTATGAAGAAATTTTTCAGATTTCATACTTTGTGAATCAGATTGCTGACTCAATTTTTCTAACAGCAGGGATTACTGGGTCAGCGGTGCCAGTTGAATGGTCACGCGGCGGTTGGCTTGCCGGCCTTCAGCGGTTCCATTTGTGGCGACTGGCGAGTCGGCGCCCGCACCCGTAACCCGGAATCGTGATGCATTGACTTTGCGACTTTGCAGATAGGCGGCCACGCTGTTTGCCCGCTGTTCGGACAGGCGGTAGTTGTAATCCCGCGGCCCCACACTATCCGTGTGTCCGGTGATGTCCACCAGCGTCCGATTGTATTTGCTCAACACCTTGGCCACCGAGTTCAGTGTGTCATAAAACTGACCGCTGATCGATGCACTTCCAGTCGCAAACGTAATGTCGCCCGGCATGACCAAGCTGATCTGATTGCCATTGCGGCTCACACCCACGCCCGTTCCTTGCAACTCGCGGCGCAGTTCGGCTTCCTGCTGGTCCATGTATGCCCCGATTCCGCCTCCCGTCAGCGCTCCGATTCCGGCTCCGATCATGGCCCGCTGCCGCCGATCTGTGCTACCGCTGCCAGTCAACGATCCGACCCCAGCTCCCAAAAGCCCTCCAATCACGCTTCCGGTTAAAGCCCTCGAATTTTGCGCCTCACCCGTGTAAGGATTGGTTGTTTGACATGAAGTCGCCAACAAGCTCCCAAGGACTACCATCGCGATTGGTGTGTTTTTTAGTTTCATCGGATTCAACACTAAACTTTTTCTGACGATTCGGCGATGGTTACAAGCCAAAAACCATTTGCCGATCAATCCGGCCGGGGCGAACGGAATCGTTGGAATCAAGTCGACAGTCGGGCTGGTGAGCCGGACAGGAATTGTTTCGCTTTGCGATGGGGGTGGCGGCGATTGTTTGAAGCGGCTGTGGGAATGGTTGACGATTGTTGAGTTTTGATGGTTGATTTTGGGGGTATCTAACGTTCGAAGACCATAAAATGCTGCCAGGGGAGCTCGCGGCGGTTGGAGACGAAACGGAACCCAGCGGTTTCCAATTCGAGACGGGCCTGGGCTTCGGTCATTTTGTGAAGTGGCTTGATCGGAACCCTGGGATCCTCGCCGCGGAATTCGAGTAGATAGATTTTACCACCCGGTTTCAGCGCGCGGTGGAGGGATGCCACCATTTCTCCCGGGTGTGAGAATTCATGATAGGCGTCCACCATCAAGGCGGCGTCGAGCGATGCGGGCGGCAGCTCGACGGAATCGACCTTGCCGAGGTGAGGGACGACGTTGGTCACGCCAAGTTCGGCGGCTCGGGTTTTGAGGAAATCGAGCATCTCAGGCTGGATGTCCACGGCGACGACTTTTCCCTGCGGGACTTTTTGGGAAATACGGAAGGCATAGTAGCCGGAGCCCGCGCCGATATCGGCGATGACGGCGTCCGGCGCAAGTTGCAGTGCTTGAATCGCTTTGGTGGGCGCTTCTTCGCGCTCGCGCTCGTCACGCTCAAGCCAGCCGATGGCAGGATGGCCCATCACTCGGGAAATCTCGCGTCCATGGAAAAACTTGCCGATCCCATCCGCCGAGGCGGTGCCGTAGGTGTAAACCTTGGCAGACTCGCTGGCGGGTGGTTTGATTTCAGGAGCCGGTGGTTTGGGTGAGCTCAGCAGCACCGCGACTCCAGAAACCACCGCGACGGTGGTGAGAACGTATAGCAGCGGTTTGGCCCCGATGAACATGTGCGATTTCCGGAGGGATTATCTTTTCGCGCGGAGTTCTGCTTCGTCCGCCCGGGCGTAGCCGTCCTGAGCTTCGCGGAGGGAGATCTGCCCATCTTTATTCGTGTCGTAGAAATCGAGAATCCTGGTGGGCGAGTTGCCGGTGATTTTCCGGGACGGTTCCAACTCGGTGACGTTCAGGTAGCCATCGCCATTCAAATCCCAGCGGTCGAATTTTTCCAGCAGGCCGAGCATCTGGCGCTCCATCCGGGATTCAGGAACAACCGGGCCGGGGCCACGGGCACAGGAGACGATTGCGGGAACCAGCAGGAGGCAGATGAGTTTCATTGTTGATTGAAATAGTGGGGTAGGACCTTTGCGCGGGCAAGCCCGGACATGGGCTATGGGAGGTTGACTTTGAGGCGGACGTGAAGCTGGGGCGCACCACCTAGGGCGACGGTGGCGGTGACTTGAATGAGATCGTTGAGCGGGGCCGCGTGATCAACGAGGATGGAATCCGCGATGACGACGGTGAGGCCGTCGGCACTGGCGGCGGAGGGGTGCCAGGTTTGCAGGTCGGTGGACCATTCGTAGCTGGCGAGCAGACCGGCGGCAGGGGTGTTCGAGCGGGTGTGCTGGAAGGTCAGTGCGGTGGGGATGGCAGTGATTTGGGTGAGTCCCGGGCTGGCGGTGTCGGGCGCGGTGCCGAGGAAGTTTTCGACGCCGTTGGGAATGCCGTCGTTTTCAGGATCGTCGGTGAAACCTGTCTGACCGCCAACCTGATAGATGGCGATCCAGTTGGCAAAGGACGGGACGGCAGTAGACGCCGAGTTGCGGGGGCTAGGCGGGGCGGCGGTGAAATCCGCGGCATTGTTTCCGGTATCACTGGCACCCGAGCCGGCTCTGAAGATGGCGGTGGTGGCGGACGGCGCTGGCGCGACAGCCGCTTCGTAAGCGTTTGCGGTGCCGAATCCGACGAAGTCCTGCAACCCAAGCGCACTCAACGGCGACGAGCCGGAAAGCGCGGTGGAGGAATTCATCAATGCGAGTTTCCCCGCCGTCGCGCTGATGCTGGTGGAGTCACCGGCATCCACGGCGGGCAGGACCGCGCCGCTGTTGCCACCGGTAAAACCTAACAAGAAGTAACCGCCCGGTGCGATGGTGCCGCTGAGCACCGCGACCTGCCAGGTGGTGCCGGTGGCGGCCGCGTATTGCACCGACCAACCGGCCAGGTTGACGGCGGTGTTGCCGCGGTTGTGGAGTTCGACGTAATCCTGCTTGTAAACCGCACCGCTGCTGCCGCCGCCGCCGTAAATCTGGCTGATCAGGACGGGCGGCTGGAGAACGGTGAAAATATTGGCACTGGTGCCGGTGCCGTAGGAACTGATGACGGAAAGAGTGCCGCTGTTGGCAAGCGCGGGGACGATGGCGGTGATCTGGCCCGGGGAATCCACGGTGAAGGCGGCATCCACGCCATTGAATTTCACGGCGATGACATCGACAAAGTTAGAACCCGTTAGAATGACACTGGATCCGCCCGCACCGCTGCCGGGGGTGAACGAGGAGATGACAGGAACGCCATCCCCGGTGAGGACGGTGATGGTGGCGGCGGCGGAGGTGGCGCTGGCACCGGCGGTGTCGGTGGCCTTGGCGGTGATGGTGTAGGGGCCACTGGCGGCTGGAATCCAACTCAGGGAGTGGGGTGCGGTGGTGTCGATACCGAGGGAGTTGGAGCCCGCGAAAAACTCGACGGCGGCGATGGCCCCCGGCCCACCGCCGAAGGCGACGTCGGTGGCGGTGGCGGCGAGCGTCACGGAAGCGCCGGGCAGATAAGAGCCACCGTTCTGCGGGGATGTTAGAGCGATGGTGGGCGGCGGATTGCTCGCCATGGACGCGCCGCCGGTGATGATGAGGGAATAGGCCTGATTGTTTGGATTCAAGGTGCCGTCGAGCGAGACGGTGACGGTGTAGGTCCCCGGCTGGGTGGGGGTTGATAGAAAAACTTGTTCGACGTTATCGACGTTGTTTTTCCCTCGGGTGGCGGCCAACTCCATGGAGGCGGTGGACCAACTGCCGACGAAGGGCATGATGAATGGCTGATAGATGGTGGTGCCGTCGGGGGCGGTGATTTTCGCGTCGAGGTTGTGTTTCAGGTTGGGGTTGCGGCTGTCGGCGAGGGACTCGACGGAGCCGGCGGGATCGGTCCAGCAGAGGGTGGCGCGGATCGGGCTGACGCCGTCCCAGGTGAAGTTGTGGGTTTGGGTTTTCTGGGTGTTGGTGATCTGGCCATCGATGATTTTGGGAGCGGCGAGGCTGTTTTTATGGGCGAGGATCAAATCGGCGGTGGCTTGGGTGTTGATGAGTCCCCAGCCGTATTTGTAATCGGGGCCGGCGGTGCCGATGTCGTCGGCGGTGTGGATGAGTAGGGCTTTGAGGGTGCTGGCCCGCAGGCGCAGTCCGGAGAATTCGCGGGCGTAAAGTTGGGCGAGCAGCGCGGCGGATCCGACAGCGTTGGGGGTGGCCATGCTGGTGCCGCTGTAGGTGCCGTCGTAGGCGGAATTCGAGGTGGCGATGGTGGAATAGACGCTGACGCCGTTGGCGACGAGGTCCGGTTTGATCCGTCCATCGTCGCAGGGGCCGAGGCTGGAGAAGCTGGCGATGGTGGCGGCCCCCGTGGAGCGCATCCCGCCGGAGACGGCATCGTTGACGGCGCCGACGGTGACGATGTTTTTGGCGAGGCCGTTGAAGGTGATTGATTGGTAACCGCCTTTGGCCGTGAGATCGTCCTGCTCATTTCCGGCGGCCCAGAAGATGAGGTAAAATGGCAGGCTGGCGGTGATGGCGTCGGTGTCGCGGGCTTCGCGTTCGTAACGGCCCATGTCGGCGTCAAAGGCGCCGTAGCCGTAGGAATGGTTGGAAAGCGGGATTCTGGCGGTGTCTCCGGCGCTGGCGGCTCCTGCAGCAGTCATTTCGGAATAATCGTTGTTCCAGTCGTAGGAATCGATGGTGGCTTTTGGCGCCATGCCCTTGGCATTGGCCTGGACGCCGGTGGCGGCGATGGTGCCGGCGACGTGGGTGCCGTGGTCGTCGTGGGCGGAGCCGCTGTTTTTGCGGGTGACGCGGCCGTTGAATTCAACATGGGTGCTGCGGACCAATCCGCCATCCCAGACGCCGACTTTGATGCCGGTGCCATCAAGGCTGTAGGGTGTGGGAGCGAGCAGATTGGCCGCGGTGGAGATGGCGGCGTTTTTGTTGAGCGTGTTGCGGTAGAGCGGCTCGTCACCACGGAAATCGTAGAGGATGGAAAGCTTGCGGCCGGGGCCTTCGATGCGGGCGGGGATGCCGAGCATGCGGGCTTTGGCGAGCACGGCCTGATTTTGACGTTGTTCGAGTTGCTCGATTTCGGCGACGACGCGGGCACGGGTCGTGGGGTCGGACATGTCGGCCCCGGCGAGGATTTCGGGGATGGAACGGCCATTGGCGGCTTCCTCGCGGGTGGACGGCAGGATTTGCACTGCCGGGCGATTGACCACGGGGAGGGGCTCCGGAGCGCGGGCATCGGCGGGGGAGGAACTGGGGGCAGTTGGGTCGCTGCTGATCGTTTGCAGCAGCGGGGCGTTGGCGGGGGCTGCGGGGATTTCCTCAGTCGTTGAGGAGTTGGGGGCCAGTCGGTCCGGAGAGAACCCGCGAGACCACCAAGCGACGGAGCCGCAAAGAATCAGGAGCGCCGCGATGGCGAATACCACGCGGAGCCGATGCCAGGGACGGGTGGGGGATCGTTTCAGACCTGCAAATTATGCCGAAGCGCCCGCCGGGCAAGCGGGGAAACGCGGCAATGCGCGCGATACAGACCGCCAGTTGACAGGACGGGCTTGGCGGAGTTTGCTCTGCGCGATGTCGCCCGATTCCCAGCAGGACTTTGCGCTCGCGTTCCTGAGTATCCTTTTCGAGGGGGCTCCATTTATTTTACTGGGCACCTTGATCAGCGGCTTCATCGATGTTTACCTGCCCGCTGGGACGATGGACCGGTTCCTGCCGAAAAACCGCTATCGGGCGGTGATGATGGCCGGCTTGCTGGGAGCGGTTTTCCCGGTCTGCGAGTGTGCGGTGGTGCCTGTGATCCGCCGATTGGTAAAAAAGGGACTGCCGGTTTCCTGCGCGCTGACTTACATGTTGGCGGCTCCGATCGTGAATCCGATCACCGCGCTGAGCACTTGGAAGGCTTTCCAAGGGCAGGGAGCGGAGATGATGACGAGCTCGCGCATGCTGCTGGGTTTCCTGATTGCCGTGGCGGTGGGGTTCATCGTCCTAAAACTGCCGCTGGCCGCTGTGCTGAAGGCAAAGCTGGTGGACAGCATTGAAAAAGACCAGGCAGAGAAGGCCCATTCGCACCACGATCATGACCACGCGGAATGCGGCCATGATCATGGTGATGTCTGCGGTCACGAGCACCATCACCATCACGAGCACGCGGCGGATGGCGGGCAGAAGCTGGTGGCGGCGTTCCGTTCCGCGATGAAGGACTTCGTGGAAGTGGCCGTTTATTTCACGATCGGCGTGGCGATCACGGCGCTGTTCAACACCGGCATCGCACCGGGCGCGGCGTGGCTCGACACGCTGGCGACTAATCCGGTGGCCGCACCCGCCGCGCTGATGGCGCTGGCGTTCGTGCTGAGCTTGTGCAGCACCTCGGACGCCTTCATCGCTGCGACTTTGGATAAATTCTCGTGGGGTGCGAAACTGGCATTCCTCACCTTCGGGCCGATGATGGATGTGAAGCTGTTGTTTCTCTATCAGACGGTGCTGAACAAGCGCTTCATCTTCTGGCTGGCGATCGGGTTGTTCTTCTCGATCGGCGGTATCTCGATTTTCTGGCAGCAACTCATTTTCCAATCAAAATGAAACCGCAGACCCGCCGCATCATCTATTCCTTGGCGGTGCTCATCTGGAGTGCGGTGCTGCTGTATTTTTACAGCAGCGGTCGGATCAACAAATATCTCGTTACCGATTTCCGGCCCATCGCCTTCGCCGGCGGGCTCGGCCTGGCGGTGCTCGGATTGTTCAACCTGCTAACCGCCGGGCAACAGGCGGATTGCGGCCACGACCACGGCGGCGACGATGCGCACGATCATGAAAGCGGCGACATGCATCCGCTCACCGCGGTTCTCTTGATGATCGTGCCGGTGCTTTTATCGGTGGCGTGGACCAAGGACGAATATTCCGTCGCGGCGCTTTCGCGGAAGGGCCTCTATGACGCGCCGTCGGGAATCACGTCGCCGTTTCTGGCGTCGTCGATGCCGGCATTGACGCTGGAGGAAATCGAGAAAAGCCACCGCAAGACGCCGGATGGATTTCTCGAGTTCAATTTGATGGAGTTGTTTTTCACCACCGGAGACCGCGAGCTGCAGCCGCTCATCGAGGGACTCAAAGTGGAAACCGAGGGCCGTTGGATGGATGAAAAAGTCCGCAACCCGAACGGCACCCGCAAGCGGCTCTACCGGCTTTTCATCACCTGCTGTGCGGCCGACAGCCGGGCGATCCCGATCATCCTCGAATTTGGCAAACCACCCCCGGAGTTCCCCGAGAACGGCTGGGTGAAAGTCTCGGGCACCATGCGTTTCCCGCTGGAGGAAGGCGAGCTGCAACCCGTGTTGATGGTGGACCGTGTGTTGGCCGCCGAGCCTCCTTATGAGGAAAGTTTCATGAGAAAATAGAGATGGCGGCAAATCAAAAAAAACCTGGGATTTTGGATACCCGCCCGGTCGGCCATGTGTTAGTTCCGGCTGCGGCGATCGGCACGTTATCGATCATTCTAGCAGCAGGCCTCGAATTGTTAGGGAGCCTGGATGTGATCGATGGTGGATTCGCAAATTGGCTCGCGGAGGGAAAGCCGTTTCCCAAAGACCTTCCGCTGTGGGCGGTCTGGTTGGCGGCGGTTTTTTTCGCCTTCGGACTTTCTTTCGCACTTCTCAGCATCCCGACGACGTGGCGGCGGGTCATTCTGTGGATCTCAGCGCTGGTGGTGATCATCGCCTGGGCACCGGTGCTTGCCCTTGCCGCGCGACCGCCTGAGATTTCCGCGGTGCTGGTGGCGGCAGTCTGGTCCGGGGTCTGCGCCCTGGTCTATGCGAGCCGTCACCGGATGGCCTGCGATGAATTTCCCGAGAAAAATTCCGATGAAGCGCGCTGATTTCCCAGAACCGGTCAAGACCCTCGTCGGCGAACTCAAGCGCCTCCCCGGCGTCGGGCCGCGCAGCGCGGAGCGGATCGCTGTGTGGTTGCTGCAAAGCCCGAAGGCGGATGCGCCGCAACTCGCCAAATCTTTGTTAGAGGCGAAGGAAAAAATCCGGCCCTGCCCGGTTTGCGGGTTTTTCGCCACGGAATCCGGCTGCGATGTCTGCGACGAGCCCGGCCGCGACGATCAAATCCTCTGCGTCGTCGAACAAGCGACAGACGTGCTGCCACTCGAACGCTCCGGCGCATTCCGCGGCCGCTACCACTGCCTCGGCGGGAAATTATCGCCGCTGGACCGGGTTTCTCCGGAAGACTTGCGAATCCCTTCCCTGCTGCGTCGGATCGATGAAGGCATTCAGGAAATTGAGGTGATCCTGGCGCTTGGATCGGACGTCGAGGGTGAGGCGACCGCCAACTATCTGGCAGAACTGTTGCGCGGAAGAAACTGCCGGCTGACTCGGATCGCCCAAGGATTACCGGCAGGCGGCGGCTTGGAGCACGCCGACGAATTGACCCTGATGCGGGCGATGCAGGGGCGGAGGGGCTTCTAATTCAAGGCTGCCAACCGAGAAATCTGGTTGTCATTGTGCTCAAAAATTGATAACTCACTCCCCAAACTCATATTGATCGATCCAAGAATGGAAGCCTCCTTCAAATTGCCAGCCTTCGCCCGCCACCTCCTTGGTTGCGCAATCGTTGTTCTCATCGTGCATTATCAAACCGTTTCCGCAGCGACCTCCGCCGGCTGGGAAGTCGCCAAAATCGAGGGGCGCGACTACGTTTCCGTCAACAGCATCAAGCAGTTTTACGGCTTCACCAAGCTCACCCGCTCCGGTGGCAACATCGTCTTGGAAAATGCCAAGGTGGAAATGAAGCTCAAAGCTGGCGGCAACGAGTGCCTGATGAACAACGTGAAATTCGTCTTCACCAACACCGTCGCGATGATCGGAGACAAACCCTACGTCTCACGCATGGATCTCGCGAAATTGATCGACCCCGTCCTGCGTCCGAATTTCATTCAAAACGCCGGCGACTTCCGCACCGTCGTGCTGGATCCCGGCCACGGCGGCAAGGACCCCGGAGCCACGAACTCCCTCGGCACCGAGGCTGAATACAATCTCAAAGTCGCAGGCCAGGTCAAAACCCTGCTGAAAGCCCAAGGCTTCAAGGTCGTCATGACTCGCGAGAGCAACCAATTTCTCTCCCTTCAGGAGCGCGTCGATTTCGCGAATACCGTGAAGGAAAGCGCCATCTACATCAGCATCCACTTCAATTCCGGTGGGCGCGCCGCGCGGGGAATTGAGACATTCACCCTCTCCCCTCCGGGAGTTTCACACTACGGCAAAGATTGGAAAGCCGCCGACAATCAAACGCGTGCCGGCAACCAACACGACTCCGCCAACATCGCGCTTGCCACTTCCGTTCATGGCTCGCTGCTCCGCCGTCTCGGAAAAAACACCTTCGACCGCGGCATCAAACGCGCCCGTTTCAGTGTACTCTCCGGCGTCCGCCACCCCGCCATTCTGTTGGAAGGTGGCTTCATGAGCCATCCCTACGAAGCGCGCCTGATCGACATGCCGGACTACCAGTCGGCCGTCGCCAAGGGCATCGTCGATGCGGTGGGCAAGTATCGCTACGCAGTCGCCCGCAAGCCGATGCCCTCCACCAATCCGTGAGGCGGCTCAGTCCAGAATCGCCTCGGTCATCCGCAAGGCTTCTAGATTCGGCCGGACCGAATGCACGCGGTGAAGCATCACCCCGAGTTCCCGGGCGTGTGAGGTGATGGCCACCGTCGGCCACTCGCGCGCTTCCAAGTCCTTGTTGCCGAGCACTTTTGCGATGAAGGATTTTCGCGAAGCACCTAACAAAATCGGCCGCCCCGCCGGTGCGATTTGGCCCAGACTACGGATCAGCTCCAAATTGTGCTCCAGATTTTTTCCAAAGCCGATTCCCGGGTCGAAACACAACGTTTCCGGATCGAGCCCCGCCGCCGTGAGTGTGGCTAGGCGCTCAGCGAAGAACGCCCTCACCTCTGCCACCGCATCGTCGTAGCGCGGGGCCAGTTGCATCGTTTGAGGGTCGCCCTGCCGGTGCATCACCACCACGCCACATCCCGTCGCCGCGCAGACTCCTGGCATTTCCGCATCCGCCAGCAGCCCGCTCACGTCGTTCACAATGTCCGCTCCCGCATCGAGCGCCGCGCGGGCGACCGACGCCTTTGATGTATCGATGGAAATCAGTCCCGCCCACTCCAGCCGCAACGCTGCGACCACTGGCACCGTGCGCCGGATTTCCTCAGCCACCGGCACTGAAAGCGAACCTGGGCGGGTCGATTCGCCGCCGATATCGATGAGTTCCGCACCTTCAGCGATCATCCGGCGGGCGTGCGACAGCGCGCTTGCGATTTCACAATGATCGCCGCCGTCCGAGAACGAATCCGGCGTCACGTTCAGAATGCCCATCACGCACGCCCGATGCGAGAGATCCAGCCGCCCATTTCGTGTCTTCCAAATCATCGTGTGAATTGGCGACTTGCAACGGCCGCCCGAGGCACCTACTTTGCGCCCTATGAACCTACTGGCAACTTGGAAAATTTGTGCTGTCATGGCAGGTCTGCTCATTGCGCTACCCTGCCAAGCGGACGATTTCAATGCGGTGGATGGGCCCAACGTCCGCGTCATGCGCCACGAAGACGGCTCGCGCGCCATGTTCACCCGCAGCCCCGACAACCGCACCCTCCGCAAAAAAACCTTCTCTGCGAATGGCGTGATGACCATGCTCACCATTTACACCATGGACTCCAACGGGAACCCCCGTGGCTGCAAAATCTTTGACGGCCAAAACCAAGAACTCTTCAAAGTCAGTTACGGCTACCACAAGAACACCGGCCAACTGGTGCAGGAAAAAATGTTTGATTCCCGCGTCCGCCGCACGGATCCCAACACCGGCTCGGAAATGCCCGTGCAACTCGTCGTTTATCTCTACGATGCCGAAGGTAAACGCAGTGCACCCATCGTCTATAACCTGCTTCCCGGCAAGACCTTCGAACAGGTCTTCGGCGTCAAAGCCTCCGCGCTCGAGAGCAATCCCTTCAACGACGGAAAGCGCTGAGTCCACAGACGTGCCCTCTCCCCAAACGATACTCCCACTGCTCGTCGGCGGTGCGATCGGAGCCGCCGGATTCCTCCAGGCCCTGCATTGGAAGTCCACTCGCGCTCCCGCCGACCTCGCGGAAATCGAAAACCAACTTCGCATCGCCGGTGAGGAGAACGAGATGCTCAAGCGCGAGAACGAATCGCTCCGGTCCCTCGCCCAGGGCGGTGGCGAGCTTTCCGTGCCCCAGGAACTCATTGATCGCGCCGAGCGTGAATTCGGGCTGCGGTTTCTATCAAGCCCCATCGTACACCGCATCGCTGGCGAAGAACTCCGCGACCGGATTGGAGCCGCCATCGAAAGCCGCCTCGGCCCCTCCGGCATCGATGACCGTCAGGAATCCTACGCGCTCATCGGCTGGCTGCGCCCCGACGACAACCTGCTCGCTCAGCTCACCGCCTTGCGCTCGGTGGGTGCGGCCAGCTGGTTCGATGACGTCACCGGTGAAGGCTGGATGTTAGATAAAACGGATTTGAAAAACATCCCCGACCAAGCATCGCTTGTTAGCTTGTTAGCCAGGATTCTTCTTCACCAGCACTTCCCACCGCCTCCTGGCTATCCCGGCGATGATGCGGCCCGCGCTCGCGAAGCCCTTCATCAAGGAGCGGCCGCGGGTTCCGAGGCCCGCTTCTATACGGAACAGGCCCGCACCATTGGCTTCATGCCGATGCGGGAAAACAAGGCGATCGAACAACTGCTCGCCGCCCTTCCCCCTTTTCTGCAGGGCCTCACCAACTTCCCGGCCGTCGAGGGCAAGGGCCATGCGGATTCCCTCTACATCCAGGGCACCGAAAAACTCCAAGCCGCATTCCGCAATCCACCCCAAACGACGCGGGCGATCTTCTTCCCCGGCGAGGCCACCTCCGAACCCATCGCACTGGAACTGCCAGCCACTCCGGAAGAATCTTTTCTAACGGAATCTGCGGGCCAGCTCGGACTCCGCCTGTGGCTCGAACCGCTGGGTGATGCCGGGGCTGCATCGGAAATCGCAGCCACTTGGAAAAATGACCGCTACGTGTTGTTTCCCGACGGCGAAACCTCATCCGCCGTGCTGTGGGAGATCGAACTCGACTCCACCGCCGCCGCCGATCAACTGCAGGCCGTAGCCCTCGATCTAACTGCCGCAATGGGCGGCCTCGAACAACCCGCCGCCCCCGGCCAGGCCGTGATCTCCCCGGAGAAACGGCATCTGTTAGTCGAGCGCGCCGGACCCACCCGCATCCGTTTCCTCAACACCGCCGAGGCCACCACCGCCGTTCTGCCCGGCATTCCTAACAAATGATTGCCAAACAAGTCATCTTCGAAGGACGCGTCCAAGGCGTCGGCTTCCGCTACACCGTCAAGGACCTTTCACGCGGCTTCGACGTCTGTGGTTGGGTCAAGAACCTCGATGACGGCAGCGTCGAAATGCAGGTCATGGGCGAGCCTGAGGAAGTGGAGTTATTTATCAAGGAGATCGCTGAGGAGTCAAACGTCGCCCATCACATCAAGAATCTAACAGCATTAAGGGTCCCGCTGCTGGAAAACTGCGCGGGTTTCACGATCAAGTCCTGAAACGGCAGTCCAGCGAGTCTGTGATTGACCGTTTGCCAATGTTCGCCACCACGCCTACTTTGACAGTGGGCCTTTGCATTTCCCCGCGAATGGGAAAATAAACCAAAGGCCGAAGGCAGTCGGTAGTCGTCTCTCAACAGAGAGAAAACCCAACCAACATTATGAACCTGAGATATTATACATTATTGACCTTTCTCGCCGCGCTGGCGGTCGGAGGTGCGCTGCTGGCCCCCTCCCGGGCATTTTCCCAAGAACAGGGGTATGAAGAACTCACCCGCGGCCCGGTGCATGAGGCGTTCGCGGGATCAGTCAGTTTCGACCCGGAAGTGGGCATGCTGGTGCGGAGTGCGCCGCCCGAATTGATTGAGGAAATCCCACCTAAACAGCAACTCGAAGGTGACAACGTCGCCTGGATCCCCGGATATTGGGGTTGGGAAGAAGAGCAGAATGACTTCATCTGGATCAGCGGGATTTGGCGGAATTTGCCACCAGGCCGCCAATGGGTCCCGGGATATTGGAGTGAAGCGGGCGAGCAATGGCAGTGGACGTCCGGCTATTGGGCGGACGAGGAGGCCGAAGAGGTCGCCTATTTGCCCGAGCCGCCCAAATCGATTGAAACCGGCCCCAACGTGGAGGCCCCATCGACGAACCATATCTGGATTTCTGGAACCTGGGTGAACCGCCAGGAACGTTACGCATGGAGGCCCGGCTACTGGGAACCCGGTCAACAAGATTGGACTTGGATCCCCGCGCACTACCAATGGACGCGTCTTGGTTACGTGTTCATCGATGGCTACTGGGATTATAACGTGGTCCGCCGTGGAGTGATCTTCGCCCCGGTCCGGTTCCAGCGCTCCTACTACAGTCGCCCGAACTATTCTTACACGCCGCTGTTGGTGATCAGCTTGAATGTGTTTGCGAACCACCTGTTTGTGCGCCCCAGCTACGGCCATTACTATTTCGGCGACTACTACGCTCCGAGATATCGAAATGACGGTTTCTACGCCTCGTATTCCTATCACTCAGGCCGCCGCGGCTACGATCCGATCTATGCCCATGATCGTTGGCAGCACCGCAGCGAGCGCGATTGGGAACGCCGCAGAAGTGACAATTACAACTTCTACCGCGACAACGAGGATGCCCGTCCGCCAGGCACATGGGCCTCATTGAGCTCCCGTCCTGAAGGGAGCCGCAGAGGCCAACGTGACGATTATGAATATGCCCAACCACTCAGCCGCTACGCCGAGCGCAAAGAAGGCGGTCAGCGTTTCCAGACCCTGAGCGAGGAGAAGCGCACCACGCTCGTTTCGCAACGCCAGGAAGTGCGTAAATTCGCCAAAGATCGCCAGCAGATGGAAACCCGTGCCGAGCCCAAAGTGACCGGGGAATCGGGAACACGCAGCCGGGTGAAGCGCGAAAAATTGGCCAAATCCCCGCTGGTCGCCAAGCGCGCTGGGCAATTGTCCGGCAAAGATGTCCCGCCAAAACGTAAGGTGGTGCCGGAGAGACCGAAGGAAAAACCCAAGAGCGCCACCGAACCGATCCGGGACCAAGCGCCGAAGCGCCAAATCAAGCCAGACAAGAAGCAGACCGCCCAACCCGCGAAACGCCAATCCCAAACCAAACCGGCCACCGTCAGCCCATCCGCCAAACGCCAGGTGGCCGAAGCTCCGAAGCGTGTAGCGAAGGCGTCCAAATACCAAGTGGCCGAAGCACCAAGGCGCCAAGTCACCGAAGCCTCGAAACAAGCGCGCGAAACCACACGGAGCGCAACCCAAAAGAAGACGACCCCGGAAGAGGAATCCAAGAAGAAAAAGAAGAAGGACTGATCGGCAGCATCACTTCCACCTTGCGGATCTGAATCAACGAAAGCCGGGTGACCCGAGGGTCGCCCGGCTTTTTCATGATCTCACGGAAACAGGGCGCGGAGACTCCGTTTATTGGATATAGCCATCTCAAAAGCTCCGTCCGCATGCATCGCAGGGATGCCGCGAAGACGTGTACGCGATCATGGAATATCGGAATGGCCGGAAATGGGATATCTCTTATGGGTCGCCGCGAGCATCCTTCCCCCCGAGGAAAAACGCGGCACCCGCTTCACACTCCCCAAAGAGAACTGGACGCCGGCGAAAATCGAAAGTCCCCCCGCTTCGATTTCCGCTGGCTTCTTTTTTGTGGCTGTTCAGAATCGGACGTTGGAAAAATTTCCTCCTTTTTCGGATTGCCACCGGGGAAACCCGTCCCTAGTTTCCGCCTCCCGCGATTTTTAACCTCATTCCGAGATGTCCAAGCACAATAGCCTCAAGTCCAGCGCCACTGTCGGCGGCAAACGTTCCGTCCTCAAGCGCTTCGAGCGAGTCAAACTCCTCAAGGAGCGTGGCGAATGGAAAGACGGTAAGTCCCCTGTGGGCCTTCCGAAGACCAAACACGAGGGTTAAGCCTCTGTTTCGCTCTCTCTCTCCATTGCGCGCGGATCCCACAGGGCTTCGCGCCTTTTGCATTGAATATCATGGCTACCAACGACGGCACGCGCCTCAACAAATACCTCGCATCCTGCGCCGTGGGTTCACGCCGCGCCTGCGATGAACTCATCAAAGCCGGCCGGGTGGATGTCAATGGCGACCCGTGCATTAACATGGGCACCCGGATTTCCGAGGGCGACCACGTGAAAGTCGATGGCAAACGCGTGACGCCACGGGCAGCGATGATCGTCGCTTTCCACAAACCGCGTGGCTTCGTCTGCACCAAGGATGACGAGTTGGGCCGTGAAACGATTTACGCGCTTTTGCCCGAAACCATGCATTCGCTCCACCACGTCGGACGGCTGGACATGGATTCGGAAGGCCTGCTGATCCTCACCAACGACGGCGACCTTTCCCAGCAGCTCATGCACCCGTCGAAGTCCATCGAGAAGGAATATCTCGTCACTTCGAACCAGGCGTTTGAAAACTCCCACCTCGACCAGTTTCTCGAAGGTGTCCACACCCCGGAAGGCAAGCTGAAGGCGAAGTCCATCGAGCGCCTTTCCTCCCGCCGCATCAAGGTCGTCCTCGACCACGGCGCGAAACGCCAGATCCGCGTGATGTTCGACACGCTTGGCTACCAGGTCACGAAACTCATCCGAGTCCGCATCGGCGCGCTATGGCTCGGCGATCTCGAACCCGGCCGCTGGGCCGCGCTGAATGCGTTGGAAATCCAGATGCTGTTAGGAAATCCGAAGCCGGTGAGGAAGCGCGGGGCGTAGCTTCAATCGCCGGTCGCCATTTCGATTTCATCCTCGCAGCGGATGAGCGGATGAGCGGATGAGCGGGTGACGGGGGTAAGAAGTCCTTCGAGGGGAAAAAGTCGGGTTGAGTGCGGCGATCATACCGACGGGAAATTCCAAGCCCGCAACACATACGAGTCTCTCGCGGAGGGCTGAAAAAAGTCTGAATTAATTGGTTCTGGGGACTTGCCGGCCACTGCAGCATTCCTTAGCCTTCGCCTGTGTGATAAGGGTGTTCTTCCCACCACATGAAATTTCCCGATCCATGAGCGCCAAAAAATCCAACAAGTCCAACACCAGCCACGATCACGACGCCGTCCACAAGCCGTCCAAGGAGTTTTCCGCGAAGGCGCGTATATCGTCGATGGCGGAGTATAAGAAGCTCTACAAAAAATCGATCGAAAAGCCCGAAGCCTTCTGGGCCAGCGAGGCCAAGGAGCTGACTTGGCAGAAAAAGTGGAGCAAGGTGCTCGATTGGAAAGAGCCGTTCGCCAAATGGTTCGACGGCGGGAAAATCAATGTCTGCGAAAACTGCGTGGACCGCCACGCCGTCGGTGCCCGCAAGAACAAGGCTGCCATCATCTGGGAGGGCGAGCCCGGCGACAAACGCATCATCACTTACGGCCAACTCCAAAAGGACGTCTGCCGCTTCGCCAACGTGTTGTTGAAAAATGGTGTTAAATCCCAAGACCGCGTGCTTATTTACATGCCGATGGTGCCGGAAGCCGCCATTGCCATGCTTGCCTGCGCCCGCATCGGTGCCGTCCACAATGTGGTTTTCGGCGGATTCGCGGCGGAGGCCATCGTCGATCGCCTGGTGGATTCCGGAGTCACCACCATCATCACCGCCGACGGTGGCTGGCGGCGGGGCAAGGTCGTGGCGCTCAAACCGGTCGTCGATGAGGCGCTCGTCAAATACACCCAAGTCAAAAGCGTCATCGTGCTTAACCGCTGCGGCAATGAAATCGCCATGGATGCCACCCGCGACAAATGGTGGCACGACGAGGTCGCCCAGGCCTCCTCGAAACACGTGGCGAAGGGCTTCGATTCGGAGCACCCGTTGTTCGTGCTCTACACCTCCGGTTCCACCGGAAAACCGAAAGGCATTCTCCACACTTCCGGCGGTTACCTCACCGGCACCTATTCCACCTGCAAATACATTTTCGACATGCGCGACGAGGATGTTTACTGGTGCACCGCCGACGTCGGCTGGATCACCGGGCACTCCTACATCGTTTACGGCCCGCTGGCCAACGGCGTCACCCAGGTGATGTATGAGGGCGCGCCGAATGCCCCGGATTTCGGCCGGTTCTGGAAAATGATCGAAGAATACGGCGTCACCATCTTCTACACCGCACCCACCGCCATCCGCGCCTTTATCAAGGCGGGCGACCATTTCCCCGCCGCCCACGATCTCTCTTCGTTGCGACTGTTAGGATCTGTTGGAGAACCGATCAATCCGGAAGCGTGGAATTGGTATCACAAACACATCGGCGGCGGCAAATGCCCGATCGTCGATACCTGGTGGCAAACCGAAACCGGAGCCATCCTGATTTCACCGCTGCCCGGAGCCACTCCGTGCAAGGCTGGCACCGCCACCATGCCGTTCTTCGGCATCGATGCGGCGATCCTCGACGACGCCGGCAACGAATGCAAAGCGGACCAAGATGGCCGCCTCGTAATCCGCAAGCCTTGGCCATCGATGGTTCGCACCATCTACGGCGACAAAGAACGCTACAAAAAAACCTACTGGTCCGATTATCCCGGCCTCTACACCGCTGGCGACGGCGCCCGCCGCGACAAGGACGGGAATTTCTGGATCATCGGCCGCCTGGATGACGTGCTCAACGTCTCCGGCCACCGCCTCGGCACGGCGGAAATCGAAAGCGCGCTCGTTTCCCACCCCGCCGTCGCGGAAGCTGCGGTGGTCGGCCGCCCGGACGAAATGAAGGGCCAAGCCGTTGCTGCCTTTGTCACTCTGAAAGGAAATTTTGCCGAATCCGAAGAACTTCGCAAAGAACTCATCGGCCATGTCGGCAAGGTGATCGGCGCCATCGCGAAGCCGGACGATCTCCACTTCGCTCCCGGTCTGCCGAAGACCCGTTCCGGAAAAATCATGCGTCGCCTGCTCAAAGAACTGGTTTGCACTGGCGTCGTTTCCGGAAATATTACCACGCTTGAGGACACATCTATCATCGAGATTCTCCAGCACAAGATCGCCAAGTAGTCCATCCCTATGACTTCCACTCGCTATTACATGGCCCGCTTCGGGCAGACCTTCGGTTACTTCCAGAGGAACCAGCGCATGGCCGATGCGGCCAGCGAAATGCACCTTTTACGCGAAGCAGAGGCACAACTCGGTGTGGCGATCTGGGAAAAAGTCAAAGATATCGATGAACTCTCGGTCGAATACTGGAATCTCCGGAAATTCGTCAAGGAGCGTGACATCGTCAGGCAAAAACTGGCCGAATGCCAAGCCCGCCTCGACCAAGCCCACGAGGAGCGCTCGACGATTCTCAATAACACCCCCGAGCTCAACCAAGAGTTGGTGGAGCAACGCGTTGCTCTCCTCACTGAGCTCGAACAACTCGCCCACAAGCGCGATGAAATCGTCGCCATCGCTCGCGAAGTCCGCCGCAATTATGACGGATTCAAGATGAAACTCGAGGTCCTCACCCACGAAGCCCAGGGCTCAACCGCAAATCAGCACGAGATCGACCTGGTCGAATCCAAACTCAACGATCTGAAGGTGAAGTTTTCCGACCTCAAGCAACAACGCCTGCGGATCGGCGAGCAAATCGAAGCAGGGGATGCCCGAATCGAAGAAGTGGACGAACAACTCGACCTACGCCGGCAAAACCGCCGCCGTGATGCCTCCGAAGCATTCCGCGCCATCGGCGATGGCAACAAGGAGATGTCCGTCTTGCGTGCCGAGAGCGCCGTGCTTGATACCCAGATGCGCCAGCTTTATGTGGAAATCGGCCGCTACGTCAGCCGCAATTCAAACCAAAACCCCGCGTGTGCCGCCGCCGCCTCCAGCAACCAGGTTCTCGTCGATGTGATGCGTGCGCTGCGGCGCTCGATCGCCCTGAACCATCGCCTCGCCGGCACCGCCTGAGTGAGGCATCAATCTTCATCGATCTGCAGCCGCGATGGTCTCTTCAGAGGAATCCCCTCCTCCAAGTCACCGAGGTCGAGGCTATCGAGGACATTGGTCCTCCGCCTGACAAACCCGGGTTCGGTGGAGGTGGCCGCAAAACTCGGAACTTCCGCGTGGTAAGGATCATCCCCCAGCAACACCGGCTCCTTCGGTCGCACCGGCGCGGTGTCGAGCGCGGGGAGATTGAGAATCGCCATATCGGGAGAAATTCCCTCACCGATGGCACCGGAGTGGATGTTGCAGAACGGAAGATTTTCGGTGCCCTTGCGGAAAAACTCGTTCACGCCGGTGGATCGTGAGCGCACTATTCCCGAGCTGATGTCTTCCACGTGCTCTTGGCAAAACTGAGTCGAGCGCTGGCCGGACACCGAACAAACCGGCACCTCCACCACACTGGCCGGCGGCAGCAGTTTTTCGCCGCCGAAAGATGGAGCCGCCGCATTCATCGCCGCCTGCCACACCGGCATCGCCAAATCACGGCTGAAGGCTCCCGGATAAGTCGGCTCACCGTTGCTCATCAAAAACCCGGTCCACACCCCGCAAGTGATCCGCTTGTTATAACCGATGAACCAGCTATCGCCAAAATCATGGGTCGAGCCCCCCTTGCCCGCCCCGTAGAATGGCTTTTCCAACAGGCCGTCGAGCACGCCTTTGGAACTCCCCCGGTAAAGCGAGCCGGCCATCAGGCTGTGAACTTGCCAAGCCGTCGCATCATCGATGACCTGCTGCCGCAAAACCGGCTGGCGCTCGCGTCGATAAGGCACCCGCCCCGAGGCGCTTTCCACCCGCTCCAGGTAGTGAAGATCCTTGGGGCCAGACCGGCCGCCCAGCGGGAAAGCGGACATCGCGCGGACCGCTTGTTTCATCGAAACCTCCTCGAAGCCCACCGCCAGCCGCGGCAGCAATTCCGCTTTCTCAAGCGGCAGCCCGAAGGCCACGCTGGTATCCACCACCCGCTGCAAGCCGGTCTGCCCAGCGAAACGCACGGTCGCAGCAATCTTGGAATTTTCCAGCGCCTCGCGCACCGGGATATTACCGGCATACGTCGGAGAGGAAATCTCCATTCCCCACTCGCCGAGAATCCCCTCACGCCCGCCGACCATCACCGCCCGGTTGTCCATCGGCTCGTCTTCTACGATCGTCGAGGGTGTCTGGCCACCGCTCAATCCCGCGGCGTAGATGAAGGGAAAAAATGCGGTGCCCAGGGAACGCTTGCCCAGCTCGATGAAATCATAAGGCACTTGCGCGTAGTCGCGGCCGCCGACGTGGGCGAGCACGTCGCCCGTTTCGTGATCCACCATCAAGACCGCGCCTTGCAAATACTCCGCTGGCTTCACATCGCTCTTCCGATAATCCGCGTATTTCGGCCGAACATAATCGGACCGCGATTCCGCACGATTCAGGCTGTCCAACAACGACTTTTCAGCCGCCGCCTGAGCCTCAGCGAGGATGGTGGTGTGGATTTTAAAACCGCCGGAAGCCAGCGCATCCTCGCCTAGCTCGCGCCCCACCGCATCGGCGATGCGCTCGTAAAGGTGGGTGGTGCCACGGCGCAGCGGCTTGGGATTCAGCTTGAGTGGCAGCGCCCTGAGCCGGGCGAGTTCCGAGGAGGAAAGCATGCGCTCCTCCCTCATCCGGCCGAGCACGTAGTTGCGGCCAGTGCGATTCACCTCCGGATTGTTGAGTGGCGAGCGGTTGTTCGGGTTCTTGATCAAGGTGACCAGTGACGCGCACTCCTCCGCATTCAATTGGGCCGGCTCCTTGCCGAAATACCCGAGCGAGGCCGAACGGATGCCATAAAATCCGCTCCCAAAATAGATCCGGTTCAAATAAAATTCCAAAATCTCCATCTTGGTGTAGCGCTTCTCGATGCGCATCGCGAGGAACGCCTCCACCAGCTTCCGTTGGATGGTGGTTTCATTCCGCCGCACCGCTTCCTCCTTGAGGTTGTATGCATTCCGCGCCAACTGCTGGGTGATCGTGCTGGCACCCTGACTGCCACCTTGGGTATTCAAATAGGCAGCCCGCACCACCCCGATGTAGTCCACCCCGTCGTGCCTGAGGAAGCGCGAGTCCTCACCGGCGCGCAACGCCTTGATGAAGATTTCCGGCACTTTTTTGATCGGAATCACGCTGCGGTTCTGCACGAAAATCCGGCCGATTTCCTTGCGATTGCGGTCGAGGATGATGCTCGGGATCTCGACATCGTTGATCCGGTCCAGATCGTAGGTCTCCGCGCGCTCGCGGTATTCCCGGGTGTATGACTCGGCGAATACCCATGCCGCCCCCGCCGCCACCGCACAAAGCAGGAAGAAGCTCAACCAAACGGCTTTGCGCTTGTAGAACCCGGGTTTGCGGTTCTTCTTGCGGTTTGATTTTTGATTAGTTGCCATGCCAGATCCGGATTCATCACCGCCCTCACCAGCGGTAAAACGAGCAAAGCAGTATCCCATTGCCGCGCCGCCCGCAACCCCTTCGTTGGGGCGGATTTTGCGCGATCAAATCCAGCGTGACGGCCCGCTGGCTTTCCCCGCTTTCATGGCGGCGGCGCTCTACGATCCGGAATTCGGCTACTACGCCCGCGAAGCCCGCCAGGTCGGTCGCGACGGCGATTTTTTCACCAGCGTGAGCGTGGGCCCGTTGTTTGGGAAATTGCTGGCCCATCGCTTCCTGCGCGAGTGGCAGGAGCTCGGGTCACCGGATCGCTGGCGCATCCTCGAATGCGGCGCGCATGACGGCACGCTGGCCGTCGATGTGCTCACCGCCATCCGCAGCCTCGACACCCGCGCCTTCGCAGCTCTCGAATACGCCATCGCCGAGCCGCTGCCGCGCCTGCAAGCTGACCAGCGGAAGACCCTCGCCACCTTCACCGGGCGGGTGAATCTAACGAACGATACTGAAAAGCTGGCGCACACCCCGCTGCCCGGCATCATCTTCGGCAACGAACTGCTCGACGCGCTGCCATTTCACCTCGTCGAATGGCAATCCGGTGTCTGGCACGAATGCCTCGTCGGCTGCGATCCCGAGGGCAACTTCATTTGGCTCGCCGATTCAGGAATCCATGAACCGCAACTCGCCGCCGCACTCGCCCCCCTTGGCGAAAATTTCCCCGACGGCTACCGCACCGAAGTCCGCACGAATTTCCGCGAATTTCTCGAACCGCTCACCCGCTGCATTTCCACCGGGCTGATGATTTGGCCGGACTACGGATTTGCCCGGCCCGATTATTACCTGCCCGAGCGCCACCGCGGCACCTTGCGCACATTTTCAAAACATCGCGCCGCTGAAGACCCGCTCGCCACGCCTGGCGAGATCGACATCACCGGCCACGTCGATTTCACCGCCGTCGCCGAAGCCGCGATCTCCCTCGGTGGCCAGCCGCGCGTTTTCCGCAACCAAGGCACTTGGCTCACCGAAGTCGGCCGCGACTGGCTGCTCTCGCTCGAAGGTCGGCCCGAGCCCGAAATGATGCGCCAATTTCAAAGCCTCACCCACCCCGCCCAGCTCGGCGGCAGCTTCCATGTGCTCGAAATTTCCTGGAAAAACCCGGCCGCGCCGCCACCGTCGGCCGCCGATTTGCATCGCCTCGCATTGTGCGCTTGCCCCGCGCCCGGAGATCGCTAGTTTCGCCGTCGAAAGCCGGGATGGCGGAATTGGTAGACGCGCTAGATTTAGGATCTAGTATCGCAAGGTGTGCAGGTTCGAGTCCTGTTCCCGGCACTTTTCACAGAATTGAAAATAGGATCACAACCGACTGATTTTTAATAAGATACGAGGCGAATTCGAGCTCCGACCATCTTCTGCGCAACCTCTCAAATGCGTCAAAATGCACCGAATTGCCGAATCTATTGCACGGTCCATTGCACGGTGATTTTCCTTCCCGCCTGTCACCTTCCCCGCGCCCGGCCGCGCATGCGATGGTTGGAAAGCCTGATCCGGGGCATCCTCAGCATTTGGAGTTCGATTGGAAAGGCCGGGTGATTCTTTGTCTTCGATCCGCACCTTGAAGCGATCTTCAGCGCAGCCCCCTAAAGTGAGGGAAGCCGTTGCCGGATTGGCTCAATCTTAGGCTTCATCAAAATGAGCGACGACACACGCCCCACGCGCTCGATCATGCGCGCGTAGACAAATTTGTGTATTTCGGCCATATTTGGCCATGGAGTTCGATATTAAGGAAAGGTGCATTTTGAGACTATTCCGTGAAGGCCTAATCTATCGTCATGTGGCCGAGACCTTTAGAATTTCGCGAGAAGTGATTACCGGAAAAATGAAACGGAATCCTGAATTTGCAGCAGCCGTGAAGCTGGCTCGCGAAAAAGGACGGGCCAATCGGGAACACGGAATTTGGTTTCGCCACCCTCGCAGGGGGATGCGGCCGCCTACGGGCAAGGGCCATGGCGGCAAGCCACGCTTTGGGGTCAAGAGGCGGGCGTGACTGGTTCTCTTCATGCAGAGCAGCTCCAAGAAGGGCGGCATCCCTCGCGCGCGCGACGTTTGCCGAAATTCCTTTCAGTCTAAATTGGTTTGTCGCGGAACAACGCGCGCTCAAGGGCGATGGTTCGATAACGGCACGCGCTGTAGATTTTGCATCGCCCTCGCCTTCGCGCGCGAAGCTTAGCCCGCTATGACGGGGGTCCATGCGATGGACGATTGCACGGTGAATTCACTTCTTTTTCGCTCAATCCAGCTTGAGCAACTCAGCCAGCTTCTCCGCGGCAACCTGAGCGACACCGGATCGTTCAAGACTGCGTGCGTTTGCGATCAGGACCAGCGTTCGCTTGCGCAACGCTGAGATCGGAAGATGGGCGTAACGCTTCGGATCAAAATCCACCGCTGCCAGGTCGGGCAGCACTGCGGCTGCTTGGCCGGTTTGAACAATCTTGGCCAACTCGATGAACGACGAGACGCGGGCGAACACTTTCGGAACGAGACGTTCCTTGGCGAGCCACGCGTGCCAGCGTTCGGTGAACTGGCCTCCGGGCAATAGCTCGGCAACCGGAACGTTTTGAACGAGCTCACCAATTGACGCACGGCCTTTCCAAAGAGCGTTCGCCGCGAACAAAGCGTAACCGACCTCACCCAGTCGCCACCGCTTGATTTCCTTCGGAACGGCATCCTCGCGAATGATTCCGAAGTCGAGCCGTCCGTCGGCCACCGAACGCACCACATCGGCGCTGCGCATTTGTTCCAGTTCCACCATCGCGTTCCCGAGCGCCGTGCGGATTCCCGCCAACCGTGGCACAAGCAACCAGTCGATGACGCTGCCCTGTGACCCGAACCGGACGTTCACGCTGCGGCCGGCCATGGATTCCCGGAAATCGTCGAGTTCGCCGAACTGGCGGCGAATCATCAAAGCGAGCCGGCGACCCTCCTCCGTGATCTCAATTCGGCGGCCCACCCGGCGCGTCAATGCCACCCCGAAAAACGCTTCGAGTTCTTTGATCTGCCGGGAGAACTGCGATTGCTTGGTCGGATCGCCCGAGGCAGCTTTGGAAAGATTTCCGGCTTCCACCACCCTCAAAAAGGTCCGCAGACGGTCCAAGGATAGACCGGAAACATCGAATAGACGTTCAAACTCATTCATGACTACAAAGTCAGATTAACTAAGAAATCCTCCATTTCAAGATTCCATTTTTTCCGCCATGCTCCGCACGTATGAATGACCAGACCCAATACGACATCATCGCCGACATCCACGGGCGTTTTGACAAACTCACCGCCCTGATGGCTCGGATGGGCTACGAAAAGAACGGCGACTCCTTCATTCCGCCCGCAGGCCACAAGGCGTTGTTCCTTGGAGACCTGATCGACACAAAACCCGGCCACCCCTTCCCCGGTGGGGTCCGTGCCACCCTGCGGGCCGTGAAAGCCATGTGCGACCGCGGCGACGCGCTCTGCCTGATGGGCAACCACGAGTTCAACGCCGTTCTGTTTCACACCAACGGCCCCAACGGTAAACCACTCAAACTTAATGGCAGTCGTAACCTGCTGACACACCAAGGCACGCTCGACGACTTTCCGGACCATGCCGACCCGGCCAGAGAATGGCGCACGGTGTGGTTGCCGTGGATGAAGTCACTGCCGTTCGCAATTGATCTGGACGGCTTCCGCGCGGTGCACGCCTGCTGGCACCCGGAGTTTCTTGGGCGACTTGACGACAAGAGCCTGACGGATCACTCCTTCCTCCTCGCCTGTGCAGAGAAATTCACGCCCGAATGGGAGGCGATCGAGGCGGTCCTGAAAGGAATCGAGGTTCCGATGCCGGCCGGGCAATTCTTCATCGATCACGCGGGCAGGGAACACAAACAATTCCGGGCCTGTTGGTGGGAAGTTCCTCGTGACGGCATCCTGTGCAGCGAACTCGTGTTTCCGGCCAGCGCCCAGGTCACCGCAGTTCCCGTGGATAACGAAGCGAAGGCAATGCTGCGCCCTTATTCAGCCGATGATCGTCCTGTGTTTTTCGGTCACTACTTCAAGCCGGCGAACTCCCCCACGCATCCCGAGCGCCACAACGTCGCTTGTCTCGACCACTCTGCGGCCACCGGTGGCCCGCTCGTCGCCTACCGATGGAAGGGTGAAGCCCGCATCAACCCCGAGCACTACATCAGCCACTTATGAATAGGCGCAAGTTCCCGGCGCTCTCCGCATGGGTGAAGGGCGGGGCGAAGTAGAATTTCATCTCGACCAAAGTTTCAAGATGGACACGCTGTCGGGCATTGAAACACACGGACAAGACGAGTTCGATCCAAACGAAAACTGAGAAGCAGCTCTTGAAGTCGCCAAAGCAAAATGTGTATCCGAAACTTGAAGGTTGGACGCTGACCACGGGCCGGGTCAGCGGTGGCGAGACCCATTATCAAAACCCTTCCGTGTCCGAAGTGCTCGGCTCTCTGGACACAATCCCGTCGGAAATCCTGAACGCTTATGTCTCCCTCGGTAAGTCCCCGGAAGATGCAATCTGTCAGAACTACTGCCTTGCCACCGTTATGGAAGAGGGTTTCTGCTGCGAGATTCGTCACTACGGATTATCAAATTCAGACTATTGCCATTACCGTCTGATTCTTCCAGACGAATACGGTTCTTGCGGCGAGATCGACGAGACACGGCCTTCCTATTTCACGGGATATGATCCGGATCAGACAACGTTGATCGCAGTTCTTCTCGCATTTATTAACGATCCGCACACCTTGCCACAGATCCCGAGTTGGAAATGGGTAGATGTCACCGCAAAAATTCGTCTGCTTTGGAACTCCAACTTCGGACCTGGCGCTTTCCGTGACCGCCGGTGAAGTTCAATTCGTTGGAGTTGCTGCGGAAGGGTGAACCCGTCACCTCAGATTTCCCGCAGGAATACCCGTATGGACACCCGCAGCCAGTCTCCCTGCCATTGCTTGGATTCGAGACGGGCAAAGAGAAATTTTCCGGCGTCCATCAGGCGGGCCAGGATTTCATTGCGGTCACGCGGAACGTAACCAAGCTTCTCGCCGGACTCCGTGAGAATCAGGATGGCGAGTGGATCGTGCGGATTGTTTATTTCGCGGCGCAAGACGAGGGAGTCATTTACCGCAAGGGTGGGTTCGATTTCCCGGCTGGAAGGGTGTGACGTTCCGGCCACATGAGTTTCGATTAGGAAAATTTCCTTTGCGAACGGAGCAGTCAAGCCGCCTCCAGCATGGAGGTGAGCTTGCAACAATAGGAAATGGCTCTCTTCAATGGGGGTCAGCGAGAAATCGCTCATGAATGTCAGTGATCGAGGAGTTGGTTGAGCCAGCACTTGCGTTCGTCCCGCATGGCTTCCGCCCCGGCTATCCGGAAATCAAGATCGGTTTGCCTCGCGGTGGTTGCTTCTGTGCTGTTGAGAACGGGCAATTGATCGAAGGGCCATACCGCGCGGCGGTCGGCGAGCGAGATGAGGAGGCGATCAAGCTGGGTGCAGAGTTTTTCCAAAAGCGTATTTAAGACATGCAGCGAAGGGGGCGGTGGAACGTAATCGGCACCACGGCTGAGGATTTCAATGGCTTCGAGTTCTTCGAGGTCTTGCGCTTCATAGGCGGCAGTGACCCGGTGCCAGAGTTCGGCAACTGAGCGGGTTTGTTCCGGATTCAAGTCCGGGTGGAGGCGGCGAGCGAGGAGTCGGAACTTTTCCCGCAGGGCGCGGGTCGTCTCCGGGTCCAAGAGATGGCCGAGCACCGCTTTCTGGCGATTTAGGCTTTCGGCCTCTGCCGCGATTTTCGCCTGCCATTCGGCGAACTCAGATTCGAGAATTTCTTGAATTTTTACGTAATCGATATCCGCTCCAGAATTGATCGCGATCTGGACAAGCTCGATCTCGCGCTTCAAGCGGGCGGATTCAATTTCCGTTTCTTGCAGCCGGATGAGATTGTTGCCAAACGCGGCGGCATAACGGCCGAGCACTACCTCGCGAGAGTCACTGAGCAAATGGATGTCGGTGAGAACAGCGGCAATTTGGGACTGGAGGGCATCACGTTTTTGGAGCATCGCCTCCCATTCCGGGTGTTGTGCAGGAAGAAAATCGGACATTTTATCTATCAATCACAAAAGTAGTAAACTCGGCAAGGCAAGCTTGGTAGCGGGTGCCAAACGCTAATGACGACAATCATGACAAGCCTCCCTCCAAACCCCGAACAGAAGCACCGGAACGACTGCCCCCCGCCGGCAGGCGTTCAGAAGCCAACTCCTCGATGTGCTTTGGAACAGTGAATCCCGGACGCTTGGCCGCTGTCCTGAAGCCGCGTAGCCAAGCCCCGGCCATGCGTTCCAGCGAAGGGCGGTCACGACGCATGCGGCTGCTCTGAGGCGGATGCGAAGCGAAATCGGTGACGAGGTTGAACGCGGCGTAGGCATTCGCTCCGAGTTCTCCGAAATACCGGTCCCGCCGCGCCACAAGATCGGCGTCGAGCATTTGCTGGTCGTCACGTTGGCGGGTTGTCGCCTTCTCGGAGAGAATCGGCCAGCCAATCACCCGGCGGGCAATCTCCGCTCCTTGGTCCGGCGTCATAACGACGCCTCGCACATCGGCGACTGTTTCACCGAATTGTTTGATGAGCGCGGCCATGCCCTCGAACGGATGGGAGAACGTGAGGCGGGTGATTTCCTCATCGGTGTGCGAGGCGAGAATCTTCACGGCCTCCTCGGAGAAGATCATTCCGTTGGAACACATGCCGCGCATGAAGCCGACATCAAGACGAACGGCCCGGCTCGCGTTGTAGGAGTTAGTTACACGAACGAACGGCGTGAAATCCTCGGTTGCCAGCCCCCCACCAAGATTGATGGCGCAAGAGCGGTGGAAAAGGTCCATCGCAACCCAGCTTCTACTCTCAGGACCATAAGCCGCTCTGAAAATCCACTCGGCACTCTTGGTATCGGGGAATGCCTCCAAGCAGAATTCCCGGCATAGGTCGATGGCCTCGCGATTGGTGAACAGCCGGTAGTCATTGCCCACGACTCCAACAATCTCGCCGGCATCCGTATCAACAAGGGCAATCCTGCGGTTGGACGGAATGCGATGGGTTTCCCCGTCTTTGGTCACAGTCGCGAAAAGCGGGGCTTTCTCGACGTTGAACAGCCAGGCATCGGGCGGGAGGTTTGCTTTCATAATGGTTCATCGTAGCAGTGGGGGTGGGACAAATGGAGGGGTAGGCAAAAAATATCCGTCACGGCGCATCCTCTTCCACCCGGAAGTATCGCTTGGGCAAGTTGAGGATGGAGTAGAACCGTTGAATCTGTCCACCGGTGCCGACGATCCCGCTTTCCACGGTGCCCCATGTGACGAGGTCGGTAGAATCCTCGATGCGGTAGGTTTTGCCAATCGCCGCAGGGAAAACGAACTCGATGGCCGTTCTTGCCTCTGCCACGAGCGCGGGCTTGCTCAAGGGGTCGAGCGGCAACTTGCCGGTGAGAACCTCGTAGCCGTCGAGGAAGCCATCGCCGTCGGTATCGGCCAACTTGGGATTGGTGTGATGGGTGATGAACTCAGCGCCATCACTCAGGCCGTCTTCGTCGGTATCCGCGATGTTGGCATCCGTGAGGTGGATCTGGATTTCGTCCGGGTCGCTGAGACCGTCGCCGTCCGAGTCCGCTCGTTTGGGGTTTGTGTGGTGAATCGCGATTTCATCGGCATCCGAATATCCATCGCCGTCGTCGTCTGTGTCCGCATTGTCGCCGATGGTGTCGCCGTCGGTGTCGAGCGTTTCGGCCGGATCGAGAGGGAAGGCGTCCTTGGAGTCTTTCACGGTGTCACCGTCGGTATCTGACAGGGTCGGGTCGGTACCATGGATCACGATTTCCTCGTAATTCGTCCACCCATCATCGTCGGTGTCGTTAGTGTCGGGGGAGAATGTGCCGCTGATGGTCTTGTTGGCATCCACCAGCAAGGATAGCGGGTTGTCGGTGCCTGTGGCGTCGCCGGTCCATCCGGTGAAGAGGTAGCCGGGGGAGGGAGTGGCGGTGAGGGCGGCGGTGGTGCTGAGCAAGTAGGTGCCAGCACCCGAGACGGTGCCGTGGGTGCCGCCGACGGCGAGGATTCGGAAGCCGCGAGTATCAATGGTGAAATTTTGAACTGCATCGGGCGGGATGCCGTTGGATGCGGAGATGGTGCCGGTGAATATTCCCGCTGCGGCCGGGGTGCCGAAAACATGCCCGGTGCCGTCGATTACCAATCCGTCTGGCAGCGCTCCCGATGTCACCGTGAAAATGGGCGGCGGGGTTCCTGTCGCTGTGCAAGTATGGTTATAGGCGGTGCCAACCGTGCCAGCGGCGGGTGGCGCGGTGCTGGTGATTTGAGGAGGCAACCCGAGGAATGCGAATGCCGGGTATCCGTGCCAGGTAGGCGTCGTGAAGCCTGTGCCGTTGAGGTAATTCACCTTGAATCCACTGGCGGCAGACAGAAAAACATCCAGGCCCATCCCCGGAGCGTTGCCCATGAAAAACGCCGTTGCCAGAATAGGGCAACCACCGAAGGCCTGATCTCCCATGGTTGTTACGCCAGAGGGAATCGTGACACTGGTCAACCCGGTGCAGCCGGCGAATGCAGAGGCTCCGATAGTGGCAACACTGTTCGGTAGGACGAGTCTGGATAGACCGACGCAACCATTGAACGCGCTGCTGCCGATGCTGGTCACCCCTGAGGGAATCGTCAGGCTGGTCAGGCCAGCGCAGCCATTGAAAGCGGAAGCCCCGATGATGGCCGCGCTGTTGGATAGCGTCACGCCGGTCAGGCCGGTGCAACCGGCGAACGCAGAGGCCCCGATGTTGGTCACGCTGTTGGGGATCGTCAGGCTCGTCAGGCCCCGCATGCCTCCGAACGCAGAGGCTCCGATGCTGATGACACCATCGGAAATCGTCAGACTGCTCACTCCGGTGCAGTTACTGAAAGCTGAGTCTCCGATGCTGGTCACCGAGGACGGGATCGTCAGGCTGGTCAGGCCGGTGCAACTCCAGAACGCCGCAAGCTCGATGCTGTTTACGCTGGATGGTACCGTGACACTGGTCAACCCGGTGCAAAGGTCGAACGCTTGTTGTCCGATGCTCATCACGCTGCTGGGGATCGTGTAAGCCCCCACCTTGGCTGTTGGATACCGAATGAGCAACGACTTCGACTTGTCGAAAAGCACCCCGTCAACGCTGCTGTAGTTTTGGTTCGCCGGATCGACCGATATGGAGGTCAACTTTTGGCAGCGGAAGAACGCGCCGCTCCAGATGCCGGTGACTTTGGCTGGAATCGTCACACTTGTCAGCTCACTAATCTCATAGAACGCCCATTGACTAATACCGATGACTGGCAGGCCGTCGATGGTTGCCGGGATGACAACAGCACCGCCAGCGCCGGAGTAGCCCGTGATGCTAACCGCTGAGCCATAATTGTAGTAGGTGTAATCCCCAAACTGCTCATCGGCTGTGGCCGCATTCACCAAGCAGCAGAGGATTGCCAGCGGCTTCAGCCAGTTGGATTTGCGTGAGACTTCCCATTTTTCCGCCAAGCCTTCGGCCAACGGAAATAAGGCGGGTAAGAAACGAGCAACGCAGCGGAAGAAAACTGGAGTGGTCATGGCTTGATGGGGAAAATCGAAAAATTGACCCTCCCGCTTCCAAGCCCACCACCAAGCAATTTTTGCGGAGTCCCTTTGCCACGCATGTTTCCGCAGGAAGAACTGTTACCGAGACCCTAATCAATCTGCGGATACCGTCACCTCAACCGTCCCCGATCTTCCGGCGCAGGATTCCCAGTCGGGTTGCCCTCGTCGGGCGAGGTCGAGTTCCCAGATTTCCGCCGCATTCATTCTTGCAAGATTCCCGCAGAGGATTTTGACTGGACCCGTCCGAAGAGATTCGGACCGGGGCGTAAGAACCCCGCAGTAAACGGTAGGCGTTGACCGAAACAGCGCCGCC
>JBBECN010000090.1:0-5261 GCA_040881795.1 Akkermansiaceae bacterium
TTCCCGGTTTCCTCCAAAGCCACCACGCGGCTCTCCGGTCATGCCCGCGCCGTGCTCTTCCACAACGGAACGTGGAGCCAGTGGCGGGAAACCCTGCGGCGGATGCCCAAGCACCGGATGCCAGACGGTCTGCTGTCCGATACTCGCGTCGCCGCGTCCTTGGTGGATCTATGCGGCATGGACACACTTGACCGGCTTCCCGGCAGGTGGGTGTTCTTCGACAGGGATTTCACCGAGCTCTACGGCGACTGGCGTAACTGGCGGGGCATGCAGGTGAGCAACCTCGGCTTCACCTATGGCCTGAGCATCCGGCCCTCTTTTTTAGGGTCCAAGTATACGCAGCCTGCGGATAGCCACCACCAGCCGTTTCTCGATTTCCCGGACACCTGCGGCAACTCGGACCTCTGAGCTACCCGCACGTGCCCTCTCCACGCAAACCATGAACCAACAAATAGAAACCATGAATATGACCAACAGACACCTCGTGCAGATCGGCCAGCCCGTGAATCGCACATTCCATCCCGCCCTTGAAATCGACGCCCATGCCTTGCTGTGGGCGAGTGCCAAGGGGCGGACCTTCATCCCCGCCATCGCCACCATTGGCCGCAAGAGCTATCAGAACGGACCCTTGCGCCAGGAACCGCTGCCGGACGCCCGCAAGTATCCAGTCCTTCGTGAGCGCATCGGCTATTGGGAGACAGCCCTCGAAATTGACGACCCTGAAGCTCTGCTGGAAGCGGCCGTGGTGTCAGCCCTCAACACGTTCCTCGACCTGCTGGGCGACAATCCGCTGGCGGCTGATCCGGCCAAGTTCGTCACCACCATCACCCAGGCTGCCCGCGAATGGGCGGAAGAATGCTTCAACACACAAGAGCCATGAAAGCCACCATCCAATTCTCGCCGATGCTCGTCGGCTCTCCCCGCGAGGATCACCACCGCCTCTACACCGGCGATGAACTGGCGAGCTATCTTCGGGTCTGCCGCCGCCAACTCTACTCGTGGCGCATGAGCGGACTCATTCCCTACATCAAGATCGGAAGAGCCGTGAGATACCGCCTAGCCGATGTGGATGCAGTGCTCGCAACCCTAACCATTAAGCACGAAGCAAAACCATGAAACGCACCTATAAACTGATCGCCAGCCGGGGCAACGACATTGTCTTCGATGACCGTCTTCAAGCAGACAGCCCGCGACATGCCCGCCGGGAAATGAAGAAGCTGCTCGGTCTCGAAAGCCTGAGCGGCATCGTGTATTCCATCACCGAGATCCCCGTGGACCTGATCCGGGAGATTGTGGACGCCAGGATTGCCGAACTCGCCGGTGGAGCGCCGATCCAAACGCCGGTGCCTGCAGATGTGGACGCCATGGTGATGGAGCGACTGGGTCCCATCCTTCGCCGCCTGGCCGCACTGGAGCGAACCCCCGATCAACCGGAACGTCCCACCCGCTTCGATCCGCTGGCCATCCTACCCGACACGCCGCCCGAGCCGAACTGGGAGCTGGTGAAACGCCACTTCCGCCGCTACGGGGATCCAGCCAAAACCGCCGCCAAGTATGGGTTGAACCTGCGGGACCTCAATGCCCGTGCAAGATCGGAGGGCTGGGCATGATCGAGGTCAGGAAATATCAAAAACCCGACGGTTATGCCACGCGCTACTGGGGCGTCTACGTGGACGGGGAGTTGTTGGCGGTGGTGCTCTACCGGAAAGGGGCAGAAGCCATCGCCGACCTGATTGTAAGAACCCGTGCCGGAAAGGAGGCGTCGGATGCCGCGTAAGCCAGCACTGCCGCCCACCTGCTTCGTCCCGTCCTGTGCTGAGGATTTCGTGGGGCAGGCGGGCAAGGTGGCGGAAGTGCTATTGCGGAAAGCCGAGCGCCTACGGACGAACCCTGACCAACCGCTCAAGCTCCTCATTTCCGGCGCTCCGGGCATCGGCAAGACGAGCCTCGTGAACCTGATCGCCCGCACGCTCGTCTCCCACCCCGCTTCCATCGAGGATGTGAACGGCAGGGAGGTGGGACTCGAACTTGCCCGTGAATGGACACGCGGCCTCGCCTATGGATCTCTCTTCGGTCCCTGGTCAGTGAAAGTGGTGAACGAACTCGACCGCTGCTCCAAGGACGCACAGGACATGCTCCTCACCTACCTCGACCGGATGAAGCCAGGCCACGCATTCCTCGGCACCACGAACCTCGACATCGGCAGCCTCACCGAACGCTTCCAAACCAGGTTCCAATTGATCCGACTCCAACCACCGGAAAACGAGGTATTAGCGGCATTCCTCGCGAGGCGGTGGGCTGTCCCTATCTCCACCACCCGGATGATTGCGGCAGGGGCAGGGGGGAACGTGAGGGCGGCGATGGCGGATCTGGAGATGTGGATGGGGTGATGGCCCGAGGAAGGACCGGTGGCTGGACCGGATGGTGGGGAAAAAGTTTTTTGTTTGGCGCCTGGGTTGCCTCCAAAATTTAGGGTTTCAAGTTTCCCGACTCCCATTAGCCTCCCGCCCACATGGCGGACTTTTTCAAGAAACTCTTCAACGCAATCACGGATCAGGCGGAAGTCGTTGTTCTTCCAAGTTGAAGCCGCCATTTAACTGATGACATCCCCATGGCGGATACAATCCGCCGCCACACCATGATCACCATCGAGTCTGACCAACCTGAGCTGCGGCGGGCGCTGGAGAGCCTTGTCGAGCAGGTGATGCGCGGCGGTGGCTGGATTCATGAAAGCCTCTGCCTGATCGCGGAACAGGGCTCCGTCCGCGTGGAGTCTGGCTTGCCTGCGGGGCGGAATGAGTTGCTGATATCGGTGCCCGAGGAAATCCTCCTGCCCATCGATGAGATCCGGATGCGGCTTTCTGGCGATGAGATTGTCATCGATTCCTTCGCCGATTCCGCGACCCCAGAGCGCAGGAGACTCGCCGAGACACAGATTGAGATTTACAACTTATGCGGCAAGATCGCGGCGCACCGGGCGGTTTCTCCCCGTTTCGGCTTCGCGGATGATGGAGAGGTCGCCCGCTTGCTCGCGGAGGGGCGGGATGCGAAAGGGGGACCGGGAAATTTGCTCGATGATTTCATGCACGCCCGGGTGTTCAGCCACGGAGACGGAAGCTCGGGAAAACGGCTAGAGGTTCTGATGCCGGTAGTTGATATTTTCAATCACCACCCGGATGCCACGGGATACTTGATAGAGACCCCGCGCCACCCGGATCACCCGGTGATCGGAGTCGGGCACTGGAAGCCGGAACCGGATGCCCGCGAGTGCTTCGTTTGTTACTCCTTATTCGACGCCTTCGATCTTGCCGTGCATTACGGCTATCTGGAGCGCGGGTGCCGTTTCGTGAAATCCGTGCCACTGGTGGTCGAGCTGGAGGGGCTTGGCTCGCTCCGGATGAGAGCTGTGGGAGGAGCTGCGCTACGCCGAGAACTTCCCAGTCGATTAAAGGATCTGCGGGCGTGGATGCCAGTGGTCTGCGCCAGGACTCTTGAGGAACTGGAGATCAGTCACCTGATCATTCCCGGCTCATCCGACCGCCATGCCCTGCGGCGCGTGCTGGCCACCATGATCTCCGGCTGGCAGCCGGGCATGGACTTGGAAGCGGTGGCCGACTACGTCGCGCATGCGGAGCGTGCGGTATTGGAGCAAAACATCCGCTATTATGAGCGGCTTGCCGAAAGCCTGCGAACAGGGGCGGGAAGCTCCCTGGCACTGATCGAATCGACCCGCGAGATGGCGATGTCCCAGCTCGGCTTGCTGCGGGCGTATGTATTCGGTGATTGAGTGGCTTGCTCAGGATATTTTGAACATGCTTGCTTGTCGTGCGGTCGATGCTACGGTATTTCTCTTACGCATGCAGCACGAAGAGTTGGACGAGTGGCAGGAGTGGTTCCGCATGGCGCCGCTTGATCGTTGGTCTGCGAGTATGAAACTGTGGGCGCAATATCTCGCCCAAGGAGGTAGCCTTGATCCCGAACCCGATTCACAAAGTCCTTTCAACTTTCCAGAACTTCAAGGTACGCGCCCTGTTGATGGGCGGTCAGGCTTGCGTGTTTTACGGCGGGGCGGAATTTAGCCGGGACACGGACTTTGCCATCCTCGCGGATGCAGAGAATCTGACTCGGATGAATGAGGCGATGGAAGCACTTCAAGCAAGTGTGATCGCAGTGCCTCCCTTTTCTATGGACTATCTACTTGCGGGGCACGCCGTGCATTTCCGCTGTCAACATCCAGAAGCTGCCGGGATGAGGGTGGACGTGATGGCAAAAATGCGCGGAGTCGACGATTTCTTGTATCTTTGGGAACGCCGCACGACACTTCAAGGTGCCGATGGCACGCGTTATGACATCATGTCTCTGCCAGATCTCGTTCAGGCAAAAAAGACTCAGCGAGATAAGGATTGGCCGATGATCCGGCGTCTCATCGAAGCGGATCACGCGGCTTGCCACGGCGAGCCGACAGTAGGACAGGTGCAGTTCTGGCTACGGGAAGCAAGAAATCCAGAATTGCTCATCGAGCTGGTAAGAGCGTATCCATCAGTAACTGAGACGATTGTCGAGATACGCCCTTTGTTGGAGACGGCCATTCGAGGCGAGGAAATCATGCTAGAGGAAGCACTTTACTCGGAAGAACGAGCAGAAAAAAAAGCAGACCGCGATTACTGGGTGTCACTGAAACAAGAGATTGAGTGTCTCCGCCATCCACGGAGTTGACGAAGCTGTTGGGTCGAAAGATTTCTCGTCGCTCAAGCCGCCTTACGACTGCGGCGGAGCATCAGGGCGCCTGCTCCGAGCGCGAGGAGTGCGATGGCTGATGGCTCGGGAACCGCATCGATGGCGGCTTTGCCAGCGGAGATGGAGAGGGCGCTGGAGTCATCATTACGCGCAATGGCGACGAGATAGCCACCGCCGGTGCCATCGAAGTTGAACTGTCCGACGGCTTCATAGACGCCGTCGTTACCATCGAAGCTGATGTTTGCGTAATTTGCGGAGCCTGCTTGAGCACCAGAGGTAAAACCACTACCAAAGTAAGTTCCGTGGGTTGAGTAGCTGGCACTCGTTAAGTCAGATCCTGCTGTGAACGTGATAAATGGAGAGCCGGCTGCAAATATACTTTGTAAGGAAAAAGCGCTATCTAATACCTGACTGGTCTTGGCAGCGCCCAAATTAATTCCAAGCGGCGTGGCAGGAGTAGTTGACGTAGTTCGCGCTCCCGGGCCGTAGAGAGTCACAACCGTCGCGGCTTCGGCGGACTGGAG
>JBBECN010000091.1:0-5243 GCA_040881795.1 Akkermansiaceae bacterium
GAGGCGGTGGTCGAGGCCGGTGGTGACGAGCGCCTGGTCCGCCTTGAGGGTGGCTTCCATGACGCGCTGAAGGCCGGTTAGATCGAAGTTCGCTGCATTATTCACCGCGAGGAAGATGGGGAAGACGTTGACGCCTGAGCCGTCTTTTTTCTGCGGCAGCCAGGCGCGATCGGCTTCAGCCAGGCGGTTGAGACCACCGGAGAAGGCGCTGTAGTTGCCGGTCGGGACTTTGAATTTTTCGATGATAAGCTTGGCCATGAACAGGTTTCTCACCACGCCGATGATCGAGGCGCGCATGATGCCGATCGCGGATTCGTCGGCTTCGAGTTGTTGGTCAATGAGCTGGATGGCGCGGGCGGCGTTGCCTAACTGAATGGCCTTGCCGATTTCAAAAACCACCGCCGCGCGGCTGAGCGGGACGAGCACGCGGACATCTTCCTCGGTCACCTCGCGGCGCTCTTCGCCGAGATAAAGGTCGAGTTTTTCCAGCTCGTTGGTGATCTGCTGCGATTGCTCGCCGGCCAGCATCACAAACAGGGCGAGCGCATCCCGCTCGAAGGTCAGGCCGAGCTTGCGGGCGTTGCTGTTGACCAGCGCCGCGACTTGGTCCTGCCAATCGTCGCGGCTGGTATCGATGCGGTCGTGGACCTGCACGTTCGCCGCCTTTTCGATGTACTTCCAAAACGAACGCCGCTTGTCCACGCCTTGCGCGGTGAGCAGGAATTTCACCCCGTCCGGGATCCCGCGTTCGAGGGTGGTGCGCAGGCTTTCGACGCCGGATTCGGTGCGTTGCGAGCGTCCGGTCACGTTGTCGGCGAGGAAATTCGCGTTGCGCAGCCAGACCACCTTGTCGCCGCCGAACATTGGGATCGTCAGCAGCGCCTGGACGGTGGAGGAGCAGATTTCAAATGCGGATTCGGAATTGTCGGCAATCCCATCGATCGTCTCATGGGTGAATCCGTCGTCCACGCCGCCGGTGAGTTGGTTGTAAAGCACCAGGGCTTTTTCCCGGACGAGTCCTTCATCGCTGCCCACCACCGCGAAAAAATTTCCGGCGTTCTGGGGTGCTGTCTTTGCTTTCGCGGCCACGCCAAGGTCGTAGCGGGATGGCGAACGCACTGCAAGCGTCGGCATGCGCCACTTGCCCAACAGCGCGGCGGCCACTGCGCGGACCGCCTCATCGCTGGCGAATGGCCCGTGTTTCCACTTTCCCATAAAAACCGTGCGATCCGGCGCGAAGCGTGCATCTTCGGCGGCGTGTCCTATCTGGAAATCAAAAACCTCCACACCCATTTCACCCAGCGCGGCGGGTCGATTTTCAACCCCGCCAAACACGTCGTCTGCGCGGTGGACGGCGTCACGTTGTCGCTGGAAAAAGGCGAAATCCTCGGTCTCGTCGGCGAGTCGGGCTGCGGCAAATCCACCTTGTCGCGCACGATCATGCAGCTGGTGCCGCCCACGTCCGGCACGATCACGCTCGATGGCGAGGATTTGTCCAAACTCAGCGGCTCAGAAGTCCGCAGGCGGCGGCTCGATTTCCAAATGGTTTTTCAAGACCCCTACGCCTCGCTCAATCCGCGGATGACGGTTTTTTCGACGCTTGCCGAGGCGGTCCGCCAACGCCACCCGAAGCTCAAAGGTGCTGCGCTTTCCAAACGCGTCGAAACGCTGATGGCCACCGTCGGCCTCGATGCGAAGGTGATGCGCAAATACCCGCACGAATTCTCCGGCGGCCAGCGCCAACGCATCGCCATCGCCCGCGCGCTCGCTCCGGAGCCCAAGCTCATCATCGCTGACGAACCGGTGTCCGCGCTCGATGTCTCGATCCAGTCGCAGATCCTCAACCTGATCAAAACCCTTCAGAAAGACCTCGGGCTGACGATGATTTTCATCTCCCACGATCTCGGCGTGGTCCACTACATCGCCGATCGCATCGCCGTGATGTATCAGGGGAAAATCGTCGAATGCGGGCCGGCCGGCCAGGTTTTCCACGAGCCGCAGGCGGACTATACTCAGCGGCTGCTCGCTTCAATTCCGAAGCTGGTGGCGTGCGGGTAGTTGGACCGGAGCATCGCATGCGGATTCTAATCATCGTCGCCGGGAAACCCGCGCTCGCTTACGCCAAAGCGGGCGTGGAGGAATATTTGAAACGCCTGTCGCGGTTTGGCGGCCATGAGATGATCGTGATCAAGGCGGGCAGCCGCGATGAGGTTTCGGAGAGATTGTTAGAGCGATCGCAAGGCTGCTTCCGGATCGCGCTGGATGAACGCGGCGAGCCGCTGGGCACGCGGCGCTTCGCGGATAAACTCGACGCACTGGCGATGCGGGGCGACGTGAAGGCGGTGGCGTTTTTGATCGGCGCGGCGGACGGGCACAATGAGGCGTTGCGGGAGGCTTGCGACCTGGTGCTGACGATTTCCCCTTTCACGCTGCAACACGAACTGGCGCTGCTTGTTTTGTTAGAGCAGCTTTACCGCGTGGCCTCGTTGAAGAGCGGTTCGCCGTATCACCGGGATTGAGCGGGGGAAAAGTGGCTGGCGCGTCTCGCGCCAGTCCGTTGCGGAGGCGTCTCGCCTCCAGTTTGCCAGATCAGGGCGAGACGCCCGGACAACGGTCTGGCGCGAGACGTACCAGCCACGATTTAACAAATCGAGACGCCCGGCCGTATCCTAGAGCGGCACGCCCATGCCCTCTGCCTCGGCGAGTTTCTTTTGGTTGGGGTCGAAGGTCAGGAATTGCGCCGCTCCGAGGTGCACCGCCGTGGCGACGTGCAGGATGTCGGCGAGGCGGTGGCCGCCGGATTCCGTGTGTTTGGCGCTCAACTCTTCCGCGATCCGGTGGACGTCCGCCCAGTCCGGCGCAACCATTTTCAAAATGCCATCCGCGAGATCGGATTGCAGGGCGCGGAGCATGGCTGCTCCTTCGGTATTGGAAAATCCTTTGCTACGGTCCTTTTCAAACAGGCGGATTTGAAAACGAACGGACTGGCGGAATTCTAACAGGAGTAAGGTGGAGACGGGCAGTGGCACGGACAGGGTTTTTTGATAGGCCACAGCTTGCGGCGAATTTCCCTGCTTGCGGTAGAGGGCGCAAATGAAAAAGGTGTCGGGACAAAAACTCATCCCAAGTCACCCTCAAGTTCCGCTTCCCTCATCGCCCGGACTTCTTCTTCGGTGAACACTCGTTCGCCCCAGATCTCATTCAGCCTGGCCATGAAATCAACTTTCGGCTTCTCTGTTTTCGTTGACATCGATGTCGCCGAGAGGAAACCGATCGGTTTCCCCCGTTTTTCGATGCGGATTTCCTCGCCCTCGCCGAGCCAGGTTTCGACTTTGGAAAAGTTGTTCCGGAGGTCGCGGACGGTCACAGTTCTCATGTGAACATATTGTGTCCACATCGGGGATCTGTCAATGGCGCGAAAAAGCCGGGCAGGCTGATTCAGCTATCTGGATGTGAGCTGATCCCGAATCCAATCGGGATTGCGCCGTAGATCCAAAACCGCCACGACCTGTCGGACACTTCCCTGGTCGCGGTAGTAAATGGCGTAAGGAAATTTCGATGAAAGCGCCCTGAAGAAGCCGAAATGCACCGCGTGCTCACCAAAATACAAACCGAGCCGTCGGAGATCCGCGATGATCGAATCGCGGAAATACAATCCCACTCCATCCTCGATCAAATCGTAGAAATTCATTGCCTGCTCGATATCGGAAGCCGCTTCCGATAGAACCACCACCTCTTGCCTCATCGGCTCGTCAGGCGGGCTTGTAGCTGGTCCACGGACAGCCAGTTGGCTCCGCCATTTTCGATGATCTCAGCCCGCTCGTCAAGAACCTTGCCATGCCACTCGGGGGAAGGGTAATCAATCCGTTCTTTTGAAAAAGACTCCCACAGGCGTTCCATCGCTTCGACGCGCTCAATCGCTGTCATCCGCTTAATCTCTTGCTCCGCCAACATATGGTCAAGGTAGCTGGATGGTGGGTTCCGGGCAAGCGCCCATTTTAACCTGGTAGAAAAGGCGCTTTGGGCCACGCTTACATCCTGTCGCCGGGGAAGCGACCCCCAAGTGGAGCCGTGGGGCCGGACTCTGGAAGCCTGCCAGTGTGGCATTTGAAACGGGTTTACCAGTCATTGCGGTGCGTCGGGATCCATTGGAGCGGATTGCAGCCACATGCGCGCAACCGAGAGCGAGGCATTGCAATCCGTTCATCGGTGGTCTGGGATCACCCCGTTTGAGGGAAATCACCATGGGCAGCAACGCGGCGAAGCCGATCCAATTGCTGACAGTCATCCGTTCCAAAGCGCAAGAATGTTAGGTAACGAAAAAGCCGGACGGGTTTCCCCGTCCGGCTTTTAATAGATAAGGCTTGGCGGTTGGAAACCGCCGCCACGATTTACATCATGCCGCCCATTCCGCCCATGCCGTGGTCGTGACCACCGCCGCCGCCGCCGCCGGATTCCTTGGCAGGGAGATCGGTGATGAGGCACTCGGTGGTGAGCAGGAGGCCGGAGATCGACGCTGCGTTTTGAAGCGCGGTGCGGGTGACCTTGGTCGGATCGACGACACCGGAGGCGATGAGGTCTTCGTATTTGTCGGTGGCGACGTTGTAGCCTTCGTTGCCTTTGCCGGCTTTGACGCGCTCGACGACGAGGGCGCCTTCGCGGCCTGCGTTGATGACGAGCTGGCGAAGCGGTGCTTCGACGGCGCGGGCGACGATGCCGGCACCGGTGAGTTCGTCACCTTCCAGTCCGAGATCGCCAAGCATGGCTTGGGCGCGGATGAGGGCGGTGCCACCACCGGCGACGATGCCTTCTTCGACGGCCGCGCGGGTCGCTTGGAGGGCGTCTTCGACGCGCATTTTCTTTTCCTTCATCTCGGTTTCGGTGGCTGCACCGACGTTGATGACGGCGACGCCGCCTGCGAGCTTGGCAAGACGCTCTTGGAGCTTCTCGCGGTCGTAGTCGCTGGTCGTGTCTTCGATTTGGCGGCGGATTTGGTTCACGCGGCCGGTGATGCCTTCGGAAGTGCCGCCACCTTCAACGATGGTGGTGTTTTCCTTGGTGATGGTGACGCGCTTGGCTTCGCCGAGGTCGCTGAGTTCCACGCCTTCGAGCTTGATGCCGAGGTCTTCGGTGATCACGCGGCCACCGGTGAGGATGGCGAGGTCTTCGAGCATGGCCTTGCGGCGGTCGCCGAAACCAGGAGCCTTGACGGCGGCGATGTTGAGGATGCCGCGGAGCTTGTT
>JBBECN010000092.1:0-32439 GCA_040881795.1 Akkermansiaceae bacterium
GGTCCTTGCGTTTGTCGAAGCGCTTCTTGAAATAAGCGCGGCTGCCAAGCACGCCGGGCATCGCGAAGGCCATCAGCGACCACATGTCGAGCAGGCGGTTTTCGATCGGCGTTCCAGTTAGGACCAGGCGGTTTTGGGAATCCAGCTCGCGGGCGCACTTGGCGGCTTTGGAATCCGGGTTCTTGATTTGCTGGCCCTCGTCGAGGATGGTGGTGAGCCATTTGATGCCGTTGAGTTCCTCGCCGCAGACGCGCAGTTGGGCGTAGTTGAGCACCAGAATGTCGATGTTGTTCTGGATGTGCTCGACGTTGATGTCGTCGCGATTTTTGAGGATCTTGACCTTGAGCTGCGGGGTGAATTTCCCGGCTTCGCTGTACCAAACGTCCAACACGGACTTCGGACAAACGACGAGCGCGGGTTTTTTCATGCCGCCGGTTTTCTTGTGCTCGTCGAAGAGCCAGAGCAGATAGGTGAGTGACTGGATGGTTTTTCCAAGACCCATGTCGTCGGCGAGGATACCGCCGAAATTATTGACGGACAAATAAGCGAGGAACTTGAATCCATCGATCTGATAGGGGCGTAGCGTCGCATTGAGTCCTTCGGGAAGGTCGGGGTTGACTTCGAGTTGGATGTCTCCGGCGCGGTTCTTGATGCGTTCCCAGGCTTTCGGGTCGAAAACCTCGGAGGCTTTCGGATCCGCGAGTTGGAGGGCATGCATGCGGTGGGTCTCGCCGGAAAGATCGAAGGGATCGAGACCGAGGCGGGTGACCGCTTCGCGTTGGTCGGCATCGAGTTTGATTTCGAGGCGCATCCAAGAGCCGTCGTCCATCCGGACGTAACCGCCGCGTGCGGCGACAAGTTGGCGGATCTGCGATTTGGAGAGGTTGACGCCTTGGACGTCGATAACGATGCGGAGGTCGAACCAATCGATGTCCTGGCCGACGACTTCGAAGCGCACGGCGGCGGTGACCGGGTCTGCGAGGATGGAGCGCAGGCGGAGGTCGATATCGAGTTCGATGTTCTCGGGCATCGCTTTGATCCATTCCGCGAATTTTTCGGGGAACTGCTTGGTGATGCGTGATTTGAACGAGAGCAGCTTTTCATCATAGCTGAGGCCCATTTCGTCGAGGATCGCGGGGACCGGATAGAGGTCCTCACGGGCGAAGCGCAGCAGTTGTTTGCCCTTGACCGGTTGTTGCTCGGCGAGCTCCCAACCTTCTTTGGTGAGGCGCTCGGTGCGGCGGCCTTTGGTTTCGATGGCATTGACATCGATGACCAAGTGCTCGGTCTCGGCGGCGGTCAGGCCGGCGATGAGCTTCATTTCGAAACGAGGCTTCAGTTCGAGATCGACGACGCGCTTTTTGAGCGACTCGGGCAGGGATGCGCCGATTTTGCGCAAAAACTCGACGCCTTCGAGCGAATCGATGACGCGTTTGGGGATCAAGTAGCGCGGCATCACATCCGTTTCCTCAAGCCAGCGTGGCGGGCCGGGGAAGACAGTTTCATCCGATTGATAGAGTTCCTTGCGGCCGGGAAGCAGGCGGACGGAGTGGGAGACGTTTTCTCCGGCGGCGGTGATCAGTTGGAGCGCGAAGCTTTTCGGATCGTATGGATCATCCTCGCAGACCCATGAGAGGGCCTCTTCGGAAACGCGGAATGGGCGCTCGTCCAGGTTGACGATGTAGCCGGTGAGAGCGGGCTGGCGGAAGACCCGGTTCATGAAGCGGCACGACTCCTCTTGATCGAAATCGAGGGTGGTATCGCCGTATTTCCGATAGAATGCGAGGTAGTGTTCCCAAAGTGTCTGGCTGGAGGCGTCCATCAGGAGTGCGGCCTCGTGGTGCAGAGTGACGTAGTTTTCGATGTCGTTTTTTTCGCGAAGCTGGATCCAGACGTTGGCTTTTTCCTCCTTCACTTCGATGCGGGCCTCGTTGATCGTGGCGACCAGGCGGAAGGCGACGGTGACCGGCGCATCCTGCGGCGGGCGCTCGTTGACTTGTTCGATGCGATCATACCAGGACGCGACTTCGCGCTCTTGTTCCCAGTCCGCCATTTTTTTCTGAACGTGGCCGAGGTCGGTGATCACGCTCATGAACTCGGGGTAAGCGAGTTTCTTTTTGTAGAAGGCGTAGGCGATGTAGTTCCAGAACTCGAGGATGTCGCCCGGTGGCATGGGCCAGAGTTCGAGTGGCTCGTAGGTGGTGATTTCCCAACGTGGGGTGATGCGGACCATGTCGTGGTCGTGGAGCTCTCCCTCGATCACGTAGCGGCGGTAGCGCTTTTCGATTTTGGTGACAAAATCCGCCTCCTTGTCGTCCAGCTCACGTCCGAGTTTTTCCTCGATGATGTCGAGCACCGGAGTGTCATCGGATTCGTTAGGCGATTCCGGCAGGTCCTCGCCACGATGCATGCGCTCCATCATGGTCGCATATTGGCAGGCACCGGCGATGAGTTCGTCTTCGGCGGTGCAGGAGCCGAACCAACGGTTGCCCTGAAGGCGAAGGCTGGTGCGGAAAACACCGGTTTCGTCTTCAACGCGGCCTTGAATGAAAAGGTGGTTGCCGAAAATTTGGGTGACCGCCCCGTCTTTTTGAAGCATTTCCCCCCGTTTTCTGGCCTCCTCTGGGAAACTGTTTAGGAAATTGAGGGTCGCTCTATCTGGATTCATCGCGTCTGAGGTTGGAAAAATTGGCCGGAAGTGTCCGCGCTAGGCTTTTTGCCAAGCAACCCACCGCCGGGACGCGAGTTTAAGTCACGAATTTCAAAGCGCGCAATAAAAACCTTAGACACCTGATTTTTCCTTTAGCATCCAAGTTTCTAACATTTTATCGCGGTTGAGGGATGTTCTTCGAAACCCGGTTTTTCGGCGATTTCAGAGCCCTCACGGAGATGCCCAGCCCCCCGATCACAAACAGTGCGGGGAACCAAATCGAGTAGCCGGGTGCCAGCGAATCGGGCTTGAGCACCGCGAAATCGGCATTTGTGGGATCGATGCGGCAGGTGGTCGTTTTGCCGACGGGGTATTCGCGGCTGCGTTTTTCGATTTCGCCTTGGCGGGATGTCCAAGGGCTGCCGCGCAGGGTGAGACGATCTCCGGTGCGGGCCTCGCCGTTCCATTCGTAGCCGAAAATGAGGTTGTGGCGGAATTCACGACGCGAGTTTGGGTCGTTGCGGCGTTCTTCGATCTCGGAGGAGAGGATCATGCATTCCACTTCCGGCCAGGCCCGCATTTCCTTGGCCCGCAGGAAGCTGCGCCCCATCAGCCAGATGAACAAAACACCGAGGGCGGCGATGGACAGCCCGAGTACGACGAGAAACCAGCGCCCGCTGGAAACGGCTGGGTGGGCGTGGTTTTTGGATGCATTTGAGGCGTTGCGGCTTGGCATGCGGGAGAATTGATGCGGTTTTCACAAATCCGCCACCGTAAATCCGGGAAATTAATCCGTGCGAATAAAATGCAGGAAATTGGCGAGTCCGGGTCCGGCAAAGTTTTTAGTGCCGGTCTGCGGTTTGCGGGGTTAAGTATCGATCATGCAGCGGCGTCACTTGCTTATCATCCTTGCTTTCGGGGTCACTGCGATGCTTGGTTATTGGTTTGCTGGCACAGCAGTGCCGCGAAATACTTCTGGCAAGGAGGCCCCCGTGACTGCCAGCGCGCCTCGGCGCATTGTGATGGTGGACGATCCCGCTCCTAAATTCCGGCGGGGTGAGCGGGCGCCGGTTTACCGGGCGGATGCGGAGGCCATCGACGCGGGCGCACTTCCGGGTCAGCGGGTCATCGTTTTCAAGGATCAAGCCTCGCTCGAGGATTTTCTGAAAAGGGCAGGGGACCGCATTCAATTGATGGGCCGGCTTGATGCGCTCAACGCGCTGCGCGTGGAATTTTTAAATTCGGATGACCTGGCCGGTTTGTTCGATGGCGATGAGATCGCCTCACTGGTTTTCCCGGTGGACGTGCCAACGATCGGCGATGGTCAAGCGCAGGCCGGGGCGATGGAGTTGGGCGCGGGCCTGCTGGAATGGCTCGGTATCCGTGAGGATAATTCCACTTGGGGCACGGGGGTGCGCATCGCCATTCTCGACACCGGCGTGCTCTCCCACCCGGCATTCCAAAGTCAAATTTCATGGCTGGATCTGGTCGGCCTGCCACCCGGCGGGACGATCCAAAATGGCCACGGCACCGCGGTGGCCTCGGTGATCATCGGCCAGGATTCGCTGACGCCCGGTGTCGCTCCCGGAGCGGATATTGTCTCGGTGCGCATCGCCAACGATCTGGGTCAGTCGGACAGTTTCCTGCTCGCCAGTGGGATCGTCGCAGCCGTCGATGCGGGTGCGCGCATCATCAATATTTCGATGGGCAGCTTCGGCAACAGCGCGCTTGTTAGGAATGCCATTGAGTATGCGAATACCGCAGGTTCATTGATCATTGCTGCTTCCGGAAACAACGGCACCGACCGGGTGACCTACCCCGCCGCCAACAACGGAGTGATCGCCGTTGGCGCGGTGGATGCGGCGGGAAACCACCTGGATTTCTCTAACACTGGCAGCCAACTCGCCGTCACCGCGCCCGGCTTTGGGGTCAACGCCGCGTGGCTTGGCGAACAGGCGGCGAGTGTCAGCGGTACCTCATTCAGCAGCCCGATCATTGCCGGTGCCATCGCCGCCGTCATGACCCAGTCCACGACGAAAAACCTCAGCCCAAGACAAGCCGCCAACCTTTTGTTTTCCTATCTCAACGATGCCGGAGAAGCTGGGACGGACTCGGCCTATGGTGCCGGCATGCCCGACATCGGCCGCGTCCTCAATGCCGACCAGCGCGGGATCTATGACGCGGCCGTGGCATCGCAGCGGATCGTTCCGCCGACTTCCGGTGCACCCCACGGTCAAATCGAAGTGCTCATTCAGAACCGTGGCACCGAACCCCTGATCAACACGGCGGTGTCGATCTCGACGCCGATGGGGGTGGTAAATGCAAACATCACCTCGCTGGCCCCGAATGCCGTGCAAACTCTCCGCGTCCCGATTTCGCAGCAAGTGGCTGCGAAGCCTGAAACCTTGCGCTACGATTCCCGCGTGCGCATTTCCGGGAGCGTCCAGGATTCGAAACCATCTAACGACCGTCGGGTTGATCAATATGTTCCGGCGGTCAAGTAGTGCGGTCTGGGCATTGCTTTTAACCCTCCCGGCACTGGCAGCCTCGCCACTGCGGGAAGCGCCGAATCCTGCCGCAAAACCGGCGAATCAACTGGTGGTCTCCGGGAATGCCTGCGGACCCACCGCCCTGCTCAACGCCTTCCGATTCGGCAACAACCACTGGCAGCGTGTCCTGCTCAATATCAACGGCACCACCGACAAAGAGCAGATCCTCACTCTCATCCGTGGCAGTGGCATGCGGCCGTCGAAGCATCTCAACGGCCACCCACGCTGGTCCCGCAGGGGCGTCAACATCGCCGATTTGTGCGACATGGCCAACGAAACCACCCAAGGTCAATTGCTTCCGAAACTGACTCAAGAAGTGCTTTTTGTGAAACCCGGCGAGAGCCAGGAAAAGCTCCTCAGGCGCGTCCATCAGCGGCTCGACACCTCTCTAGCCAAAGGTCTGCCGCCACTTATCAGCTTGCGCCGTTACGCCCTGCGCCGCAACGAATGGGTTATTTTGGACGCACATTTTGTCACGTTGATCACGATGCCCCGCAAGTTGGAGAAGGGGACCCGGTCGTTTCCGGTCACCTACATCGATCCCTGGGGCGGGAAGGTCGCCAGCGGCAACATCGCCATTCCGGATCGCGCCGTGCTGGCCGGCGGGGCGGAAGCATCTCCCTGCCTCGAAGCCGCCTTCCCCGAAGCATCGGTTGGGAAAAAACTCCTGCGCTCGGGCGAGTCGCACACTCTAACGATTTCCGCCGCCCTCGGCAGATGGTGAGGCGGACGCGGATTTCTTACGAAACGCTCACCGTTTTTTCGGGATCACCATCCGCAAGCCGGTGAGGCAGAGCGCGATCAGGCCGAGTCCGATGAAGAGGATGTAAAACGGCCGCCAGGTGTTTCCCAGCCAGGTGCCTTGATGCAGCGACATCAAAAGTTTCAAGGTGCCCTCGCTGGCGTGGAACCACTTGCCACCCGCCTGATAGGCGATGCCGGTGATGGCGGTGACGATGAGTGGCAGCGAGAAAACGACGGACAGCAAGCGATGGGATTTGCGCGCGCCCGGCTTCGGGGAATTGCTGGTTAGATGCATCCAGAGCCCCGAGAAAATCAGGAACAACAGGATGCCGCCGGTGATCAACAAATAGATGACCGAGCCGTTTTCACCGAGCCATTCGCCGGAGTGCAAGTGCATGATCTTGCCGCCGGTTTCCTTGCTCATGGCGAACCAAGCCCGCCCGATCCGGTAGATCAGGCCGGTGGCGGCGCTAAGCAAAAGAAAGGGGAGAATCCATGGTGCGATTTTCCGATGGAAGCCGCGGAGGTTTGCTTTAGTGGACATGGGTGTTAGGTTAGGTGGATCAATGTCTGAAGTGGCGGTGACCGGTGAAGATCATGGCCATGCCGGCGGCGTCGGCGGCGGCGATGACTTCTTCATCGCGGACCGAGCCGCCCGGCTGGATGCAGGCAGTGGCTCCGGCGTCGATGGCCGATTGCAGCCCGTCGGCAAATGGGAACATCGCGTCCGATGCGACGATGCTGCCTTTGAGATCCAGTCCAGCTTCGCGGGCTTTCCAAATGGCGATGCGCGAGGAATCCACGCGGCTCATCTGGCCGGCGCCGATGCCAAGGGTGCGGTCGGAGCTGGAGTAAACAATCGCGTTGGATTTCACGTGCTTCACGATCCGCCAGCCGAAGCGCATGGCGCGCATTTCTTCGTTGGTCGGGGGGCGTTTGGTGACGACTTTGGATTCCAGATTATCCAGGCCGAGGGCGGTGTGATCGCGGTCCATCACCATGATGCCACCGGGGCAAGAGCGGATGACTGCGGATTTTTTCTCGTTGATGTAGGCGTCGTTCATTTTCATGAGACGCAGGTTTTTCTTCTTCTGCAGCAGCGCGCGGGCGTCGGATTCGAACTCGGGGGCGATGATGACATCGGTGAAAATCTCGGAAATCACGCGGGCGAGTTCGAGCGTCAGCGGGCGGTTGCAAACGATCACGCCGCCGAAAGGCGCCTGCCGGTCGGTTTCAAATGCCTTCTGCCATGCCACCCGCAGGTCTTCGTCGTCCTGGCCGACGCCGCAAGGATTGGTATGCTTAAGGATGGCGACGGTGGGGCGGACGAAGTCCAGGATCAGGTCGGCCGCGGCCTCGATGTCGAGGATGTTGGTATAGCTCAGTTCCTTGCCTTGGACTTGGGCGAAGTAGTTTTTGAAATTGCCGTAGAGCGAGCACTTTTGGTGCGGATTGTCGCCGTAGCGGAGTTCCTGTTCCAGCGGCAGGCTGAGGGTGAAATTGCAACCGGTGCCGGTGCGGCATTGACCGAGGTAATTGGTGATCGCCGCATCATATTGCGAGGTGCGCAGGAAAACTTTGACCGCTAGCTGTTCGCGAAAACCTTTGGTGGTGTTTCCTTTGTGCTCCTTCATTTCACCGATGACGCGCGAATAGTCTTCGGGATCGACGATGACGGTCACGCTCGCGTGGTTTTTCGCGGCGCTGCGCAACATCGACGGGCCGCCGATGTCGATTTGTTCGATGGCCTCTTCCAAGGTGACTTCCGGTCTGGCGACGGTGGCCTCAAACGGATAGAGATTCACCACCACCAGATCGATGGCCGGAATGTCGTTGGCCTTCGCTTGGGCGACGTGTTCTTTGTCATCACGGCGATGCAGCAGGCCGCCGTGGACTTTCGGGTGCAGCGTCTTCAGGCGCCCGTCGAAAAGTTCCGGCGCGCCGGTGAACTCCGAAACATCGATCACCGGCAACCCCGCGTCGCGCAGGGCCTTGGCGGTGCCACCGGTGGAAAGCAGCTCGACCCCGAGGTCGTGGAGTTCCTTGGCAAACGCGGCAAGGCCGGTTTTATCGGAAACGGAGAGAAGGGCGCGGGTGATTGGCATAAAAATCGTTCTCGGAGATGAATTCCCAATCGGCGGGATGCCGACTGGCGATGCACCCCGTAACGAACCCGCCGCCCCCCGGCAAGCGGAATAGAGGCCGCGCCGGTCTGCGGTTCAGCCTTCCACCAGATCCTCCAACCGCAGCCGTGCGATTTCATGAATCTGTCGCAGCGTTTCGGAAATCTCCTGTTCGGGGGAATTTTTCAGCTGTTTCTCAAACCCATCCAACACGCCCTGCTTCGTAGTTTTCCTCTCGCACTCCTCAGGCGGCGCGTTTGGACTGGGATCAAATCCAACTCCGAGGGATTCATCTTGTTTCCTCAGGGCACGTTTCCGATGAGCCTGCCACCCTAATCGCCTGGTTTGGCAAGCGCCGCGAGTGCGGCGACTTGCTTCCGACCGATGCGCCCGCCTTCGCCGAGATCATGTTGCAACAGCCATCGTATGCCCCTTCGCCGCCCAACGCGCCGCCGTCCGCCAGCAACAATTCGCCCCACGGCCGTAGGAAAAAAGAATGGGTTATTCGTCGGCGGAAAAACCACCAGTCAGCGCGCCACCATGGCTGCCCGATTTAAACCGGAGAATATCTTCAGTAACATACACCCCTGTGGATTTTACCTATGCTCCGGCTACCTAGACCGCGCGAGTCCCATCCGTTGAGCGCTTACACTTCGGCAACATAGCGAAGTTGTTCGCCCACGAGAACGTCACTTTTGAGATAGTGATGTTTTTCATTGAGTTGGCGGAAACGCTCCCGCTGCGACACGTCGCCGAAATCCGCCATGCATTCCCGCGGTTGTTTTCGATTGCTGTGCATCATTTATCGCGCCGTCAGATTGTCCTTGTGAAAAGGTGTGGAACTTCGATTAAATAGCTGGGTTAGGTTTCAAAGTTCCGGCTAAAAACATGTTATTTTACGTCCCCAAAGAAAGCTGTCCGTTAGAAACTCGCGTCGCGCTGGTCCCCGCCGCCACTGCCAAGCTGGTCAAACTCGGGGCCCAGGTCGGGATCGAATCCGATGCCGGAATCGCCGCCGGTCATCTCGATGCCGACTATGAAGCCGCCGGAGCAAGCATCATGGCTGACCGATCCGCCGCCCTCGCGGAGGCGGATTTTGTGCTGCGGGTTCTGCCGGCCGGGCTTGATGAAATCCGGCTCCAGAAACCCGGTTCGCTGGCGACTGGCCTGATGGACCCGTTTGCATCCTCCGGCCGCATCGAAGCTTATGCCGCCGCAGGGGTGACCGCCTTGTGCAGCGAGTTGATCCCGCGCTCCACGATCGCTCAGAAAATGGATGTGCTCAGCAGCCAGGCAAATCTAGCAGGATACATTTCCGTCATCACCGCCTCCGCCCGGCTCGACTCCATCCTGCCGATGATGATGACTCCGGCGGGAACGATTTCTCCGGCGAAGGTGTTTATCATCGGCGTCGGCGTGGCGGGCTTGCAGGCGATTGCCACCGCCCGCCGTCTCGGAGCTCGCGTCGAGGCCTTCGACACCCGCCCGGTGGTGGAAGAGCAGGTGAGATCCCTCGGTGCCAAGTTTGTGAAAATCGACATTGGTGAGGTCGGGCAAACTGAGCAGGGATATGCCAAGGAACTCACTCCCGAACAGGTCATCCTGCAACGCGATGGCATGGCGAAAGTCTGTGCCGCCTGCGACATCGTCATCACCACCGCCAAGGTTTTCGGGCGCAAGGCGCCGATCCTCCTCACCCGCGAAATGATTTCCGGCATGCGTCCCGGCAGTGTGATCGTGGATCTCGCCGCCGAGGGCGGAGGGAACGTCGAAGGCACCGTCGCCGATCAGGAAATCACCACGGAAAATGGCATCAGAATCATCGGGTGGAGCGCGCTTGAACGCCAGGTGCCGCGCCATGCCAGCCAGATGTTCGCCGCGAACATGGTCAATCTCATCGAACACTTCTGGGACGCCGAGGCGAAAACATTCCCCCTCAAAACGGGAAATGAAATCATCAAGTGCTGCATGCTCACCCACGATGGCAAGATCGTGCATGAACGATTCCACAAACTCTAACAATCGAACTCCCATGGAACTCGCCCCACTGCTGCTGCTGCTCTTCGCCTTCACCCTTGCGATCTTTCTCGGCTTCGAGCTGATCGCCAAAGTGCCCTCGCAATTGCACACGCCGCTGATGAGCGGGTCCAACGCAATTTCCGGGATCACCATCGTCGGCGCGTTATTGGCTCTCAATGTCGGCGAATCGCCCACCGCGAAATGGCTGGGCTTTGCGGCGGTGGTGCTCGCCACCATCAACGTCGTCGGCGGCTACATGGTCACCGACCGGATGCTCGCCATGTTCAAGAAAAAGGGTGATTCCACCAAACAAGGGCCGAAAGTATGAGTGCCGTCTTCATCAATCTGTTATACATCATCTCCTCGATCCTGTTCATCTTCGGGATCAAGATGCTCGGCCGTGCGGAGACCGCGCGCCGTGGCAACCGGCTTTCCTCGGTCGGCATGCTGCTGGCCGTCATCGCGACGCTGCTTTACTTCGGCCTCGAATGGTGGATGGTGGTCAGCGGGATCGCCCTTGGAGCCGTCATCGGCGGGATTGCCGCCTATCGGGTGCAAATGACCGGCATGCCGGAAATGGTCGCGCTGTTCAATGGTTTCGGTGGACTCGCCTCGCTGTTCGTCGCTGCTGCGGAGTATGTCAAACTTCGCGACAATGGCATCGTTCACTATTTGAAATTGTTGGAAGGGCAAAGTGGTGTCGTCGTCCCCGGTTGGTTTGTGATCGTGGCCATCGGCCTGACCGTTCTGATAGGTGGTGTCACCTTTACCGGTAGCCTTGTGGCCTATGGCAAACTATCCGCGAAAATCTCCGGCAAGCCCACGCTTTTCGCCGGTCAGAAATTGATCAACTTTTTAGTGATTGCCGCCTCGCTCGTCGGCATCGGGCTGATGACTGCGGGCGTGGACAATCAAATGGCCTTCACCGCCGGGTTGGTGTTGGTCGCGCTCTCGCTGATCTTGGGAGTTTTGATGACTCTGCCCATTGGCGGCGGCGACATGCCGGTGGTCATTTCACTGCTCAATTCCCTGTCCGGCATCGCCGCCTCGATGGCCGGTTTCATCATTCTCAACAACGTGCTCGTCGTCGCGGGTTGTCTCGTTGGCGCGTCCGGCATCATCCTCACCATGATCATGTGCAAGTCGATGAACCGCACCATTGGCAACGTGCTCTTCAGCGGTTTCGGTGCCACCATCCAAGCCGCCGGCGAGGTGAAGGGGGAAATGAAAGCGTCCTCCACCGAAGATGCATTCTATGTTCTCGAAGCCGCCCAGAGCGTGGTCATCATCCCGGGCTATGGCATGGCGGTCGCCCAGGCGCAGCACGCTGTCAAAGAACTCGCGGAACTGCTGGAAGCCAACGGTGCGGAAATTCGTTTTGCCATCCACCCGGTCGCCGGTCGCATGCCGGGCCACATGAATGTGCTGCTCGCCGAAGCCGACGTGCCCTTCGAGCAACTCTATGAGATGGACCAGGTCAATCCGGTGATGTCCACCGTCGATGTCGCCATCGTCATCGGCGCGAATGATGTGGTGAACCCAGCTGCCCTGAATGATCCCGGTAGCCCGATTTATGGCATGCCCATCATCAATGCCCACGAGGCGAAAACTGTTTACTGCCTCAAGCGCGGCAAGGGCACCGGCTTCTCCGGCTTGGAAAACGCGCTGTTTTTCAATGAAAACACCCGCATGTTGTATGGCGATGCCAAAGCCACCGTCTCGGCCTTGGTGACCGAGTTCGGGAAATGATTTGGTAAGTTCATTCAACAGGAAGAGCGCGGGGGATTGGTTCGTCCATGACGTCCTCGACAGGTAGGGCGCGCAAAGGTTCATCCTCCGGCGCGCGGGCCGCTGGGGGTGGGACGCTGGCTTCATCGACCGCGAGGGCGCGGGCGGGGTGGATGGGACAGAGGTCGTTTTCCGTCAGGGCGATGTCGCCGGGGACTTGGTCGGTGTAGGCGGTGCCGGCACTGCGGCAGCCGTTGGTGGCGCGTTTTCCGGAGAGGCGGCAGAGTTCCATTTCTACGATGTTGACCTTGCTGTTGAGCTTGCCGGCTTTGTAGCCGAGGCGATCGGCGGTTTTCATGATGTCCACCCAGACGGGGAGTGAAAGGGTGGAGCCGTAGCCGCCTTGGATGGTTTTTTTCGGTTTGTCGAAGCCGACCCAGACGGCGCAGGTGAGGGTGGAGGTGTAGCCGGCGAACCAGGCGTCTTTGAAATCGTTGGTGGTGCCGGTTTTGCCGCCGCAGGGTTTGTCGAAGCCGAGGCGGGTGACAGAGGCGGCGGTGCCGCGGGTGGCGACCTCGTTGAGGATGCGGGAAATCGACCAGGCGGATCCGGCTTTGGCAGCTTGATAGGGAAGGGGAGGGGTGGTGTAGAGGATGTTGCCGTCGCGGTCCTTGATTTCGGAAATTAGATACGGCCGGTATCGGATGCCGTCATTGGGGAAAATGGTGTAGGCGGTGGCGACCTCCCACGGCGTGGCATCCCAAGTGCCGAGAAACGATGCTGGGCTGTTAGGCATGTCCGTGGAGAATCCGGCCATGCGGGTGACTTCCTTGACCTTGGTAAGCCCGGCGTAATTCCCGACGCGCACGGACATGGTGTTGCGCGAGCGGATGAGTCCGTAGGAAACCGGCTGCATACCGCCGAATTTACCGTCCGAGTTGTTAGGCCGCCAAGTGCCGCCGCCCTTGATTTCACCGCGCTGAATCGCGCCGTCGCTGATTTGGGTGTTAGGGCGGAGGCCGGCATCGAATGCAGCCAGATAGACGAAGGGCTTGAACAACGAGCCGACCTGGCGGCCGTTGCCCTGGTTGGCGCGGTTGAAGCGGGATTCATCGGCATCGCGCCCGCCGACGATGGCGAGCACGGCACCGGTGCGGTTTTCGATGACGACGGCTGCGCCTTGGATGTAGTCGGTTTCCTTGCGTTGGTCCTCGGGGGTGGCGAGCCAGGCGGTCCGCGTTTGATGCGGATAGCCGCCGATCCGCTCGACTTCACGGAGTTTTTTATCGAGCGCTTTTTCGCCCGTTTGTTGGATGCGGAGGTCGATGGTGGTGGTGATGTTGAGTCCGCCGAGTTCGATGTTTTCCTTTTCGAGGATCACTTCGAGATCGCGGCGGATGGCATCCATGGCGTAGGATTCGTGGGCTTCGCGCCGCCATTCCGGGCGGATTTCGATGGGTTCCAGCTTGGCGGCGTCCGCTTCGGCCTGGCTGATGGCTTTGGCGATGACCATGCGCTCCAGCGTGGTGTTGCGCTCGCGGGTGGCGGCCTCCATCGACTTGAAGGGGTTGAAGGAATCCGGCCCGCGCACGATGCCGGCTAGCAGCGCGGATTGAGAAAGCGTGAGCTCGGACGGGTGTTTTTCGAAATAAATGCGCGACGCCTCGCCGACGCCTTTGATTTGGCGGCCCCAGTTGATTTGGTTGATATAGGCTTCGAGGATGTGGTCTTTTTCCAGCATGCTTTCCAAGCGGAAGGCGATGGCGATTTCCAACATTTTGCGGTCCAACTGGCGGGGTGTGTCGCCGCGTTTTTCGCCGCGTTTCAGTTGGAAGATATCCGAGGCGAGCTGCTGGGTGATGGTGGAAGCGCCTTCTTTTTTGCCTTGCAGGTTTTTGAGAATCGCGCGGCCGATGCCGATGAGATCGACGGCACCATGTTTGTAAAATCGCTCGTCCTCCCGCGCGAGGATGGCTTTGCGGAAGTCTTCGGAAACTTGTTTCAACGGCACAAGGGAGCGCTTTTCGCCGTGGATGCGGCCGATTTCCTCGCCGAGGCGATCGGTGATGATCGAGCGCTGGGGCATGGCATGGATTTTCGAAAGGTCGTAGCTTTTCGCCCGGATTCCGTAGATCACGGCGAGAAATGCGAGGGCGTAGAGACCGGCGGCGACGGGGTAGCCGCCGAGGCGTGCGAAAAACTTCAGTGGTTGGCTGAGCGGTCGGGTGAGAAGGGTGAAGAGGTGGAAGGGCCAGAATAGAAGCAACGAGAGAGCACCGGGGCCGCGAGACGGGTTGTTGGCTAGCCGTGGGTTGAATTCTGGTGGGTTGCGTTTTGGCATCTTCGTGTCAATCGTATGCGATCCTGCGCCGATCTTCCACCCTTGATTATTGCCAGACGAAACGGTGGGGCGGTGGCGTTTCAATCCATGCGATCATGAAAATCAACTCAAGCGTTTCACTCATCATTGCAGCTCTGTGGCTGCTGGCCGTGGCCGGCTCGACCCAAGCCCGCGAGCCCATCCGGGATTTGGCAGATCTGGCGAAGATCGAGGCGAAAGTTGAGGCGGTTGCCAGCAAGGTTTTGCCGTCCACGGTGGCTTTGATTTCCGAGGATACCGGCTCTTCCGGTTCGGGTGTGATCACTACCGCTGACGGGCTGATCCTCACGGCTGCCCACGTTGTCCAAGGCGCGGAAGACCTGATGGTGGTCTTCCCCAATGGCTCACAGGTGAAGGGGAAAGTGCTGGGTGCCAACTATTCCAAGGACATCGGCATGGTGCAAATCGTCAATCCCGGCCCGTGGCCATTCGTTGGGATGGGCACCTCGAAGCCGCTCCAAGCCGGCGATTGGGTGATCGCCCTCGGCCACTCCGCAGGCTTCGATGCGGCGCGCACTCCGCCGGTTAGATTCGGCCGGGTGGTTTCCAAAGGCCCCGGAAATTTCCTAACCACCGACTGCACGCTCATCGGTGGTGATTCGGGCGGACCGTTGTTCGATCTGGATGGCAAAATCATCGGCATCAATTCATCGATCGGACTTTCCCTCACCAACAACAACCATGCGGGCATTGATGGTTTCCGCCAGGATTGGGACCGCCTGGTGGCCGGCGAGGCGTGGGGGCAACTTCAGATGAACCCGTTTGCCAATCCCGAGATGCCGGTGCTGGGAATCGGCGCGCAAGACGGCCGCGGCAGGGGCGGTGTGACCGTTGGCGAAGTCGCCCCGAGGTCACCTGCGGCGGCGGCGGGCTTGCGGATCGGCGATGTGATCGAGCAACTCGACGACAAACCGATCCGAAATTTCCGCGAACTCACCGTTCTGTTAGCCAAACGCGAGGCCGGCGATAAAATCAAACTTCAGGTCAAGCGCGATACCCGCAGTTCTGAAATCAATGTCACGCTTGCCCGTCGCGGTGATCTTTACGAAGAGCGCTAATATCCACATTCAACACCCACTATTCAAGGATATGAGATCGATCGGTTATTTTTTGGGAGCGATGCTTTTACCCGCAGCGCTGCTTGCGCAGGATGGCATCCCGCTGCTTCGTCCGGAGGAGCGCCAGGCGGTGGACGAGCAGGCGGATGAATTCAATGCTGCGATCATGCCGGTGCTTGCGGATGTGGCGAAGTCCACTGTTAGAGTGTGGGCCGGGACGCGGCGGCTCGCCTACGGCACCGTCGTCGGCGACGGCTCGAAAATTCTCACCAAGTGGAGCGAGCTCGTCCGCGCGAGGGGCAACCTGCGGGTGGAAGCCGACGGCGCAGTTCTGCGTCCGGTGAAAGTGGCCGGGGTTTATGCGGCGGAGGATTTGGTTTTGTTAGAAGTAATGGGTGCGCCGCTGACGCCTGTGAAGTGGTCGTTTGAAACCCCGAAACTCGGAGGCTTCCTGGTGGCATCGCAGCCCGACGGTCGCCCGGCGGCCTTCGGCGTGGTGAGTGTGCTCGAACGCAACCTGCGCGATACGGATCAGGCGTTTATCGGCATCACCGGCACCCTTGGCTACAGCGGGCCCGGAGTGAAAATCGACATCGTCTCCAAAAGTTCCGGGGCAGAGGCTGCGGGTCTGAAAAAGGGGGATATCATTCTCAAAGTCGGCGAACGCACGATTTCCGGCTTGCTGGAATTGAAAAACGCGCTGACCGGCGTGTTGCCTGGCGAAAAGGTTTCATTGTGGGTGGACGCCGGTAAAGGCGGCCAGCCGCTGGATGTGGTGGTGGGAAATCGCCCGAAACTGCCGCAATTTTCCGGCCAGCGTTTGCAACAAATGGAGCGCATGGGCGGGCCGATCAGCCAAGTCCGCGATTCGTTCACCCGTGTGATTCAAACCGACATGCGGCCGAAGCCTAACCAAGTCGGCGGCCCAGTGGTGGATTTACAAGGGCGCGTCATGGGCATCACCATGGCCCGCGCTGACCGAACCCGCTCATTTGTGATGCCGTCAGCGGCTGTCGTTGCATTGCTCAAACAGGATGTCGAAGATCCGGAACTTGCCCAAGCAACTCCTGAACCCGAGGCCGAAGATGCGCCCTTGCAAGCCGGCGGCCCCGTGCCGCAAAGTCGGATGATCCCTGGAGGTGAGGAACGGATGGAACGTCATCTCAGCGACATGCAACGGCTGATGGACCACATGCGCGATGAGATGGAGGGGCTGGAAGTCGGTAGATGATTGGGGTTTACGGCTGCACTGGAATTTTCAGAGGGTTATGGGTTGCTTGAGAAATGGTTTTTCGGGCATTTAGCCGCATGCCCATCGTGCTCGCCTCCGCCTCGCCCCGCCGCAGTGAATTGTTAGCGCGGGCGGGCGTGGTTTTCGAGGTGATGCATTCGCCGGCGGAGGAAATCCATGACGCCTCGCTCAAACCGGATGTGCTCTGCGAGATCAATGCCGGCTTGAAAGCCGCCGCGGTGGCGTTGCTGCGGCCGGATGCCACGGTGATTGGTGCGGACACGCTGGTGTTCATCGATGATCTGCCGCTCGGAAAACCGGCGGACCTAGATGAGGCGCGGGCAATGTTGCGGCATCTATCAGGTCGCACCCACCAAGTCTGCACCGGCGTCTGTGTGATCGATCCGCATGGTGTGAAAAATTCCTTCCACGACCTCACCGAGGTGACCTTCCGCGAGCTCGATGACACGGCGATTTCAGACTATTTCTCACTCGTTAACCCGCTGGACAAGGCGGGCGCGTATGGCATCCAAGAGCACGGCGAGCGCATTGTCTCGGAGATCCGGGGCAGTTTCGAAAATGTGATGGGCCTGCCGCTGGACCAGGTGATTGAGGCGCTGGGTGAAATCGGGTTGCGGTGAAGGCGGGCATGGGTGAAGAATCGGCCATGGAGACACCGCACCGGTATCCGCTTATTTTCAACCCTCGGGCACGCAGTCAGAAGGGTGAGCGGATGCTGCGGTTTTTGATGGGCCATGCGAACCGTTTTGCGATTTATGCGACCAATCACGCCGGTGAGGCGCGTGAGTTGGCAGCGCGCTTCGCGGCGGCGGGCGAGCCGGTGGTCATCGCAGCCGGTGGTGATGGCACGCTCAACGAAGTGGTGAGCGGTCTGGCAGGCACGAAGACGATCCTTGGCGTATTGCCGGCGGGGACGATGAATGTTTTTGCGAGGGAAATGAGCATTCCTTTCGATTCGTTGGAGCGCGCATTCCTAGTGATCGAGCGTGGGTTTGTCCGCGATGTGGATTTGTTCGAGGCGAATGGCGCACCGTTCGTCCAGATGGCCGGCGTCGGGTTCGACGCCCAAGTGATTGAGGAAACCACCTGGGAGTCAAAAAAAATGTTAGGCCCGCTCGCTTATTTGTTAGCCGCGGTCAAGGTGCTCGGTGAGAAGCCGCCGAAGATCGTGGTCACCTGCCCGGACGGTCGGTGCGAAGAGGGCGTGGCGGTGTTGGCCGGGAATGGTTCGCTTTACGGCGGGCAGTTTAGGTTCTTCCGCAATGCGAATAACCATGATTCGAAGCTCGATGTTCTGGTTTACAAGGAATCCGGCTACCGGCTGGTGCTGGACTCGCTGCGCGGGCTGGCCACCGGTGGCATCGATCTGATGGCCTCGACGACGTATTTTCAAGCGGAGGAATTCACGGTGAAGGCGGACCGCGAAGTGCCGGTGGAGGTGGACGGCGAGCTGGCGGGACGTTTTTCAGAGATCCACTTTGTTGAGACGGCGAACCGCCTGCGGGTGCTCGCGCCCGAGGAGCCGCTCATCGGTGGCTTTGCCGATGCAGTGAAATCCCTGCTGCAGTGGCCGCGACGCGTCGCGGAAGTCCCAACGGCGAAAAGCTCATGAAGCCGAAGGTGAAATCCGGATTGCGTGCCTGGATGCGGCGCTTGTTTCGCCTAGCCTTGCTGCTGTTAGTGATCTTCTGCGTGCTGGTGGCTTACGCGAATATCACCGCAATCTGGGCGTCGCGCGGGCGCTTGTTTGATGAAATCCCGGCGCTTCCCAAAACCAAGGTTGGCTTGGTGTTCGGCACGACCGACCGCATCAAAGGCCGCGAAAACCTCTACTTCCGCTACCGGATGGACGCCGCCGCCGCTGTCTGGAAAGCCGACAAAGTGCAAACCCTGATTGTTTCCGGAGACAACCGCAGCAGCCTTTACTACAACGAACCCGAAAAAATGAAACAGGCGCTCGTCGAGCTCGGCATCCCGGCGGACCGCATCGTCTGCGATGATTCCGGGATGCGCACTTTCGACTCGGTGGTGCGCGCCAAAGAGATTTTCGGAGCGGATTCAATCCTCCTCATCAGCCAGCGATTCCAAAACGAACGCGCCATCTATCTGGCGCAGGCGAACGGCATCAAAGCTTACGGATTCAACGCCCGCGACGTCGATACCCAAGCCGGTATGAAAACCAACATCCGCGAAGTCGGCGCGCGCGTCAAAATGTGGCTCGACGTCAATTTTCTCAACACCCGCCCGCAGCACCTCGGGGAGAAAATCGAGCTGCCGGAGTGAGCCGGCGCCCCTGGTGATTTCAGAGCCCCCATTTAGGTGGGACCGCCGATCCTGCATAGCGGGCTCATCGATTGCGGCTTTGCTCGCCTTTGCGACCTTGGGTTTGGCCCTGCTGGTGGTTCCTTGTTTTTGGTTTGCGGGCGTCGCTTATTCCGCCTACCTCGCATCGGATGAGCACGGCATGCACCCATGGTTGCATGTGTGGAATTATCGGTTGAGCCGATTCAAGTCGCCGGTGAGGCATCCGTAATGTGCACTTCACCGGGTGGTGAAAACCCGCGGGGCGTGGAGTGCGAAGTTTTCCGGATCATCTAGCAACTCGCTTTCGCGGGCGGGGCCTCGGGCGGGTTCTGGCGTTGCACTTTCCCCCGATTCTGCGAGATTTTCCCAGTGATCCAATTCCTGCCGCCGAAAATTCGCGAAATCGCTGCCTGTGTGGTGGCGATCTTCCTGGCAGGTTGTGCGCCGCAATACACGACGGTGAGCCACTCGAAAGGAGACTCCGTGAAGGGCGAATCGTTCGGTTACCGGAAGTGGATCTCCAAAAATGTGGAGCAGGACGTTATCGTCATCGGCATCCACGGGTTTTGCGGTGCCTCGATCGATTACGCCAATCTGGGAAACCATTTTCTGCAAAATCAGCCCAAGACCGGGCTCTATGCTTACGAGGTGCGCGGCCAAGGCAGTGATCCAATCCAAGCCCGCCGCGGCGACATTGGCGATCCGTCCGACTGGTATCGTGATCTTTTCGCTTTCACCCAACTCGTCCGCGAGCAGCATCCGGATGCGAAGGTTGTTTGGTTTGGTGAAAGCATGGGCGCGCTGATTGCCTCTCACGCCTGGCGCGAGGCTCCTGTGAATGACCCGCCTTGCGATGGCTTGGCGCTGTCCTCGCCGATCGTCCGCTTCCGTGACGACATTCCGGCATGGACTCCCGGGTTGATTCAAATCGCCGCGACGACCTTGCCGCTCGCGCGGGTCTCGCTGGATACGCTTGTCGGTGGTGAGGACGTGCAAATGACGCAAGCCACCACCCATTCGGCTCAATCGAAGAAAAATCCCTACGATATCGACAAGCACACGCTCCGTCTGCTTGCCGCGCTTGGCCGGCACATCGATGGCATGAACGACTGCGCCACCACCTTCCGCACGCCCGTACTCGTGCTGCACGGCGGCAAAGACTATTTCAACAACGATTCCGATGTGCGCGGGTTCGTCGCGCGGATTCCCGCCGGGGTTTCGAAAACCTACCACAATTACCCGCAGGCCTACCATTTGTTGATGTATGACGAAAAACGGGAGTCCATTTTCAAGGACATCGCACGTTGGACGAACAAGCTGCGCAAAGGCCGCTTGTGAAAAATTAGCCCGGATTTGTCAGGATTCGTCTTGACGGGTCGGATTCCGACGCCATTCTCCGCGTCCCGCAACCCCGCAACTTTTTTTATTATGGCCCGTATTTGTAGCATCCGAGGAACCCGCGTCCGCTCTGGCGGAAAAATTCACCGTTCTGGTTTGGCCAAGAAAAAAGGTGGTATCGGTCGTCACGTCACGAAAGTGGTGAAGCGCACCGTTTCCCCCAATCTTCAAACCAAGCGCATCTGGGTCCCCGAGCTCAGCAAATTCATCCGCCTCAAGCTGAGCTGCCGCGCACTGAAGACCATCAACAAGAATGGTGCCTACGTGACGCTCAAGAAGGCTGGAATCGTCTGATTCCCGACTGAAGCGAAACTTTCAAAAACAGCCCGGCGTGATAGCCGAGCTGTTTTTTGCGTTTATCCGATCACGCAAGGCACCAAAATCCCGTCGCTCATGCCGTGGATTTTTTTCTTATCCGCCGGCACGATGGTCGCCAGGCAGCCGCCGAAGTTCGTTTCTCCGGCATCGTTGGTGAAAAAGTAAGGGCAAAGCCGGACTCGGCCCTGCATCATTTCCACCGAGCCATCGTCGCGGAAAACCGGGTGCTCCACCCGCCGGCCCTCGCGGAATTCCTGGAGAATCCACGGTTGCTCGGAGGATTGCTCGAGCGCGGTGCCCAGCCGCTCGGCCCACTCGGCGGACGGCATGTCGTGGCCGATGAAGACTCCGCGGGAGCCCCAGGCGGTTTCGTGGAAGCCGCTGACTTTGAGCACGAGCTGGCGTTCCTTTTGGCTGAAATGGGCGACTTCCTCCCACGAATGCGCATTCATCCGTGGCAGTGCGGCGTGGGGCGGCAGGGGCGTCGGATCGAGCACCCAGCCGAATGGTACCAACTCGCGCAGGCGTTTCAAATGGCTCCCACGCAGCGTTTTCTCCCAAACCTTCTTGAGCGCGGGCGACCACAGCAGCGCCAGCCACAGCTTGTCCTCCAAGTGCGGCTTGAACGGCGGGGTGATCTTGATTTCTCCGGCGGCCGCGCCATCGGCGAGTTTCCGGGAAACCGGGATCGACTCCCAATCAAACAGCTCAAAAAACCGGTAAAGTGCCTTGCCGTCGGGCACGTATTCCTCGGCGGATAAGACTTCCCAAGCCGCGCCCAGTTCGCCCGTCAGCCAATCCATTTCCGGCCGGTAGTCGGCGGATTCTTCGGAAACCAGCACCGCGCCGCCTTCGGGCATCAACGATCGGAAGCCCTCGATCATGCCGTTTGGCCCGCCCAGCACCTCGAATCCTGCCTTGGAATAGACCTGCGCCAGCCACGCCGCCACGCCGATCCCGCCGGGCACGCTGTCCAACTCGGTCATGGAAAACCCAGTTTCCGTCAAAATCAAATCCGGCCGGATCACGCGGGGAAATTGCTCCGCCGTCGAGGTTTCCCGCTGCATTTTCGCCAGCCATTCAGGTTTCCCCTCATCGAGCAATTCCGCCAGCCACACCGGCAGTTTTCCCGCCGCGCTGCGCCGGTAGAGGCCGTCGCACGCCTGTTGGAAGCGGGCCAGCGGGTGGCCGAGCGACATCATTTGCCGCGCCTCCGCCTGGGTGAGTTTGAGCGGTTCGGGCGACCAGCGCCACGCCCCGCCGCCAAACAGGCCGCCCTCGGGCAGGCCATCGCGCAATTCAGAAAGACTCAATCCCATTCCGGGCCCAAGTTCCATGGCGAGCGCCCGCTTGCCAAGTGATTCTTCAGGCTTGTGCAGATTGGCCGCATACCGCTCATTTGAAATCGTCGCCCATGCCCAAAGCCCTCCGCTACATCTGCCCGTTTTGCGAAGCCGAAGTCGAAGTCGGAAGGCCCTGCCCCGGCTGCGCCAAAAAGGGCGGGAAATCCAAACCCGCGAAAAAACCTTGGGAGCAGGACAGTTCCTCCGACGGCCTGAATCTGCCCGACGAGGATTTCGACTACAACGACTTCATCGCCCGCGAATTCGGCAAGGCCCCGCATCGTAAAACCGGGCTGAAATGGTATTGGTGGGTGCTCGCGGTCTTGGTCCTGATGGGCATGCTCTACGGGGTTTTTCGCTAGAACTCGCAAAACAACACGCTTGGACATTCGTGATCCACTAGGATAGGAAAACGCCGTGAATGCATGGTATCCGGCGCTCGATGTGGTGAAAAATTGTCTCAAGGCCGGCGTGTGCGAGTTCGTCGTCTGCGCCGGCGCGCGCAACGCGGCATTGTTAGAAGTGCTCGCGCGAGCGGAGGCTGCCGGCCTGGTGCGCGTCTGGCGGCACTTTGAAGAACGCAGCGCCGGCTTCTTCGCGCTCGGGCGGACCTTGGAAACCAGCCAACCTTGCGCCGTCATCACCACCAGCGGCACCGCGGCGGCCGAGCTCCTGCCCTCGATCATCGAGGCGCACTATCAGGCGCGGCCGCTGGTCGCCATCACTGCGGACCGCCCGGCGGAATTCCGTGGCACCGGTGCCCCGCAATCGATCGTCCAACCCGGCCTCTTCGGCGACTACGCCTGGCAGGGGACTCTCGAAAATTGGGATGGGAAACAGCCGTTGCATATTAACCCTGAGTTTGAAGAAACCTTCGAAGCCGGTGCTGAAAATTTCGTCAACGAAACAGTTGGCACATTCACCCCCGCCAAGGACCGGCTCGACGTCGCCGCGCTTGCCCGATGGCTGCGCGAGGAAACTTACCAAGGCCTCGTCGTCCTCATCGGCGGGCTCGAACCGGACGAACGCGAGGAAGTTTTCCACTTCTGCCAGGACCTCGGCGCGCCACTCATCGCCGAGGCCACCAGCGGCCTGCGCGAAGCCTTGCAATCGCTCGCGATCCACGATGGCGACCGGGTCCTCAAGTCCCGCCCACCCGGGAAAATCCTGCGTCTCGGCGAGGTGCCGAGCGGCCGCTTTTGGCGGGATTTGGAGAGCCTTCCCGAAATTTCCGTCTGGTCCGTCTGCCGCAATGGCCTGCCAGGGCTCGCCCGGGCCTCGAAGGTGCTGCGTGGCCCGCTGGAACGCGTGCTGCCCGCCCTTGGCGAAATCGAATTGGCCGACGACGCGCTCGATTATCTAACCGCCGCCGGCAGTCGTGCGGTGAAAATCGATGAGTTGTTAGAATCGTATCCCGATAGCGAGCCTGCCCTGCTGCGCACGCTTTCCCACTACGCTTCGATTGGCGGCGGCCTGTTTCTCGGCAACAGCATGCCTATCCGCGAGTGGAATCTCTTCGCCCAATGGCAGCGCCCCGTCCCCTCGGTCCGCGCCAACCGCGGTGCCAACGGCATCGACGGCCAAGTGAGCACTTGGCTCGGATGGTCGGCGGACGTGAGTGAAACCTGGGCGGTCGTCGGCGATCTCACCGCGCTCTACGATCTCGCCGCGCCCTTCGTGCTGGAACAAATCAACACCGCCGGTCGCGTGCTGGTGGTCATCAACAACGGCGGCGGCAAGATTTTCGAACGGCTCCCGCGTCTGCAATCGATGAGCCCGCGTGCCATCGAATGGATGACCAATCCCCAAACCGCCGATCTATCAGGACTCGCCACCCTCTGGGGCATGAATCACCTGCGCATCCAACAGGTCGATGATTTCGATCAACTGGAAACCGGCGAAAAAACCCTGTTGTTGGAAATCATCCCCGACGCCGCCCAAACCACCGCATTTTGGGCCGCATGGGACAGGATGCCGGTTTAAAGCATTGAAATGCCATGATCAAGCGGCTGAAAACCATGCCTATTGCTGATCTTTCGCTGGTCTTATCCACCGCTTTGCTGGCATTTGCCATTCCATGTATTTTACTTCTCGCGCTGTCGAAGGATCACATGAGTTTCGGGCAGGCCTCCGCTCTGGTGTTGGTGGTGTGGCTATCGCCTCTGATCGTTGCGATTGCAAAATCCGGCCCCAGGCGTGATGAGGAAAACCGCATGCTGGACCTCGGGGTCTTCCATTGGCTCCAGATTCTGATCGTCGTTTGCGCGCTTCCGCATATGGGCGGAAACCCCGGTCACCTCGCATACCTGATGGGTTTTGTGGAATTCATCATCCTGGGTGCGCTGGTCATCTATGGGCTGATCTGTCTAAGAATCCTCGCCATGCCGCCTTGGAAATATTTTTTCTATCTAGGGCTCAACTCAACGGCTATCTATCTAACTTTGTCCCGGATCTAACGGTGGTCTTTGCGATACCACACGCGTAAATCCAGAGCACCAGGAGGAACTGCAGCGGCAGGCGCACCCACAGAACCCACTCGGGGACTTGTTTTCCGTCGAGGATCAGGCCGGTCATCAGCATGTGGATGTTGGCCGGGAAAATGGCTAACAGGAGGGCGATCAGGCCCCACGCGGCGGCCTGCCTCAGCCGGGGGATGAGCAGTCCTGCGCCGCCTGCGATCTCGGCCGCGCCGCTCAGATAGATGAGTGCCATGGGCCAGGGCAGATAGGGAGGCATCATCGGCAGATAGACGGTCGGCGAGACAAAGTGGGCGATGCCGGCGAACATGAAAAATCCCCCGATCAGCCAGCAGGAGAGTGTGCGTAGGAATTTCATGTGCGGTGAGGGAATCAACTCCATTTCGCGCTCCGCGCCAACGATGCTTTGTGAATCGGACGGTTTCCGCCGCAGTCCAAAGAAGAGCCAATGATTGGAGTGCGGTGACAGAGCGCTAGCGGCGACACCGCTTTGGATTCTTCGCGGTGCCCCGGTGCGAAGACCAGCCCGACGAAACATCCATCCCCGCAGCTCCAACATTGTGGGTACTAATATTTAATATCTAAGATATTTTATAGCTTTTGCAGGCACGCCGTTGTGCTGCCGCGCATGACAAGACGGGGGAATGAGAAAGATCCCTTCCAAACGAGCGGTGGTTTTAGCCCACGGCCTTTGAGGATTGGCCCAGTGACTGTGGGGAAGCTTTCCCTCGACCCGGGGCACCCTCGATGATCCCTGGCGGGATCAAGAATCGAACGATACAAAATCCAATGCTTAAAGGCACGGGAGTGAAGTCAGCGCTCCGTTAGGCAAGCGGTGCCGAAGAGGGTGAAGCCGGTGGACTGCTCGATTTGGATGTCGAGGATTTGGCCGGTGAGGCGCGCGGGGTCGCCGTCGAAGATGACGATTTTGTTGTGCGTCGTCCTGCCTGTGAGCCTTGCGGCGTTGTTTTTGGAGGGGCCTTCGCAGAGCACCTGCTGGCGGGTGCCGACCTTGGAGGCGTTGCTGGCGATGGCGAGGCGGTCCACCACGGCTAACAGACGTTGGTTGCGTTCTTCCTTCACCGACTCGTCGATCTGCCCGTCCATTTCGGCGGCTGGGGTGTTGCGGCGTTTTGAGTAACGGAAGACGAAGGCGTTGTCGAATTGGAGGCACTCGACGGTGTCGATGGTGGCTTGGAAATCCTCTTCGGTCTCGCCCGGGAAGCCGACGATGATGTCGGTGGTGATGGCGATGCCGGGACGTGCGGCTTTCATTTTCTCGCAGATTTCGACGAACTTTTCGTTTTTGTAAGGGCGGCGCATCACCTTGAGGATGCGGTCGGAGCCGCTTTGCATCGGGAAATGGATGTGGGAGCAAAGTTTCGGCAGATAGGTGAAGGCGGCGATAAGGTCGTCCCGGTAGCCGATGGGATGCGGCGAGGTGAAGCGGATGCGCTCGATGCCTTCGACCTGGTGCACGGCTTCGAGCAGTTGGACGAAGGGTGATTTGCCGTCAATTTTCGGAAACTCGGTGCGGCCGTAGAGATTGACGATCTGGCCTAACAGAGTGATTTCTTTCACGCCGTGAGCGGCGAGATGGCGGACCTCGCCAACGATATCGGCGATGGGGCGGCCGCGTTCTTTGCCGCGGGTGTCCGGGACGATGCAGAATGAGCAGCGCATGTTGCAGCCCTGCATGATGGAGACGAAGGCGCTGGCCTCGTGCGCCTTTGGGACGTGGTCGCGGATGGTGTTTTGCGAGCCTTCCTCCTCGGCGGTGTCGCAAACGCTGGTGCCTCGGAGCGAGTAGGTGGGATCGTCCATGCGGGCCTCTAACCGGCGTTGGAGGATGCCGTCCACGTATTCGAAAACCTTGTGGTATTTCTGCGTGCCGACGACCACATCGAGGCTCGGTACGGATTTGAAAAGCTCCTCGCCGCGCGATTGGGCCATGCAGCCCATGAAGCCGTAAACGACGTGTTTGCGGTCGCGGCCGCGGTGCATCATGGTGCCCATTTTGCCGAGCGCCTTCTGCTCCGCCTGGTCTCTCACCGAGCAGGTGTTGATCAGGATGGCGTCGGCTTCGTTTTCGTCGCTGGTGACCGTGTAGCCGCCTTCGGAGAACATTTTCGCGACCTGTTCGGAGTCGCGCTCATTCATCTGGCATCCGTAGGTCTTGACGTAAACTTTGGGCATGGAATTTCCGGGTCGGGTGCGCAAACTAGGCAGGAATGTCCGGCGGTGCAAGGCCTCAGGGGGCATTGCCGCCTGATATGGGGATTGGATTGGAGGTTATACGCCTCCGACATGGCCTGCGGCCGCAGCCACGTGGGATCGGACTGAAGTCCTGGACTACGGTTTGTTAGGCGAGCACGAGGCGCTCGTCGGATTCCAGCTTGGCGCTGAGTTCGGTCCAGCCGCCGGGGACCTGCATGTTGAAGCAATGGAGGTAAACGGTGAGCAGCTTGGGGTCGAAGATATCGACGAGGCGGTCGATGGTGGTGTTGAGGCGCTCCGGATCGAGTTTTTTCGGCAGGTCACCGACGACGGAGCCCTTGCCATCGTGCGGGATGCCCATGCCGTCGCAGAACATGGCGAGCAGCGATTGTTGGCCAGCCATCAAGTAGGCCTGCAGCAGGTGCTCGCCGATGGTGTCGCAGGCGTGGAGTTTGAGGGTTTTGTGAATCCAGGCATATTGCTCGACCATGGATTTCTTTTGGATGAAAACGGGGCGGAGCTTGCGGTTTCCAGCAAGGGTGGCGACGGCCGACTTGTAAACATTCCGGTCGTTGGCGCGGAACCAATCGAGGATTTGAGTGACAAGGGCGGGGTCAATGGCGGTGTAGAGTTCGTGGGCTTTCACGGTGAGGAAGATGAAGTGGGAGGAAGTCAATGCGCTGAGTCGCCGCGTGGCAAGGGCGGAGACGCGTGATTTTCCCATTGCTCCGGCGCACCGCTCACCAGTGGAATAGTAGCGGCGGGACGACGATCCGGACATTGCCGCCTTGGCGGTCCTCGCTTTCTTCGGCCGCAGTGACGGCGTTGTTTTCAAACTCGACGGCGGTTTTGCTTTTTTCCACCTGGGTCACATGGGAGAGCTGGCGGAAGACGCTGCCGGTGACCGGGTCGATGCGGTTGACGTCGTGTTTGATTTCTTCGTAATCGACCCACTCCCAGCGGCCGGATTGGCCGGTGCTGGTTTTGCGGATCGAGGATTTGGTGGGTTTTCCGCGCGCGCGAGCGATTTCATCAAGTGTCATACCGACGGCGACGCTCTGGGCGGCGATGAGCGCGAAGATTTCCCGTTGCATGGGGGCATGGTAGGGTTTTTTCCAAAAACGGAACCGTCATTTTGATGCGACTCCGAAGGCGTCTGAAATATTTGGAAAATCTTTGTGCTTAGCGGTTGGAGCTTGGCAAATTCTCATCCATCATCCGCCCATGAATTCGCAAGGCCTCCTTTCGCAGAAGATGTTCGCAGTCGCCAAACAACACATCCCGGGCGGGGTGAACTCGCCGGTGCGGGCGTTCCGCAACGTCGGTGGCGAGCCGTTCATCGTCCGCCGCGCGCATGGCAGCCGGATCGAGGACATCGATGGCAAACACTACATCGACTACATCGGCTCGTGGGGGCCTAACATCCTCGGCCACGCGCCCATCGTCATCACCAACACCATCCACGAAGTCGCCAAAAGTGGGATCTCGTTCGGCATTCCAAACATGTTTGAAATTGAAATGGCGCGCACGGTTTGCAGCTGGGTGCCATCGGTGGAAAAAGTCCGAATGTGCAATTCCGGGACGGAGGCAACCATGTCCGCGATCCGCCTGGCCCGAGGATTTACCAAGCGCGATTACATCGTGAAATTTGACGGATGTTATCATGGCCACAGCGATTCGTTGCTCGTCGCCGCCGGTTCTGGAGCGCTGACCCACGGCGAGCCGGATTCCGCCGGAGTGCCCAAGGCATTTGCGGAAAAAACCATCGTGCTGCCATACAACGATCCGGAAGCTCTGGAGAAACTCTTCGCCGCGCAGGGCGAAACCATCGCCGCAATCATCGTGGAATCCTACCCCGCGAATGCCGGGCTGGTGTTTCCGAAACCGGGTTATCTGGAATTGCTCACAACGATCACCCGCAAATACGGCGCGCTGCTCATTTTCGACGAGGTCATGACCGGCTTCCGTCTCGGCAAAGCGGGCGTGCAGGGGTTGGAAAACCTAACACCCGACCTGAGTTGCTTCGGAAAAGTCATCGGTGGTGGGCTTCCGGTTGGGGCTTTCGGGGGTCGCGCGGATGTGATGGACTTCCTCGCGCCGATCGGCCCGGTCTATCAGGCGGGCACGCTCAGCGGCAACCCGCTGGCGATGGCGGCGGGTTTGGCGCAGCTGCGTGAATTGGAAAATCACTCGGGTTTCGCCCGGCTCGACGCTTTGGGAGCCCATTTTGAAAAGGGCGTGCACCAACTCATGCGGGAAAAAGGCGTGCCCTATCGCTTCAACCGCGTCGGCTCGATGTTCTGCCTGTTTTTCACCGACCGCGAGATCGTCAACGTCTCGGACGTGATGAAGCAGGACTTGGAATTCTTCAAAAAGTTCTTCTGGGGCTGCCTCCACGAGGGGATCTATCTGGCACCCTCGCCCTACGAAACCGGCTTCCTTTCGCTCGCCCACACCGAAGCGGATCTGGACGATACGTTGACCGTTTTCAGCGACGTTCTCGGCAGAATTTAGTCGAGCAGCGAGGTGCGGGTAAACAACGAGATGACGTGGACGCCACGCTCTTCGATGGCTTGGCGGCCGCCTTCCTCGCGATCCACGAGCACCAGCGCGAAAGCGACTTTTCCGCCTTCGCGCTCAATGGCGTCGATCGCCTTGAGGGTGGAACCGCCCGTCGTGATCACGTCATCGACGACGATCACGATGTTTCCTGATTTGAAATTGCCCTCGATTTGTTTGCCCGCGCCGTGGCCTTTGGGTTCCTTGCGAACGGTGAAAACCTGGAGCGCTTCGTCGGGGTGCTGGGTGGCGGAAGTCATGCCGACCGCGAGCGAAATGGGGTCGGCTCCGAGCGTCATGCCGCCAATGGCGTCGATCTTGAGATGCTCCGAGTGGATCTTGGACCGCACCGCGTGCCAGCCGAGATCGCCGATGAGCAGCGCGCCGAAGGGATCAAGCGCGGTGACGCGGCAATCGATGTAGAGGTCGCTCTGTTTTCCGGAGGCTAGGGTGAAGGTCCCGGTGCGGACGGATTTTTCGAGGAGAAGTTTTTTGAGTCCGGACGTAGTTTGAAGCATGGCGGGATGATGGGGTGGGAGTGCAAATGGTGGAAAGCGGAAAAACGCAGTTCAGGACTTCAGTCTGTTCTTCGGGGAGGCAGCGGAAGAACGGACTGAAGTCCTGAACTGCTTTTGTTGCTCGCCAGCGAGTTGAAGGCGGGCTTAAGTTTTTCTACATGACTTTGGCATTGATGGAACCTTCAAGCATGATCGAACAGGGCGGACCTTTGGTCTGGGTGTTGCTCGGATTGGCGTTTTTCGGCGCGGTTTGTGTGGTGGAGCGCCTGTTTTACTTCCATCGGGCGCGGATCAACGTGGGCGATTTGCTGGTCGGGCTTTCCCACCACATCCGCCGCAGGGCCTTTGCAGAGGCTTTGCACGAAGCGGCGCGGGCACCTGGTCCGGTGGCTCGGGTGGCGCATGCCGCCTTGCTGCGTTATTATTTGAGCCGCTCCGATCTACGCGATGTGGTTCAGGAAGCCGGGCAGCTCGAAGTCCCGCGCATCGAGAAAAACATCCGGGCCATCCTCGGAGCCGCCTTGCTGTCACCCTTGATCGGACTGCTTGGCACGATGGTGGGAATGTTGGAAACCTTTCAAAAAGTCAGCGAACAAGGAGGGTTCACCGGGCCGGCCGAGCTTTCGGGTGGCGTGTTTGCCGCGTTGATCACCTCGGTGCTCGGGTTGACGGTGGCGGTGCCGCTTTACTTGTTTTACCTGTATTTCCTCGGGCGGGCGAAGCGGCTGGTCCATCGCATCGAGCGAGCGGGAATTGAGATGGTGCACCTCATCGCGGACGCGCGCGAGGAAGAGGAATTTGCGCCATTCCGAGGCGAGGTGACTCACGGGAAAAAGCATGCGAAACCCCACAAGGAAGCCGAAAAATGAAGCTGGAGATGACCTTGCCCGAGCGCCCGGGGCTGCTGCATGCCCTGCCGATTCTCAATTTATTCGCGCTGATGATGTTCTTTTTCCTGCTCGGCCCGTCGCTGGTCCTGCAATCGGGAGTGGCGGTGGAGCTGCCGCCGTCGCGTTTTCAAATGCAGCGCTATCAGGATGCGCTGGTGGTCACGCTGGGGCCGGGCGAGCCTACGCCGCAGGTTCATTTCGGACGCGATCCGGTGACGATTTCCGAGCTTTCCGCGCGCTTGGCAAAACTCCATGAGGAAGGTGCTTCCTCCAAGGCGATCGTGCTGTTGCAAACCGACGCCGGCACCCCGGTGGGAGTCGAGCGGGAGGTGACGGAGTTGATCCTTGGGCAAGGTTTCCGCCTGGCGATCGTTGGTAAAAACGCCGGGGAAAACCAAGCCACGGTGCCGAAAATCGATCCTTGAGCCATGGCCAGCGCCGCCACCAAGTCACACAAGCCGATGCCTCCTCCCGAGTGGGTGTTTGTCTGGCGTGACCGCACGCGGTCGTATTTTCCCATGCTGGCGGCCATCGCTGTGGTATCGGTGGTCACGGCCCTATCGTTGGGCACCTTGCGGGTGAAAATTTCGGTGCCCAAGCCGCTGGCACCACGCAAAGCGTCGTTGATTTACCTCACGAATGACGAACAAGGCCGCGCTCTGGCGCTGCGGGCGCAGGAAGGTGGGCCGTTTCCGTCCCGTTTCCAACCTTCACATTGGGAAGGACTTGCAGTGATGGAGTCCGCTGCCATGGCGGATGTGCGGGCGGCGGCCAGCCCGCCATATGTGCCGGCACTGCGGGAGCTGCCTCTGGATGAAAAAATCCCATTGATGGAGATCGCCCGCAAAGGGGAGCCGGTTTTCCCGAAACGCACGCTGATCGTCCGCGCCGAGCCGGATCCCGCGAAAATCAAGCTTGCGCCCACGCTTTACCCGTTATCCGGGATCAAGCTGGAGCAGATCCCGGAGCGTTTGCCGGCTTTTCCCGGCACCATCGATGCCGCGATGACCTCCGCCACTTGGCGATTCCTCGTCCGGCTCAACCCCGAGGGCGGCGTCGTCGAATGCGTGTCGCTCGAAAACGGAGGCGGGGCCGGGGCGCTCGAACTTTCAAGCTGGCTTCACGGTATCCGTTTTCAAACGGCCAAGGACGACGCCTTCCGCTGGATCGCCGTGGCCGTAGGATTCAGTAACCAACCCGCCGATGGACCTGACGCTCGCTGATTTCGTGCTTTTTGTGCTGCTCGGGTCCTGCGGCCTGATGCTGTTTTTGGCGGTCGTTTCGCGCGTGCTTCATTCGCGCAAAGAGCGTCGCTCGTTGGCAAACCGGGTGATCTGCCGCTTGTGCCTGCACGCGTTCGAAGACACCAGTCACGTCGGCACCGTCGTTTGCCCGATGTGCGGGGCTGCAAATGAAAAGGGTCGCAGCCGCCGCTTGGGCTGAGGAAATCCCCCAAACCGCCGCACTCCCGGCAGCTCCGCCTTGATTTTTCGTGCCTTCTCGTCGATTACCTGCTTTCCCTCGCCCCGCCCACGTTCTTTTCCACCGCCCATGTCCACCGAGCTGATCCGAAATTTCTCCATCATTGCCCATATCGACCACGGAAAGACCACCCTTTCCGACCGCCTGATGGAAATGACCAGCACCGTTACGATGCGGGAAAGCAGCGCCCAGCAGCTCGATTCCATGGATCTGGAACGCGAAAAAGGCATCACCATCAAGTCCCACCCGGTGGCGATGGAATACAAAGCGAAGGACGGCAAAACCTACAAACTCAACCTGCTCGATACGCCCGGCCACGTCGATTTCTCGTATGAAGTCTCCCGCGCCCTCGCCGCTTGTGAAGGCGCGATCCTAATGGTCGATGCGGCACAGGGCGTGGAAGCCCAAACCGTCGCCAACCTCCACCTCG
>JBBECN010000093.1:0-5191 GCA_040881795.1 Akkermansiaceae bacterium
AGCAAGTATCGCGGCACATTAGCGGCAACTCGGAGTGGTGTTAACGCTGCGGGGGCTGGAGTGATAGGCAAGGTTTTCATGGGGGGGCAATGGTTTGAATAAGCTGTGCTGTAGAATATATCAAGGCGTTTTTCTTTTTCTGAAATATTTGCATGCGATTCTGACAAAATGCGGCAGCACCTTGCTTTAGTGACTTCCCATTAGTGTTTTACGCAGTCAAAGTGGGCTCGCTTGATGCCGACTGCTGACCTGCAGCCCCCCGCCCCGCAAAGCGTATCGGTCGAAAAATACCCAACTCACACGCCGCCCTGAGGATTGGCGGGCCCACCCTTTTCTTTCGCGAATTCCCAGCGGCCTCTCAATTCCCGCCCGGCCGATGCCATCGCTCGTCGGATCTTCCAGAGGCTATTGGCTGTGACGATAAGTCCGCGCGGCAACTCGAGTGTGAAAAAAACGGGCGCTAGTTACGGTCGAGACCAATTCCCGACGTGGTGCCACTATAGCCACAGTCAAAAGGCATTGGCCTAGACCGGAAAATTGGCGCCTGCGGGTGAAGCGCGAAAGGTTTGATCATGCCATCCAAGCCAGCATATCGCGCGTCACCCGCCACCGAAGTGGCTGACCATTCAAGAAGCGCTCGAACTCCTGAATCATGAGCAATCCCATCCGCTGGCATTCTCGGGACATGCTGCCGGCAATGTGCGGGGTCATGACGACGTTTGGAAGGTCGTAGATGATACTTTCCGCAGGAGGGGGCTCAGGCCAAGTTACGTCCAGCACGGCGAAGAGATCCTCCCGCTCCGACAGCGTGCGGGTGAGCGCATCCTGATCAATGACGGCTCCGCGCGCGGTATTGATGAGTGCGGCGCCAGATTTCATGGAGCGCAGTAATTTTTCATGGATGAGACCCACCGTATCGGGGCGCAGCGGCGCATGCACCGAGATCACGTCCGACTTGAGGAACAATTCCTCGAGCGAGACCATAGAAGCTCCTAATTCCTTGGCCCGCTGCGAAGACACATAAGGATCGTAAGCCAGAACCTCGACGTCCAGATCGCGCAACTTTTCCGCCACCAAGGCACCGATGCTCCCCAAGGAAACCAAGCCGACTTTGGAGCCATACGCTCCGGCGACCGGCCAGTGCTTCACCCAAGCGCGCCTCTCCCGCACGGCGCGCGCGTAACGATAGCCATCCTTGAGTAGAAAAATTATTTGAGAAATGGTGTATTCGGATACCGGCACGCCGTTGGCGGAGGCCGCACACGAAATTGGAATATTTTTCCGCCAGAAATCCTCGGTGACGATTCGCTGAATGGACCCGGCTCCATAAAATACCGCGCGAAGATTGGGCACCGCCGCCAGAAGTTCTTGATCGAAAAGTGGCGCTCCCCAGCCGGAAAATATCACCTCCACCTCGCGTAATTCCGACCGGTGCTTCCGCCAATCCTTGCCGGAAATGAAGCCAGTGCGAATGTCACCCAACCCGGCCAACTCCTCCATGACGGACGCCGGATAAACTTCACCAGCCAAATCCGCCTCGAGGAGAAACGCCAACGCTGGCTTCGTCCGCGCTTTTTCGTGCTCCGATTGGTGCATTTGGAGGCGCTTGTTATGGTCGCAAATCTGCATGGGGTTCAGGAAAGTATTTCACAGTCAAACCGCACCGCACTCTCAGTCAATCGTTTCAATTTTTACCTTGGTAAAGCAAACAGCGTCCCAAGAGTGGTTCACGCAGGTCTTTTTAGACCTTCTCCTTCTTAGGTGGTGGACACTCCTTGCCGAAAACCCAGACGGGGTCAATCAAGAGGCAGCGCGGGTGTTCAGGCAGCCCGAATTGACGCTGCACAATCATACTGTCTACCAACTCGACGGCCGCCCGACCAACTTCCCGCGGAAGCTGGTCTAATCCGGCCGTTATCGGCGAATCCAAAATGCTGATGGCGGCCAAAGCAACTTGGTTCGGGACCTTGCCACCGGCCGCTCTGACCCAGCGCTCAATGGGGGCAGAGGAAAAGAGTATGGCGTCGGGTCGGCTCTGAGCAAACCAGTCCAAGAAACTTTTTCGCGCTTTTCGCATATCAGTCGTGTCGAGTTTGAGAGCAGTGATCCGGTGCTTCTTGGCGATCCGCGAGTCGCGTGCCTGCAGAAATCCTGCCGCGAAATTTCCCCGCGTGTTGCGTTCAAGATCTTCACTAAGGACGCACCCGATACGCTCACGTCCGGCTTGCAGCATTTTCAAGGCGGCGATCCGCCCCCCCGCGTATTGGTCCGCCCCGGCGGTGTGCGCCGGAAGATCGCTGATCGAGAAGCCGATCTTGACAACCGCGAAGTCCCGCCAGTTCGCCGAGGAAAACCGAAACTGTTGCTTGCTATGGGGAGGGATGACCACGCCGCGAATGCCGCGCGTGGCGAGGACGCGGGACAGGTTTTCCTCGTCGCGCGCAAACTCGCGCAGGCGGAATTCCTCGAGCCGGTAGCCCAGCCTCTCCGCTGCTGCCACCGCACCATGCCAATAATTGTGGAATTCCCTAAACCGATAGTAATGCCGTGGAGGGTCCCAGTCATTAAGCCAAGCGATGCAGGATTCGACTGGGACCGTTCCGCAGCTCTTGCGGTAAGCGGCGAGCTGCTTGAGTAGAGGATCAGGTCGATAACCCAGCTCGGCGGCGCGCTCTTGGATTTCCTGACGGCGCTTGGAGGAGATGCGGAAATCATTGCGCAACGCCATGGAAACAGTTGCATGACTTACTCCCATTTGCCGGGCAATCTCGCGCAGCGACACCATCAGCCTTGGACTTTTCTCAGGGGGCGACACAGTCTGGAAAATTAAATAAACGTTGCATCGCAAGTATGACCGAAGACTCTCCGGTCGTAGCGGTTGACGCAACGTATCGATTCCCACAGCTTATCGCCTAGCGTTAATTTTGACTGGGTTTTTCTTGTAGCGCGCGGCCTTCTCAGTCAACCGCTGCTCGCATGAACAACCTTCTGAAACTCTAAGGGGGATGCTTCTTTGCGAGATGGGAGACAGCCGAAGACGGGGGGCAAGGCCGGACATTGTTGCGGGCGTCACACCACACCAACCTCCCATTTCTGGCGGTCAAGATCGTCGTCCACGTTGACACTCAACACTTGGCCAGCCGCTTCGAGACCCCTTCTCAACCCTGCGTATTCCAAGTCTTGGACGCTGCAATTGGACTCCAAAGAACGGCGGGCGGCGATGGCGGCCGACTGACCGAGAACCATGAATACTGGCTCCATTCTGACCGACCCGAAGGCGATGTGGGAGGCCGACAAGCAGACAGGGACGAGGAGATTCTCCACGGAACCGCGGGGCGGGATGATGGTGCGGAAGGAAATCGGGTAAGGGGCAAATCCCCCGGTCTGCACATCCCCTTCGTTCAGCACGCGATCCCCCGCCACCACGCGCCGGCAGTTGTGGGAATCCATGGCGTAAGCCCCGCAACCCACGCTGTCCTCCGCCTGCCGGTAGCCGCGGCAATCGTGCTCGGTGATGACATAGTCGCCGACCATGCGTCGCGCCTCGCGGATGTAAAGCTGCGGCGGCCAGTGGCCCGTGTCTTCGAATTCGTCACCCGCCAGCCCCCAGGCCCCCATGGCTTTCCTGACCTCTACCGGGCAACGCTCGTCGTGGCACAGGAACCACATCAAGCCTTGCTGGTAATTGACATGCTCTTGGTAGATGAGTTCGCGCTCGTGGTAGGAAGCGTTGGGATAGGCATGGCTCCCGCCGATGAAATCAGTCGATACGGCACCGTGATTGTTGGTGTCCGTCTTGCCGCCCGGGATGGTGTCGAATTTGCGAAAAAGCTGCCGCCAGCCCCCGCGCAGGTAACGCGCCAGTAATTCGTAGTGATCCGGCCGGTAATCCGCCGGTCTCGGGAAAGGCACGCGGTCGGGCCCGGCGGTGAGGCACATGCGGAAGTTGTAGGCCTGAACGAGATGGTCGCCCGATCCCTGCAGGCCCGGAGGGCCGGCTTCAATGCCCGGAAGCAATCCACTGGAGGCATTCCCCTCGCGACGCCATGGCGAAACCCGGAACTCGAACTGGTGGGTTTCGCGCATTTGCACGCCGTTGAGCAGTTCGCCGTAGACTTCGTTACCCTCGCGCCCGACGGTGAAAGGGACACCGGCCATGGCCATCAGGTCCCCTTCGTAGCTGGCGTCGATATAGCAACCGGCCCGCACCCTCAGGCCACCGACGCACCGGATTTCCGTGATGCGGCCCTCTTCTTTGCCGACGGCTTCAACGAATTGGCCGCAGACCGGCACGACGCCGGCCTCTTGCAACAACTCACGGAAAACCGCGGCGGCGACATGGGGTTCGAAGCGCCACTGCGCCTCTTTCCCATAGCGAGCACCGATCCGGCGATAAAAGTCTCCGGCCAGGCCACCGATCACGTGCTTGTTGCCGATGTCGGTGTTGCCCAGCCCCGATGCGGTGAGCCCGCCAAGGTGCGCGCCATTGGCGAGCAAACAGACCCGGCGACCTCCCCGAGCGGCTTCCACGGCCGCTATCACCCCGGCACTGGTCGCCCCGTAGATGCATATATCCACTTCGATCGGCCCCGCCCAAAAGCCCGTGGTCTCCGGCGTGTAATAGGCGAGTTGCGGTCGGCAGTTGGAAAGCATGGTCATCGGGGGGTGGGAGCGCGGCTTATCTTCAGCTCCTCGTCAGCGGCTTGGCGAAACCCCGTCTCCGCTAGCCACGCCAGCGAGGTCTTCTCCAAACATGTGTGGCAAGAGAGACTTCGAGGGCAGCCATTGTAGGGTTGCGTCATTGCATGGGGTAGAATTCACGGGCGCGTCGGCTCGGGGCAGAGCAACCTTCGAAACACTGCGAAAAGAACTCAATGGAAAGAATGATTACCCTGGTAAATTGACACGTTGCGGAGGGTGCAACGATCCGGACTAACAGTGACGCAAGTTGTTCATTGTTTCGCTGGAAAAATCGGGCCGGGCCCAAGTCAGGAAACCAAGCTGCGCAGAACGGCTGCATCGGCCGCAAACTGCTCAAGGTCGTCGCCACGGCAGAACTCCAACAACGCATCGGGACGACGACCGGCTCCCCGCATGGTTGCGAACCAGTCGCACCAGAGGTGGGCCCCCTCGGCCAGCGGGCGCCGGTCGATCGTATCCCCAGGCAACCAGTGGAAGACATGCACGTGCG
>JBBECN010000094.1:0-130091 GCA_040881795.1 Akkermansiaceae bacterium
GTCGCCGAATCCTTCCACGGCACAATCCAGCGCTTTCGGTTGTTCATGCTCATGATTCGCGGAGCTTACCCGCCAGAAGATGAATGGCAAGAAGGACTCTATTAAAAAGTCTGGCTTTTTATAGAATCAGATTTTGGGCGGTTTCGGTATGATGGGTTTGGCGGACGGTTGTCTCGAGTGGGGGCAGCGTTGTTACAGGATTCGCACTTCCCCAGGCGGCGGTGGCTGGACAAGATTGCAGGATGAATGAGTGCTTGAATGGTGACCGGATTTACCAATGACTGAGGAGGGAAGGAAGTGGACGATTGTCGGACAAGGCCTTGCAGGGACTTGTCTTGCGTGGGCGTTGTGGGAGCGGGGGGAAGGTTTTCGAGTCATCGACCGAGGGACGGGCGGCAGCTCGCGCGTTGCCGCCGGAATGGTGAACCCGATCACTGGGAAAAACTTCCAACCCAGCTGGCGCATCGCGGAGTTCCTACCGCAAGCCATCGAACTCTATGCGAGGGTGGAAGAACGGATCGGCCGGAAAATTTGGCACCCGTTCCCGGTGTTGCGGCTTGCCGGCTCCGAAAAGGAATGGGCGAAAATCGTTTCCAAGTTAGGCGAGCCAGCGGTCGCACCGTGGGTCGCCGGCGAAGTGGCTGCGCCTCCCGGCTGGGTGGGGGGCGTGCACGTGCGCGGTGGTGCCCGGCTCGACACGCAGGCATTCATGGAGGGCTCCCGGCAGTTTTTCCAGGATCTCGGATGCTGTCAAATTGGCGAGGCGACCGGTCGTGGACCCGATCGGATTTGGTGCGATGGCTCCGCAGGATTGATGGGTGGACAATTCGGTCCCCACCGCTGCGCCAAAGGTGAGATTCTAACCGTGCATGCTCCGACTTGGGATGATTTGCAAATCCGCATCGGTGCGGGTGGGTGGCTGGTGCCGGTGGGTGAGGCCCGCTTCAAGATCGGTTCGACTTACGAGTGGAATGAGTTGAACGAGATCCCCACCGAACAAGGCCTTCGGCGGGTGCGCGAAATCGCGGCCAGGCTGGGAGGTGGTGATTATGAAATCATTTTGCACGACGCCGGCGTAAGACCCATCCTTCGCTGCAGTCAACCGCTCATCGGACGCCTGCCTGGCGGCGGTTGGATGTTCAACGCTTTGGGTTCCAAAGGCTCGCTTTATGCACCTGGAATGGCGCAGCGCCTTGCCGATTGGCTCGTCGATGGGATCGTGCCAGAACCGGAGGTGGACTTGCGGGTCTTCCTCCAACAGAATCCATAAGATGAAATCTCCTAACGCCGATCCACATTTTCCGCCGCGCCCGACGGCCTTGGTGCAGCAATTCCTGCGGGCTGTCATCCAACCGGGTGATCTCGTCATCGATGCGACCGCCGGAAACGGCCACGACACGCTTTTCCTAGCGGAATGTGTTGGTGGAGGTGGCAAGGTGCTGGCATTCGACGTGCAGGAAGCGGCGCTGGTGTCCGCTCGCCAGCGCATCGAGACGACCGGATTGGCGGGGCAGGTGGTTTTTTCCCAGGAATCCCACGAACGGATGGACCTGCATGCGGACGAGGATTCGGTGGCAGCGATCATGTTCAACCTTGGTTACCTGCCGGGAGAGCACCACGATCTAACCACCGAAGCGGATACCACGCTGCGGGCGCTGGAAGTCGCCGCAAGAATCCTGAAGTCAGGTGGTTATCTTACCGTTGTCTGTTATCCGGGGCATACCGCCGGTGAAGTGGAGGCGTTGGCGGTGGAAGAGTGGATGACCGCGCGGGCGGCCGATAGATGGAGGGTCGCCAAATACGGCGCGATCGGCACAAAAAAACCGGCCCCATTCCTGATCGTCGCGCGGAAAGGCTGATGCGTCAGCCACTCAATCGAATGCTCTGGGGGATTTTCTGATGACCCGGAAACCGGCTGCCGCAGGTTCATGGATGAATCCAGCCGGGATTGCAGCGGATTAATCCGGGGGGCAGAGCTACTTATGCGCCCTGATCCGTTGTTCGACCGCAGTCCGTTCATAACAGTAGGGGCAGACGAAATTTCCCCGGAAAAGAATGTGTAACGCGACACGAAGGCGGTGGCTTCCCATCAAGGTCCGGGCGCTCCGATGTGTTGAACATTTTTTTGGTGGATAGCACTGGCGTGAGACAGAGTGGGCAACGGGTTTTTGCGGCAAGCATCCACTGGATGATTACGGAAAAACACGTGATCGCCCCCAATCCGATTCCAATCAATGTCAGGTTACGGTCAGCAATCAGGATCGAGTAAAAAATAACTCCGCCGGTGCTGAATACCAAGACGTAGCGTAAGCACAGCAAAAAGGCCGACACTCGGAAGCGATAAACGCTGGATTTGGACGACAGTCGATGCATGGAACTGAGGCAATTTTCCGCCTAATTATTGTTAGTTTCAAGGTGATTTTTTTAATTTTGATAGAATGTTCAGCATGCTGCAAAAGGCATGCTGATATCTGGCTGAAATCTATCAGATCAAAGGAGCACGGGCGTGGCGCGTGCGGTTAGTATCAATCACTGATATGAAGGCAATTAGAACAATGCGCCTTGGGAGTTGTCATCCGGCTTCGAAGGCGTCGGACCGGCCAACAACGCGTCGATGCGGGTGAGTAGGTCGAGAGAGGGGACCTCGTCGCCCGCCAGCAGCACCCGCAGGCGGGTCCGCCATTCGTCCACGGTGCCGCCTTCTTCCGCCGCGAGCACCATGGCGGTCTGCGTCAAGCGGCCGCTGACGGCAAGTTGCTTGCCCGTCCGCCGCAGCCAGGCCTTGAAGTAGGGCCGATCTTTTTTCCCCGTGAGCACGCCGCAAGCGGTGGGTCAAACGCCCGTAGCGGTCAAGAACACACTCATTTCTTGCGACTCCCGCGTTTTTTTCCGGTGGGATATTTTACGGCCTGGCGTGGGGCGTCGGAGGTTGCCGAAGTGCCTTTGAGGGTGACAATTTGGTCACGAAGATGCGCGGCGAGTTCGAATTCGAGGCGCGACGAGGCTTCGCGCATTTCCGCTTCCAATTTCGAGATCAGTCGGGCTTTGTCATAGGTTTCCGGGTCTTCGGCGACCATCGATGAGCTGCTGTCTTTATCGGCGTTTTCGTAGGTGTGCAGGCTGGTTTGGATGGCCCGTTTCACGCTCAGAGGGGTGATGCCGTGCAGTTCGTTGTGGGCTTGTTGGCGGCTCCGGCGGTAAGCGGTCACGTCGATGAGCGCTTGGATCGAGTCGGTGATCTTGTCACAAAAGAGCACGCATTCGCCGCCGATGTGACGCGCCGCGCGCCCGGCCGTCTGGATCATCGAGGTTTCATTGCGCAAGAAGCCTTCTTTGTCGGCGTCCAAAATGCAAACGAGCGAAACTTCGGGTAAATCCAGGCCCTCGCGCAAAAGATTGATGCCGACCAGAATATCGAATGCGCCCGCACGCAGTTGGCGGAGGATTTCCACCCGCTCCACGGTGTCGATGTCCGAGTGGAGGTAGCGGACTTTGAGACCGGTTCCCAAGAGGTATTCGCTGAGGTCCTCCGCAGTTTTTTTCGTCAGGGTGGTGACGAGCACCCGCTCGTGTCGCTCGACGCGTTGGCGGCAGAGTTCGATGGTTTCGTCGATCTGGCCCTTGAGCGGGCGCAGGATGAGCACCGGGTCTAACAATCCGGTGGGCCGGATGATCTGCTCGACCACCAGCGGCGTGCCACGTTTGGTGGGATCGAATTTCTCCACCGGCTCGTCGTTTCCACTCGGTTTGACGCGGGCCTTTTTCAAATCGAAAAGCACGATGCTTTTGCCATCCATGTCCTTCGCCTTCACCGGGATGAACGACTTGTTTTCCGGGCGTGAATTGACGATTTCAAAAGCCCCCGGCGTGGCCGAAACGTAGACGCGCTGGCCGGTCATCTGCATGAATTCCTCAAATCTCAGCGGCCGGTTGTCCAAGGCGCTTGGCAGGCGGAAACCGTGGTCCACCAGCACGGTTTTGCGGCTCTTGTCGCCCTCATACATCCCGCCGACCTGTGGGATCGTGGCATGGCTCTCATCGACTAACAGTAGGAAGTCACGGGGAAAGAAGTCCAGCAGCGTGTATGGCCTGGCCCCCGGTTCGCGGCCGGTGATGTGGCGCGAGTAGTTTTCGATGCCTTGGCAAAACCCCATTTCCGCCATCATTTCCAAGTCGTAATCGGTCCGCATACGGAGCCGCTGCGCTTCGATGAGTTTGCTCTCCTTCTCGAATTTGGCCACCTGCTCGTTGGCCTCCTTGCGGATCTCTACCGCCGCCCGTTTCATCTTATCGCCGGGGGTGACGAATTGTTTGGCTGGGAAAAACGTGTGGTTCTCCAGCCGGTCGATCGCATGGCCGGTGAGTGTGTGGATGCTGGTGATGCGCTCCACCTCGTCGTCGAAGAATTCGACGCGGATCGCGGTCTCGTCGAGGTAGGCCGGATGGACTTCCACCACGTCGCCGCGCACTCGGAATTTGCCCCGGCCGAAGGCGATGTCGTTGCGCTCGAAAAGCATGCCCACCAGCGAGTTGAGAAATTCCTCGCGGGTCAGCTTCTGGCCCACCCAGACCGGCACCATCATGTTTTCGTAGTCCTCCGGCGACCCCAAGCCGTAGATGCACGAGACCGAGGCCACTACGATCGTGTCCTGCCGCGTCAGCAACGATCCCATTGTGCTCAGCCGCAGCCGCTCGATCTCCTCATTGATCGATGAGTCCTTCTCGATGTAAGTGTCGCTGCGCGGGATGTAGGCTTCCGGTTGATAGTAATCGAAGTAGGAAACGAAATACTCCACCGCGTTGTGCGGGAAGAAGTTTTTGAACTCCGAGTAAAGCTGTGCGGCGAGCGTTTTGTTGTGGCTCATGATCAACGTCGGCTTGCCGTGGTTTTTGATCAAATTCGCCATCGTGAACGTCTTCCCAGAGCCGGTCACGCCGAGCAGGGTTTGGTGCTGGTTTCCTGCCGCCAGCGACTTCGTCAGCTTGGCGATCGCCTGCGCCTGATCCCCCTCAGGCTGGTAGTCACTCTCAAGTCGAAATGGCATCCGCACGGATTGATAAACCAGATCTTGCGGACCGCGAAATTTTATTTCGCCCCGCCGTGGCGGCGGATTCCATCCGCCATGCCTCCCCCGCAACCGCTGCGCTGCCACCACTCGCTTTTCAGCAGCTCCCAGTCGTAGGTGATGCGGCGGTGGCGGATGAAGCCGGTTTTTTGGATTTCTCCGTCGGGGGGGATGAGGGTGCTTGCGTGGAGTCCGGTGACGATTTTGAAAAATCGATAGAGCATTCCGACGATCAAGCGGCTTCGCCATCTTGCGGCTCCCGCCGGGGCGATCTCGAAGTCTGCTAACAGCCAATTTGCTTTGTGCGCTGCCACCCTTGCCAGTTTTCCGATGACGAAGGGCAGTTCATCCGCCGTGAAACAGTCGAGGAAGAAATGGGTGACGACGAGATCGAACGCGGCGGACGGGCCGGACCATTCGAGGAGATCGGCGTGGATGAATTCCACCCGCGCGGGATCCACCCGGCTCTTGGCGATTTCGAGCATCCGGCGACTGGAGTCGATGACGACGATGTGCGCTTCGGGAAAACGGCGCAGGCATTCCGGCAGGAAGCGACCGTGCCCTTCACCGGCTAACAGGATGGTGCGCGGCACTGGGATTTCTCCTAGAAACGCCAAGCGGCAGCGTTGCAGTTTTCCGCCTGCGGCAAGCGCTTCCATCGCCCGGTAAAAGGGAGCAAGTCGATCAAAGTTCATGGTTGGGCGGCGAGGAATTTGACGCAAGAGAACCGCCTCGGAGCCCGGGCCGGATTATTTTTCCAGCAGTTCGATCAGAGGGCTTTGTTGAGTGCGGCGAACGAACGGGTGGCGGCCAGCGCGGCGGCACTGAATGCCGTGTTTCTGACAAACTGACGGCGGGAGAGAGAGTTGCCCATTTGAAGAATCCCTACGGCAGTGTGATGGCGTGACTTGCACGATGGGGGGAGTCCCCTGAATTTTGCGCCCGGCGTCTCACCGTGTTAGTTGTTAGTTGTTAGTTGTTAGTTGTTAGTTGTCCACTCGCAACCGATTTTCTCGGGTCACCTTCCTGAAGAGGTTACATGGTTCCTCTTTAGGATGGCACCTGAGCCGCGGCGTGGCCGCGCCGTTCGTCGATCATGCGGGTCAGAACCAATCCGGCGAGGATGAAGCCGGCAAGCACCAGCAGCGCTTCCGCCGTGCCGACCGTGTCTTTCACCCAGGCGAAGGGAAAGGTGGTGATGGCGGAGAGTTTCCACATGAGGCCCCACAGCCCGAAGGTTTCCGCCTCGCGATTGACCGGGGCGAGGTAGCTGACGAAGGCGCGGTTTGCCGAGCCCAGTGATCCCAGTCCGAACCCTAACAAGTTACCGATCACCCACAACGGCCAGGTCGGATAGGTGCCCGCTGCGCCGCTGGTGGCGTGGCGCTCGTATAGGAACGCGTAGAGCGAAAAGGCGAGCGCCGTGCCCAGCCACACCAGGAGGAAAAATGTCACCGAGCGGCGGTGGCCGATTTTGTCCTGATAGAGCGTGGGGATGATGGTGCCGACGATTCCGGAGACCGTGATCACCGCGATGAAGACGACGAGATTGACTTGGGAGAAACCGTATTCCACCGCAAGTTTGCTGGCGAAGAAAACCACCACGCTCAGGCCGGTGCCATAGAACAACGAGGCGGCTAGCAGAATCATCAGATCGCGGTGTCTCGAGGTGTGGCGGATGGTTTCCCCCAGTCTTGTGAAACCGGCGGATAGAAGATTTTTTCCTTCATGAATCCGGTGTGGGATTTCCGGTTCCTTCAGCCAGAGCAGCGTGGGTACGGTGAAAGCGAGGAACCACAATCCGGCGAAAACGAAAAACGGACGCCATTGATCGGGCGACTCAAGTTTGAGTACCAGCATCGCGCCTGCCGTTAGGATGAGCAGCAGCAGCGCCGCGGCGTAGGCGCAGGCCCACGAGAATCCACTCACCCGGCCGACTTCGTTCTGCCTGGCGAGGCTTGGAAGAAAGCTGGCGAGGAAGTTTTCCCCGATGGAAAACGCGAAATTCGCCGGAATGTAGAGCAGCAACGCCAGCCAGATTTGTCCCGGCTGCACGAGTCCTAGGCCGCAGGTGAAGATTCCGCAGATCAGGCCGGACCCTATCAGAAAGCTTTTTTTACATGCCCTTTCGTCCGCCGCCGCGCCGGCCAGCGGTGAGAGCAGCGCTGTGAGTAGCATGCTGGTGCCGTAAGTGAGTGCCCAGATCCGATCGTCGATGGCGTCGTCGCACACCACCACCTGCGAGAAAAAGATCGAGAACAGCAGCGTGTTGATGATCAGCGTGAAGGACTGGTTCGCGACGTCGAACGAGATCCATGACCACAACTGCCGCTGCTGCGGAAATCCATTTAACGGGTAAAGGTGGCGAAGGTCCATCGTGCTGGTGGGGTTATAGCCACTTTGCCAGCCAACGCAAGGGTTGGGGTAATCTCAAGGAGTGGGGATCTCCGAGTCGCCATCGCGCATGGGCGGACGATGGAAAGTGTTTCACTCTCACCCAATTGCTCGCCATTCACCCTGCGGGTCGGGGGCTGGTCCACCTTGAGAGTGACAAATCCGCATCCACGTGTCTTCTTTCCACTATGGCATTTGAACTCCACCCGCGCCTCGCAGCCGGCGGCATTGAAATCGGGCGGCTAGGTGGCTGCCGTTTGCTTCTGAAAAACAACGCGCACTTTCCGTGGTTGCTTCTCGTTCCTGAGGTCGAGTCGGAGATTGAGGATCTCCATCAACTCCCACCCGCGCAATACGAGGAGGTGATGGCCACCGTCCGCCGGGTCTCGGAATTCGTCGCCAGCTATTTCCAACCGGAAAAACTCAATGTCGCCTGCATCGGCAACCAAGTCCGGCAGATGCACGTCCACATCGTCGGCCGTTCCGCCGATGATCCCGCGTGGCCCGGCACAGTCTGGGCCTTTGAGGGAAAAAATGACTACACGGACGAAGAAACCGACACGATCCGCTCCGCCGCCCGGAGTTTTCTCGGGATGCCTTGAGGCAAAATCCAATTTGCGATGAAACCCATCCTTTTCCTGCTCCTCGCTGTGGGTTTTCAGGTAGCGGCGCAGGCGAATGGTATCATGCCGGGCTTTTGGCCCTAAAGATTGCCATCGTTCATTCAAGGACCATGGCTCAAGTATCGTCTAACAAACCTTTCAGCCCGCCGAAGAAGTTTTCCAACTCGTCGGTGCTCGGGGCGGCGCCGAGGATGTCGTCGTAGGTGGTGTGGAGCAGGTGCTCGTCATCCAGCTCACCGATGAAGCTGCTAGGCTGGCAACCTGTTTCCTGGCCATACTTCACCCGCGTGGAGCAGTAGGTCATCGTCAGATTGTCCTGCGCGCGGGTGATGCCGACGTATAACAGCCGCCGTTCCTCTTCCTTGGTCCCTTCTGCGATGCTGCGGGTGTGGGGGAGAAATCCCTCCTCCAGACCGACGAGGAAAACGATGGGAAATTCGAGTCCTTTCGAAGCGTGCAGTGTGATCAGCGTGGCGCCCTGCTTTTTTTCCAAATCGTCCTCTTCACGCTCCGAGGCAAGGGCGCTGGCATCGAGAAACTTTTGCAGGCTTTTGCCTTTTTCCACCGACTTGCGAAGGCTGTCGATCACGCTGTGAATGCCTTCGCCGCGCTGTTGGCGTTCGTTGTCGGTCTTGCAGCCGCGCTCGATCCACGGGATGTATTCGATCTCCTTGATCAGGCCGTGGAGCACATCGGCGGCGTTTTCCTTGGCGACGTCGATGCGGTTTTTCGCGCTGGCGATGAGGGCGACGAATTCCTGCACGGCGTTGGCGGATTTGGCGCCTAACTGGCTGGTGAAATTCGGGTCGCAAAGCGCCTGCCAGACTGATTCGTGGTGTTCGCGGCTCCAATCGGTGGCGAGCATGGCGGTGGAATTGCCGATGCCGCGGTTCGGTGCGTTGAGCACGCGGAGCAGGGGGACGTCGGCGTCCGGTGATGCTAACAATTGCGCGTAGGCCAGCACGTCGCGGACTTCGCGGCGGTCGTAGAAACTTTGCGCGCCGACCATCCGGTAGGGGATTTTCCGCTCGCGCATCGCGAGTTCGAGTTTGCGGCTTTGGCCGTTGGTCCGGAAGAGGATGGCGAAATCCTCCCACTCGCGGCCGACCGCACCCTTTTCCGCCATGATTTCCTCGGCGATGAATTCGGCCTCCTGATCGTCGCCCGGCATCGCCACAATCCGCACCGGATCGCCGCCGGGACGGGTGGAGCGGAGTATTTTCTCACGGCGCCCAATGTTGTGTTTGATCAGGCTGTTCGCCGTGTGGAGCACGGCGTGGGTGGAACGGTAGTTTTCCTCCAGCCGGATGACTTTCGGGTTGGGGAAGAATTTTTCGAATTGGAGAATGTTGGCCACTTCCGCGCCGCGCCAGCCGTAGATCGACTGGTCGTCGTCGCCAACGACGCAGACATGATAGTTCGGCCCGCCGACGAGTTGTTGGAGGAGCTGCATCTGGAGCGCGTTCGTGTCCTGGAACTCGTCCACCGTGACGCGCGTAAAGCGCTGGCGGAAGATGTCACGCACGTCGGGGTGCTCGCGCAGGACTTTTTCGGCGAGTAGCAGCAGGTCGTCGAAATCCACCGCATTTTGCGCACGGAGTTCGTTGTTGTAGGCCACGGCGAGGCTGGCGAAGTAGTCGTCCTGTATGTCTTGCAGGTCGATGCCCTTGTTTTTCGCCTTGGAGATTTCGGACAGGACGGCGTCGGGTTTTACCTTTTCATCGCTGCCGCCCTTGCGAACTAACAGCTGTTTCATCATGCCCACTTGGTCGCCGTGCGAGCAGATCGAGAAATTTTTCTTATACCCGAGGCGGTCGATCCCGCCGCGCAGGATGCGGACGCAAAGCGAGTGGAAGGTGCAGACGGTCATCGCTTCGGCCGCCTTTTTCGAAACCATGCCGCTGATCCGCTCGCGCATTTCGCTGGCGGCCTTGTTGGTGAAGGTGACGGCCAGGATTTCTGAAGCCTCAATTTTCTTCTCCAGCATGTGGGCGATCCGGCAGGTGACGGTGCGGGTTTTGCCCGTGCCTGCTCCGGCCAGCAGCATGACCGGACCATCGAGCGCGCCAACCGCTTCACGCTGGGCTTGGTTCAGGGAGTCGAAAGAAAACGAGGAGGCCATCGGCGGGCGGATGGAAGCGGGGACGGGCAGGGGTGGCGAGTCCGGAGTTGGAGGAAATTTCTGCCCCTACCCATCACATCGATGCTGCGCCTGCACCATACCCGCCTGGGGTCGTGAAATTCCGTTTGCGGACGCATGATTGTCCCAGTCGGCGACGGCGTCGATCACTTGAGCGATGATTTCCCGGGGACTTCTCACGTCGTGATTTTCACCGAGTAGCACTAAATCCCGGCGGGTGATGTTGGAAGCTTTGCCATTCACCCGTGCGGCGCGAAAGCCCGACGCCAGGGGATACGTCGCCAGCGTGAGATCAAACGCCGGTGCCAGAGCCCATCTTCCTGCCTCGTCCATCAGAAACGCGTGGTTTCGCCCGTGATCATCATCGTTGGCAGCGACGACATTGAAGACCGCACGGCGGAAAATTTCGTCCACGCATCGGTGATCGAGGGTCAGCGAGCGGGCGGTTTCCATCAGGTCCTCGTAGTCCAAGCCCTCCCGGAGCGGCGTTTGCGTCAGCCCGGAATACGAATGCAAGTGGAGGCGCTGGCCGATTTTCAGGCGGTCGAAGCGGCGGGTTAGGAAGTGACAGCCATCGGCAGTTTCCAGCAATCGGGTTTCCGGCACATGGATCCCTGCGGCGCGGGCCATATCCGCATAGGCCGCCTCGATTCGCCCCTCCTGCAAGACCGGCTCGGTATCGAATTTGATCAACCACGCGCCAAACCCCGCAGGCGCGGGATCGTCGAGGCGCAACTCTGAGAAATCGTCGGAAATCGCCAACAGTGCCTTGGCTTGGGCACCACCCGGCGACATTCCACCGCAAAGCAGAGCCGCAAGAATCTCACCGGCCTCGCCGCGGAGCGCCTCGCGGGCGGCTTCCACCAGAGCGCCGAACTCCGCCAGCATGCCGTCGTTGAAGTCGAGGGTGTCGGTGGCGGGGGAGAATCCCAGAACGCCCATTTTCCGGTCTCCTTGGCAGGCGAGTTTCCGCAGGGCGGTCACGCGGTTCCATGGAATTCCGCGGGCTTCGAAATGTCGCTGCATCAGCCGCTCGCCCCACCAATCCGGAAGCACGTCCTGAAACAATCCATGAAGGGGGCCAAAACCCGGCGTCTGCGTGCTGACCGCACCTTGGGTCGAGTTCGGCAGGTAAATGGGCGAGAGCTCGCGGTTTCCAGCCCGCCAACTCGCATCGTATTCAAAGAAGACCACCCCGCGTGAATCTTGGTAAAGTCGGCCGATGCTCGCCTCCGCCCCCCCGGTCCAATAAACTTCAAGCTCCATCGGCGTCTCCTTTTCGGCGGCGCGGCGCGCCCTGGCGCTCGCTCAATTTCACCGACTCGATGGAATCCATGGTGGTGGGCCGGGAAAATAAGTCGCGGATTTCGCCGTCCACGCCCAATGTCACCGCCACGCGGACTAACCGTTGGAATGAACCCTGGCCTTTGGCTTCCAGCAGCTTGAGGGTTGAGAGGGCCACACCCGAACGTTCCGCCAACTCTTCCTGCGTCCAACCCTTCGCAAGCCGGAAGCCACGTAAACGGTATCCGATTTCGCGGGTCAGGTTTACGGGGTTTCGCTGTGTAAAAGCTGATATTTTGTCCACAATTAATTTAATAATCATTTTTGGACAATATTTCAACTCTTAATTTTGGAGTCAGTTCCGGAAGCGACTTCGGAGGGTGCCTGATCTTTGAAATAAGCTATTTTTGCCTTGCCAAGGGGGGGCGGATCCCTAGTTTGCCCGTCCCATGCCAAGAGTCGGAGGAAAAGCAAAAACACGGAAAGCCGTTGCCAAGCGTTTCAAAGTCACTGGGACAGGGAAAATTCTTCGTCGGAAACAAGGGGCTCGCCACTTGTTGCAAGGCAAGAACAGCAAGCGCAAGCGTCGTCTTGGGCAAGCTGCTCTGGTCTCCGATGCTGACCTTAGAAACGTCAGAGAGAATCTTCCTTTTTCCCGTTAAACTGGAAATCGCAGCAACGAATAATAGCCCCGTCCGCCAATCGGACGGCCTTCACACAGCCTGATCCCGCGAGGGAGACACGAACAGTCGAGACTGTGGAAGGAAATGAAATCAACGGTCTGTTCAAACTGAAATAAACTAAATGCCACGTGCCACCAACTCACCGGCCAGCCGGGCCCGCCGCAAGCGGACTCTGCTTCGTGCCAAGGGTTTCCGCGGTTTCCGCTCGAAACTCTTCCGTTACGCCAAGGACGCCGTCCGCAAGGCGATGACGTATGAATATCGCGACCGGAAAAAACGCAAAGGTCAATTCCGCCGTCTGTGGACCCAACGTATCAACGCTGCCGTCCGCAACGAGGACATGACCTACTCGCGCTTCATCGAAGGCTTGAAAGCCGCCGGTATCGAAGCTGACCGCAAGATCCTCTCGGACCTCGCGATCACCGATGCCGCCGCGTTCTCCGCCATCGTTGTCCAGGCCAAGAAAGCCCTCGAAGCGAAACACGCATCGAAAGCCGCCTGATCCTCGGAACCGAAACCATCCACACGCCGTCCGGCCTCGCGCCGGGCGGCGTTTTTTTGTAAAACCGTCATCCGACTTGTGCGATGGCACATGCGGCGATAAGGGAGTATGCCATGAAAAAACACATGCTTCTAGTCGCCGCGCTGTTCTCCGCCTCCCGGATTTTTGCTGCAGACACGCCTCCCGCGGAATCGGACCCAACCAGCCCCCTGCCGGCCAAGCGGATTCTCTTTGTTCTGACCAGCCATGATCAGAAGGGAGACACGGGAAAGCCCACCGGTTTCTATCTGGGGGAAGTCACCCACCCGCACCACGTGCTCACGGCGGCGGGATTCGCCATCGACTACGTCAGCCCCAAGGGTGGCAAGGCTCCGATCGATGGAAATGACCTGAGCGACCCGATCAACAAGGCGTTCATGGAGAATCCAGCCAACGTCAAAGCCATCGAAACCACGCCGCGGCCGGAGCAGGTGAAGGCGGACGATTATGCCGCCATCTTCTACGCCGGCGGCCATGGCACCATGTGGGACTTCGCGGACAACGCGGAGTTGGCACGCATTGGTGGGGCCATTTATGATCGCGGCGGAGTCGTCGGCGCGGTTTGCCACGGCCCGGCCGGATTGGTGAACCTCAAGCTGGCCGACGGCAGCTATCTGGTGGCGGGGAAGAATGTCGCGGCTTTCACCAACGAAGAGGAACGCGCCGTGGAGTTGGAAAAAATCGTGCCGTTCCTGCTTCAGGACAAGCTTATCGAGCGTGGCGCGAAACACCAGGCCGCGCCGAAATTCGAGGCCAAGGTGGTCGTGGACGGGCGTCTCGTCACCGGCCAGAACCCGGCTTCCGCGACTGGGGTGGGGGAGGAAATGGCCAAGCTGTTAGCGGTCCCCGCCAAGTGATTGGACGATGTTTTTTATGGGGTGAGAATCAATTTTGTACCCGCGATGAGAAGCACCACCGCCAGCAGTCGCTTGATCAACGTCGGATTGAATCGTCGGCTGCCATAATAAGAGCCCGCCGTCCCGCCGGCGATTGCCGCCAGTGCCAAAGCAAGGGCGAATGCCGGGAAGTGGCGCGTGCTGCTCAGATTTCCTAACAGCCCGGCCGCCGAGTTCACCAGAATGAACAACACGGACACCGCCGCCGCGTTTTTCGTCTTCGCCCAGCGCATGAAAAGCAGCAAAGGCGTTAGAAAAATCCCGCCGCCGGTGCCCGTCAGCCCCGAGAGCAGCCCGAGGCCCGCCCCCAGTGAAATCGCCACCGGGCGCGAAGGCTGCTGGACCGGCGAGTCGTCGGAAGGATTCCAGAAAAACCTCGCCGCCGAAAATATCAGCACCACGCCGATCACGATTTTAAACACCTGCGTCGGCAAATTCAGATAGCCGCCGATGAATGCCAGCGGGATCGCCAGCACCGCGAAGGGCCAGAACAGCGACCAGGAAAAATGTCCCGCCCGCCAGAACTGCCAGCTGCCGATGCTAGCCACCAGAATGTTCAACACCAGTGCGGACGGTTTGATCTCCGCAGGCGCGAGACTGAACAATGTCATCACCGCGATGTAGCCGGACGCACCCGCGTGGCCGACGCAGGAGTAAAGAAACGCCACCACAAGAACGGCCAGAGTCACAAAGGAAAGCTGTTCAGGCGTCATCAGTTAAAGAGTGGCGACACTCCTGTCGCCACAGAGTGCGGTTCGCAACTGTAAAAAATACCTAATTGCACGTGCTTCGCGGACCGGATAGATTCTCCGTATGACTGTGGCTGGAAAAATCCAGAGGCGTTGTGCCTTGTCCGGTGTTGAAGTCGAGGAGGCCGATCTCACTTCCATCGGTCTGCTGCGTCCGAAGCTCGCCGAGTTCATCCTCCAGCGCCACCCGAGCCTCACCGAAGAGTCGGGAATTTCCGCAGGCGTGCTCAATGGTTTTCGCGCGGAATACGTCCGTGATTTGTTGGAATCGGAATTGGGCGAACTGTCGGCCTTGGAGGAAGACGTGGTGCGCAGCCTTCACGATCAGGAACTCATCACGGAACGCGGCGATCTGGAAGCTGAAACGGAACTTACCTTTGGCGAAAAATTGTCCGATCGAATGGCGTCCTTTGGCGGAAGTTGGAAATTCATCATGGGGTTCGGTGGAATGCTGGTCGTCTGGATCATTGTCAATTCGGTGATGCTCGCCACCCGGCCGTTTGATCGGTATCCGTTCATTTTATTGAACCTGATTCTTTCGTGTCTCGCCGCCCTTCAAGCGCCGGTGATCATGATGAGTCAGAACCGGCAGGAAGCGCGCGACCGCAGGCGTGCCGAAAGCGACTACAAGGTGAATTTGAAAGCCGAATTGGAAATCCGGCACATCGACGAAAAACTCGATCACCTGCTGAAGCAGAACCTCCAGAAACTGCTCGATATCCAGGAAGTGCAATTGGATGTGATGCGGGAAATTTCCGCCTCAAAGCAAAAGCCTGTTTCGGCCAATTCAGAAGGTGCTGTGGGTGGGTAGTTCGTCTTATAATGAGCAACGATGGGGAGTGCTTCGCGCACCTCAATGTCCGCGCATTCGCTTGCACCACAGGAGTGTGGTGTCTCCTTATGGGGGCCGCCTCAGCGGCGCGCCCGGAGTTCTTGTTGCAGGCGTTCCACCTGCTCCATCAGATCGAGAACCAGCTTGAGGCCTGATAGGTCGATCTCAAAGGTCGCGCGGAGATGTTCGATCTGTCGCAACTTGCGGACGGCTTCGTCATCAAGTGCATCCGATTTCACCAGACCTTCCTTCTGATAGAGCAGGATCGTCTGCGATAAAATCCCGGTGAGCTCCGCCACGATCTCAAGCTGATAGTTGGCATCGGCGTCCGGCTCGAAGATTGGCAGGTCGGAGTCCATCAGTCGGCGGGGTTGCGGGGGTTGAAGGATGACGTGTCACGAAGTTTTTCCCAAAGCTCGCGCTCTGCGGTGTTGATTTTCTCCGGGAGTCGCACGTTGAGAGTGGCGTGGTAGTCGCCGCGTTCGCCGGATTTTCCCTTGGGCAGGCCACGTCCGCGGACGCGAAGTTGTTGGCCGTTCTCGCTGCCGGCGGGGACGCGGAGTTTGATGTCACCATCCAAGGTCGGGACGCTAAGCTGGGTGCCGAGCACCGCTTCCCATGGCGCGAGATCGAGGTCGTAGTAAAGGTCGGATCCTTCGGTGTGAAAATCCGGGTGGGTGGCGTGGCGGACGCGCAGAAACAGGTCGCCTGCCTCGGCCCCGCCGGATCCGGGTTCGCCCTGGGCGGGGACGCGGATGCGTTTGCCATCGGTGACGCCGGGGGGGATGCGGACTTGGAACGAGCGGGTCGTCGATTTTCCCGTCCGCGGCTCGGTGGTCTGGAGTGAAATCGGGCGGACGGCACCCTGCATGATTTCCTCGAGGGTGACGAGGATATCGCCCTCGATGTCATTGCCGCGAGCGCTGCGGGCACGGGTAGAACCGCCACCACCCGGAAATCCGTAGCGGCTGGCACCGCTGAAGTATTGCTCGAAAAAGTCGCTGAATCCGGTGCCGCCGAAGTTGAATTCCTGACCATGACCACCGGGCCCGCGTGGCCTGCCTTGATGGGGATTTTGCCAATCGGCACCCAGCTCGTCGTATTTTTTGCGCTTTTCGGGATCGCTGAGGACCTCGTTGGCTTCGTTGATTTCCTTGAACTTCGCCTCGGCGGATTTTTTGTCGGTGGCGACGTCGGGATGATACTTGCGGGCCAGTTTCCGGAAGGCCTTTTTGATATCCGCCGTGCTGGCGTCGCGAGAGACTCCGAGTGTCTTATAATAGTCTTTAAATTCCACAGCCATGGTCGTGGAAGAAAGTGGCACGGCGCGGCCTGAGTGTCGAGGTCGCAGCTAGGATTTGGGGCTGACCCGGGCACGAATGACAAACAGCACTAGCCAGCCCGCCAGCAAGCTGATCGCCACCACCGCGATGATCAGCCAAGTGGGAATTGGGATCGGCATGGTGAAACGGGTGGTCACAGGACCCTTAAGGGCCTGACCAAGCGGAAAATCCCAGATGAGCGTGCGGCCGTCATTTTCGGTGCGCGTCGCGTTGGACACATCGGCCGCCGCCGGCAAGTGCATTATATAAACCAGGCGCCGGCCTTCGAAATTCGATGCTGGCATGAACACAGCTCCCGGCAAGGCGGACGCCGCTGAAATGCGGCGTGTGAAATCCACAGTGCGGCCATGGACTTTGACATCGACTTGACCCGCTAGATCCGCGGCGGAGGAGGGGAGTTTCGTCATCGACTCGCTGGTGGAAATTTCCTGGAGGTCCAGCGCCGAGTCGAATGCCACCCGCACCCGGATCTTCACCCGCTCGTCCTCTGTGGTCACCTCATGGCTCGAAGATTTGATCGTCGGCGTGTTTGTTAGGAAGTCACCGATCAACTTGCGGATGCCCGCCTCACCGCCTTGAAATCTCGCTGCGCTGGCGGGCAGCGAGCAGGAAATTTCCGCGCGTCCGCTGCCGTCGGCTTCGAGCCAGACTTCCTCGCGGCTGTCGATGCACGAGCCGAGCAGGCAGGCGGCTAACAGGGCCATGAGGCGCGGAAGATTCATGTCACATCCGTTGTTCGGCGCTGCGCATCAGGATGTCGCCGATTTCGACGTGGGCAGGCGCTTCGAGGACGGTTAGAATCGCCCAAGCGACATCCTCGGCATCGAGCATTTTCATGGCGGCGCGCGTTTGGGTGAGAGCTTCTTCGCGGCCGCGAAAATATTGATCGAGCAAGGGCGTGTCCACAAATCCTGGCGAGACGCACGCCACTTGGATCGGCGAGTTCACGGATTTCAACTCGGCGCGCAGTGCATCGGTGAGGGCCCGGACCGCGAATTTCGTCGGCGCGTAAAACCCGCCGCTGGGTGGCACGCGGTGGCCGCTCATCGATGACACGTTCACGATGCGTCCGCCGCTGGCCGGGAAATGTTTGAGCGATAGCTGGCAGCACAGGGTGAGTGCCATCACGTTCACCCGCCACATTTCCTCCCAATCGGCCGGGTTGCCATCGATGATTCGCGAGAGGTAGGCGACACCCGCGCAGTTGACGAGTCCGTCAATTTTCCCGAGTCCTTGGAAAATCGCGGAAATTTGTTCCCGCTGGGTGAGGTCCGCGAGGATCGGCGAGACATTTTCAGAAAGCGCTGACGGCCTGCGGGTGACGCCAAGCACATTTGCGCCACGATCGACGAGCAGGTCGCACAGCGCCTGGCCGATGCCACTGGATGCTCCGGTGACGAGAAGGGTCTTTCCTTTGAGCAAAGTCATGCGGGAACCGTGGCAGGCTTCGCCGGGATCGGCAACGATTTGAACAATTGGGGCAGATCCGGCAGGTCGGACGCCGAGTGGGCGGGCTGCGCTGCGACGACGCGGCCATCGCGGAATAAAAAGGCACCGGGCATTTGCAGCCCGTCGCCTGCGAGGTGGCCGACGCCGCAGCCTTTGAAGAGGGAGAGGGCGGTGCGCCACAAGACGTGCGGGCCGAAGAGCTCGAGAAATCCGCCCTTGCCCAGGCCGAATGCACGGTAGAGCTCGCAGCGAGGATCGGCGATGCGGGGCACGCCGCTGCGTTCGCCGAGAAACTCCATTTCCTTGCCGTTTTGCAGCATGTGGACGAGCACCAACTCGGCGCCATGTTGGTGTGCTTCTTTTTGAATCCCTTCCAAGCCGCGCAGGATCTGGCGAGTGAAGGTGCAGCCGAAGTGGCGGAGAAAAACCAGGACCAGCAACTTTGATTCGGACGCCTCCGCCAGTGATTTGCCATTGGAGAGTTGGTAAACGCGTGAGGCCTCCAAGATGTCGTATGGTTCCGAGCGGGTAGGGGGAACCCCCGCGTGAGCGCGCAGACAGACCCACAGTATGCCCGCAAACGGCAACCACCAGATCAAATCATCCACCGCCATCCACCAAAACGCACGCAGCGGGATGGCTTGCTGGAGTAGTTCAAAGCCAAAGCCGGCAATGCCGACGGTGAATTTCACAAAACCGACCAAAATCACCATCCAATGGTGGATCGGATTCCGTGCCGCCACGATCAAGGCGATGCCGAGAAGCCCGATGACGATGCCAACTCCTTGCCAAAGCAGAACATGATTCGGACGGGCGATGCCGAGCCAATCAAACCAAAGGTGCGGCCAGCAAATCACCCAAATCGCAAAGGCAATGTGGTAGAATCCGGCCGCTAACAGCACCCTTCTCATCCAGTAGGGCGTCTCGCAACGCCCGTTTCCACAGGCTAAAACCATGATTGACCCTAAGGCCCATTCCGCCTTGCGCAAGTGCCTGTTGCGGTGGCCGGGCGTCGATTGGAAAAATCACCTGATTTTTCCATTGGCGCGTGAATCGGCTCGGGTAGTTTCGGGGCACACATGACGCCTACCACGATCGTATTGCTAATTTTCGGCCTGATTCTACTGGTGGTGAGCGCGGATTGGTTGGTGAAGGGGGCGTCGCGGCTCGCCTCCATCTTCGGGATTTCCCCGCTGGTCATCGGTCTGACGGTGGTCGCCTTTGGCACCAGTGCGCCGGAGTTGGCGGTGAGCGTGATGTCCGCCTTCGAGGGGAAGACCGATCTCGCGTTGGGCAATGTGGTGGGCAGCAATATTTTCAACGTGCTTTTCATCCTCGGCCTCGCAGCAATGGTCACTCCACTCATCGTCGCCCAACAACTCGTGCGCCTGGATGTTCCGGTGATGATTCTGGTTTCCATCATGGTGCTCGTGCTCGGCTATGATGGCAGCATCGGCCGGTTGGACGGATTTCTGTTTTTCGCCGGTGGCGTTGGCTACACGATTTTCCTGATCCGGCAGAGCAGGAGGGAGACCAACGAGGCGGTGAAATTGGAATACGAAAAGGAATTCGGGCTGGAGGAAAAAAAATCCAATATCCTGCTCGATATCGGCTTGGTGGTCGTTGGCGTGGGTGGATTGGTGCTGGGTTCCAAATTTCTGGTCGATGGCGCGGTGGAGATCGCAACCTATTTTGGCGTGTCCGAGTTGATCATCGGCCTGACGATCGTCTCTGTCGGCACGTCGCTGCCGGAAGTCGCCACTTCGGTGGTGGCCGCCTATCGCGGCGAGCGCGACATCGCCGTAGGTAACGTGGTGGGCAGCAATATCTTCAATATATTGAGTGTGCTCGGCCTGTCGTCGATCATCGCACCGCACGGAATCAACGTCGCGGCCAGCGCCTTGGCTTTTGATGTTCCGGTGATGATCGCCATCGCCGTGGTTTGTCTGCCGATCTTTTTTGCGGGTTACCAGATCAGCCGTCTCAACGGCGCCATTTTCTTCGCGTTTTACATTCTCTACGTCGTCTATCTGATTCTCTCATCCACGGGGCATGCGGCATTTGCAAACTATCAAATGGCGCTGGCCTACGGTGTGATACCCGTCGCGGTGATCGGGCTCGTCACCGTGACTTGGCGAGCCATGCGCAGTCACGGCGCTCCGGCGCAGTGAGATCACTTCGCCAACGAGCCGATAAATGCCGAGAAAAACGCGGCACCTTTTTCCAAGGCCTCGATCTCGATAAACTCGTTGACCGTGTGCGCTTGGTCGATCGAGCCCGGCCCGATGCAAATGCTCGGGATGCCGCCATTGGCAAGATGCGCGGCGTCTGAAAACCATGGCGCACCCGCTAGGCCGGTGAGCGGATCCGTCGCCAGCAAGGCCTGAATCATCGGATGATCGGCCGATGTTTCCATTGGCGGGTTTTCGTGAGGGTTGACAATGCCAACGGGCAAATCATGAAATTCGACCATCTCCTTGAGCAGTTTCAAAGCTCCACCCGCTGCGGCGAGCGCCGGGGTGATGCGAATGTCGATCTCGGCCTCCGCCAAATCGGGCACGATGTTCGGTCGGGCACCGCCACGGATCAGTCCGACATTCATGGTCGAGCGGCCGAGCACCGGATGAGTGAAGGTGGCGAGCGCGCCGCCGAGGTGGTGGTCGAGTTGGTCGAGCGAGCGGGTGAGCTTGAGAATCGCGTTTTCCCCGCGTTCGGGCAGGGAACTGTGAGCCGCCTTGCCGGTCGCACGAAGCGTGGCCCACAGCGAGCCCTTGGTCACGTGCACGACTTGCATCGAGGTCGGCTCCGCCACCAACGCGAACTGATAGTCCGCCGCGTATTTCTTGACAAAATCCTTTGACCCCCACTGGCCGGATTCCTCGCCCATGAAGGCGACGAAATCCACGGCCACCGGCAGGTCCGCGAGTCGCTCTCGGTGGTCGTGCAGCGCCCACAGCATCGCCGCCATCGGTCCTTTGGTGTCGGATGCTCCGCGTCCCCACAATTTGCCGTCGCGGATTTCTCCGCCGAAGGGATCGCCCACCATGCCGCCCACGCCGACGGTGTCCAAGTGGGGACCTAACAGAATTCGCGGCCGGCCGTCGCGCGGGGCGAAGCGGGCGATGAGGTTGGGTCTGCCCGGTTGAATTTCCTCCAGCACCACCTCAGCGCCGATGGATTCGAGCCAGCCTGCTAGAAAGACGGCGATTTTTCCCTCGCCGTTTTGATCGGTCCCCGGTGCGTTGTCCGGGTTGACGGAAGGAATGCGCACCAGTTGTTGCAGGAGGGTGACTACGTCTTGACTCATGCGTCTAAGTTCGCCAGTTGGGCGGCGGATGCAAGGTCTTCTGTTCGCAGCAGCACCCTGAATCAGCTCTTTAAGTGCGCTCGGGGAAATCCTGCCTCCAGCGGGCGAGTGCTTGGCGGATCTCGGCCGCATCGCGGGTGGGGCTGAGCTCCCAGACGAGCGGGCAATCCGCAGGAAAAAATTTCAGCAGCGCTGCATAGTCGAGGGTTCCGGAAAACGGTACCCGGTGGTCGCGCGCCGGCCATTGCACGTCATGCACGTGGCCTCCGATGAGGTGCGGTGAGATGCGTTCCAGCCACGCCTCATGATCGAGAAAACCGAGGTTGTGCTTGAGCTGCACATGCCCGAAATCATGCCAGTAGCCGACCCACGGATTGTCGGCGAAGTGATCTTGCAGTGCGATCATCTCACGCTCCGTCGGCATGTCCTCGAATCTTGAGCGCGACTCGATCGCCAACTTCACGCCGAGTTCGGCCGCGCGATCGGCGATGATCGACAAGGCTTCCATCGCCCGATGGAAATAAAGCGGCCCGAGTTTTTCGCGCTTTTTTAAGAAGGCCAGCTTCGCCTTGACGTAGGAGGCGTCATGCTGGGCGCCTTCCGCCACCATCGCCGTCAGGGGTTTGGTGAATTTGCGGGGACTCATCGGCACCGACCCCATGTGCAGCACCAGATAGTGCGCTTCGAATTCCGCAGCCAGATTAAGCGTCCGCAAGGTCATATCCATCGCCCGCTGCCGTTCGAATGGCCGGTGCGAGGTGAATTCATAGGCATCCGGCGCATCGATCATCACTTCCACCGGCGATGGAAAATAATTGTGAACTCCCGAGCAGGTGAAAAGCCCGCGATCATAGGCTTTTTTGATTCCCGGCAGCTTTGCAATGGTCATCCCATGCGAAAGCTCGATGTTGGAAAACCCCAAATCGACGATCTCTTCGATCATGGTTTCTCCGTCCGAGTGACGGCTGTTATTCCAACATGAAGAAAATGCGAGCATCGAAAATGGGGCGTGGGCCGCACATGCTATAAACGGCGATCCACCACCGTTCCAACCGTAAAAATCCGCCGATCTTTATTCCACAGCACTGGGAAGAGGCGCGTAAATGTTATAAATCGGTTGCTCGGTTTCCTTCGAAGGGTCGCGAACTTCCATGGTGATCGGGTCTTCGTATTCAAGACGATCGGCCAGTTCTTTTTCCGTGGTGGGCACGTTCTTGAGCCAGCGAACCTGAAACGGATAGCTGCCAGTGGCGTTGGGCTTCGGTTCACCTGCTGTGCCCCAAGTGATTTGGCCATATTCGATGGTCGAATCGGTGGCCCCCATTTCCTCAAAGGCCGAGTAGATGTAACGGGGCGCGGTGAAGTTGTAGTTGCCGGGCTTGCGGATTTCCAGCACGGCGTTTGCGGCGATGCTTCCATTCTGGAGCTTTCTGTCGGTGACCTTCAAGTCGAACGCCTCGTGGTAGATGAAGGCATTGCTGCTGAACACCGGCACGGCGACGAATCCGAGGATGATGAGCCCACCCAAAGCAGCCGGCAGCACGGCGCGGATGAATCCGGCTTGATCGGTTTCGTCTTTGGATAGCGATGACCAAATCAGACCGATGATATAGAAAATCAGCACCAGCGGCAGGTAGCTGAACAGGTCTTCACGGAATCCCCGGTCGGGATAGACCAGCTGGCAGATCCCGGCAACTGCCAGAAGAATTGTGGCCGGCAAGAGATAAGCGAGCATTGCGGAGCCAATCGCAAGACGTGAAATCAAGCCGCGCGCGATCAACAGAACCGCGCCGAGTGCAAATGCCGCCCACCAATGGGAAATGGCCCAGATCACGGCGATCGCGAAGCTCTCGGGTTTGGCGATCGGCCATGCGAGGCCCAGTAAAATCAATACTCCGAGCGCCCAGCCGATCAGGCCAGTGGAAAGAAGTTTGGTGAATGCCGACTTGGATGAGTTGGGTAGGGCTTTTTCTGCAGTCATGACCACCGAGATGTATCTGAAATTTAATGGAATGTCGTCAATTAATTTGTTGGGCCGCCCGGCCTTCTATTTAGGCAAGAGCAGGCGCAGCGCAGTGGAGGTCTCCACAACGGCGGTTCCTCGAGTTTTCCGTGAAAAAGCAAACTCCTGGCCGTGAGGCACGTCGAGCGGGACAAACGAACCCGGAAATCTCCAGTAGAATCAAGCATCCTAGCCTTAACCTGATGCAACCCGCTATCGATGGTCTGACGGGAGGGTTGTCAGAATCCAAAACAGCGCGCCGAGTTTTCCGTGGTCAGAGCCGCGAGGTGTTGTGGCTCGATGCGCAGCGCGGCAGCGAGCGCGCGGCCGATGGCGGGGAGATTGGCCGGGTGGTTGCGCTTTTCCGGGAGTGGGTGGGTGATGAAATCGGCGGGCGGCAACATGTCAGGTGCGTCGGTTTCGAGCATGATCCGGTCTGGCGGGAGCTGGCGGAAGACATCGCGCACGACGGATTTACGGTCGGTTAGGAAATACCCGGAGAACGAAAAATACGCGCCTAACGGAATGAGGCGGCGGGCGGTTTCGATCGAGCCGCTGAACGAATGCATCAGAAACCGCGAGGGTGGGGGAGATTCCGCAAAGGCATCGAACAGCGCGCCCCATGCCATGAGGCAGTGAATGGTGAGTGGGCGGTCAAGCTCGCGGGCGAGGCGAAGTTGAGCGTGAAAAATCGGGCGCTGAAGATCGAGCGGTGGAGAGGAAACCCATTGATCGAGCCCGGACTCGCCGATCGAGGCTCGCGGGTTTTGTTCCAGCAGAAGGCGGAGTTTTTCCTGCCACCCGCTGCCGGTGGTGTGGGCGTGCCAAGGGTGGATGCCGAAGGCGGGAAGGATGAAATCCGGGGCGGCGGCAGCGAGTTTTTCAACGTCCGGCCAATCATCCTCGCGGGTGGCGTTGACGATGCATCGACCGACGCCGGCCACGCGCATCGCGGCGATGAGCGGTGCCGTCTTTCCGAGGCGAGGGTCTTGGAGGTGGTTGTGCGAATCGATCCACATGGTGGGACGTGGATGGGTTCTTCCTGTTAGCGCAGGCCGCGTGGAGCGAGTTTTTTCGGGGCGTCGAAAACGAGGTCGGTGATGGCGATGCGGCGGTTACTGGATGGGTCGTGGGTGGCCACTTGCATTTTCCGCAGGGTCCAGACGTTATCGGCCACTTTCATGATGTCCTCGACTTGGAACTCCTTGATGAGGCCGCCGCTCTTGTTGTGGCCGCGGATTTTCATGAAGGCTCCGAATTTGCGGTGGACCCAGACGTAAACAACTTCGTAGCGGCCGGCGCTGCCTTTGGGTTTGTCGATCCGCAGTTTATAACAAGGCTGGCCGCCGACGTCCTCCTCGCCTTCGAGTTTCGGATTGGGCCAGTAGAAAAAGCGCAGCGCGAGGTCTTCGTAGGTGAGATCGGTGCCGGCGATGGGTTCGACGAGTTTGTTGGCGGGGAAATCGCGGGTCTTGCCGTCGATCATTTCAAACAGGTCGTATTGGTCATCGGCGAGGCGCATGTGGAAGATGCGCCACGGGCCGGTGTTTTCGTTGAATTGGAACTGGATGTTTTTGCCATCGAGGAACAAGGCGATGGGGATTTTTTTCCCGCTTTTGGTGAGGTTGCCTTGGAGTGGCTCGCTTTTATCCAACTGGGTGAGAGTGGCGGACAGGCGCGCACCTTGGAGGATGGCGTTGGCGTCGGGTTGCTGGGCCTGGGTGGTGGTGGTGGTGGTGGTGAGAGCCGCGGCGATGAGGACTGATTTGAAATTCATGGGTGCAGGATGGTTGGATTGCCGGGTTCGACAAGCTTTGCGCGGGTTTCCTTCAAAAAAGCGTCACAATCGCCGGTTAATTTTTAAAATCCGTCTTTTTGGGGCTTGATGATCCGGGGGCGGGTGAATTGGATGGCTTGAACCCAAAGCATTCCTGATCCCCGATGAGTCTTCGAAAGCAGCTAACCGATATTCTTCCCTCCTTACTTCCGGGAAATCCCGCCGACTCGATCAAGGGGACCGAGTTGATCCGTCTGACCCGGTTGCAATTGAGCGGCAATTATTCGGATGCCTCGCTACGCTACCATTTTTCGATCATGTCCTGCGATCCCGCCTCGCCCATCGCGAAGGTGGAAAAGGGCCAGGGATACTACCGCCGCAGCGCGCCGCTGCCCGCTCTATCAGGAGCGCAGGAGTTGTTGGCGCTGACGCAGGGACGGCTCGACGATCTGACCAACGCGGACTCTGACATGGTGGACGGCACGATGCTGCGGATCCGCAAATTCCGCGCGGTGGTGACCCGTTATTTTGAAATCAACGGCCGCTTTCCCTTCGCCTTCCGGCAGGCGTTTGGCAAGGAATCGCCGATCAGCAATTTGTGGAAATACCCTGAGCTGGTATTGGTCGATTGGGAGACCGGTGGCTCGCCGGACGAGGAGATGTCGCTGGATGAAACCATGCTCGCTTTCAAGCAACGGTTAGGGATTGCTCCGTTCCGGCTGCATGCGGCGCGCTTGCGGATCCAGCCGTCGCTGCAAACTTATCGCGAGGATTTTTTCCAAACCCTGGCCGTCTCGATGTGGGCGCAGGGCGGGGAGTTGGTGTATGCCGCGCCGATCGAAGATGAAGCGTTGGCCGATGGCCTCCGCCGTCTGAGTGCGACTTTCGGGGTGGGGGTGACTTCGTTCGGCCTGACCGCCGAGGCGCTGGAGGATTTGCCGCGGCCCGCAAATATTTTGAATGCGCATCCGCGCGAAACGGAAGCCATCATGGCGCGGCTTGAGTTTAACCGGATTTCCGCGCCGAAGTCCCGCCCGCACCTGGATTGGGCGGCGCTGACATCGATGCGCAATGAGTCCGAGGAGGCTGAAAAACTGGTGCGTTGGCTGACCCGCTGCATCGACGGACGGCGGGCTGAGGGGTTCAAAGATGATTGATTTGCCGAAGTGAGTTGGACATTTCAAAGCGTGGCCGTCGTCGGTTCGGGAGCGATCGGGCTGTATTATGGCGGTCGGCTCGCTGCGGCGGGGGAGGATGTGCGGTTTTTGATGCGGGGGGATTTCGAGGTGATTTCCAAGGGTGGATTGAAGGTGGAGAGTTGCCACGGGGATTTCGAATTGCCGGAGGTGCGGGCATTCCGGACGGCGGCGGAAATCGGGCCGGTCGATTTGGTGATCGTGGCTTGGAAGGCGACGTCGAATGACCACCTGGCCGAGATTTTACCGCCGCTTCTCCACGCGAATACCCAGGTGCTCACGCTGCAGAATGGTTTGGGAAACTGCGAGAGCATCGCGGAAATCACCGGTCCGGAGCGGGTGCTGGGCGGGCTTTGTTTTGTCTGCATCAACCGGCTTTCTCCAGGACTCGTCAGTCATTCGGGCGGCGGGCGGGTGTCGATCGGCGAGTGGCAAACGGACGAGCCTGGGCGTGCGGTGGAGATCGCAAGACGCTTTCAAGCCGCGAAGATCCAGGCGTTCGCGGTGGAGGATTTACGCAAGGCGCAGTGGGAGAAGCTGATTTGGAACATTCCGTTCAATGGGCTTTCGGTGGCGGAAGGTGGCGTGACCACGGACGTGCTGCTGGGGCCAAATGAGATGGAAAACGAGATTCGCACGTTGATGACCGAGGTGGTGCTCGCCGCGCGAGCGCAGGGGCTGAATTTGGAGGATGGGTTGATCGAAGCGAACATCGAGCGCACCCGGCCGATGGGACCCTACCGCACGTCCAGCATGATTGATTTTCTGGCGGGCCGGGAAGTCGAGGTGGGGCCGATCTGGGAGGAGCCGCTCAAGCGCGCGAGGGCGGCGGGTGCGGCGATGCCCCATGCGGAAAAGTTGCTGGCGCGGATTTATGAGCGGCTGGGAGCGAGGTCGTGAAAACCGCGGGCCGGCGAATTTACAAAGCGGGACAAAGCCCCTTGTGGGAACCGCTATTGTCGGCGAGAATCCGCTGGAAGCGGCGCTGAAGTTCTGGAAGTTTCTCTCATCCGCTGCGATACTTGAACAACGGCATTTTTTCCCATGTTGCCCCCATCCCACCCATCATCCAAAGCCTCGATCCCCGAGGGTCTCCGGCTTCAGTTGGATGACTTTCGGCGTCACTTGTGGCGGGTGAAAATCATGGAGGCCATTGCGGCTGGAGTGATCGGGTTGTTGTTCTCATTTTTGCTGGTTTACGGGTTGGACCGGATTTTTCAGACGCCGGGCGTGGTGCGTCTCGGGATTTTGCTTGGGGGAGTCTCGTTGTTCGCGGTTTTCGCACCCTACTGGTTGCACCGCTGGGTCTGGCGGCAGCGGCGGGAAACCCAGCTGGCGCGGCTGATCGCAAAGCGCTATCCGGGCCTCGGAGATCGCCTGCTCGGGGTTATCGAGCTGCAGGATCAGGAGGGAAATGCGGACACGCTTTCGCCGCGCCTGCGGGAGGCGGCGATGGAAGCCGTGGCGGCTGAGGCTGGCCGCCGCAAACTCGACGATGCGCTTCCTCCGCAACGCCACCGGCGTTGGGCGCTTGCCGCGCTGGCATTGACGGCTGCCTCCGCAGCGACTTTTGCGTTCACTCCGCGTGCGGGTTTCAATGCCTTGCAACGCTGGCTGATGCCACTTTCGAAAACCGAGCGTTACACGTTCACTAAGCTTCAAAATCCGCCGAGCTACCGGGCGGTGGCATTTGGTGAGGCGTTTGAAATCAAACTTCGGCTGGCGAAAGAATCCGAGCAACGGCCGCCCGTTGCCGATGGCCGCTATGGATTGCAAGCGGGAGTGAACGCACCGCTGGAAAAGGACACCTATCGTTTCACGTTTCCCGGCCAGCAGGATCCGGGCACGGTGGTTTTTAGTGTCGGTGACTTGCGCCATGAAATGCGGGTCGAGCCGGTGCCACGCCCGGGCATCGAATCTGTCGCTGCGGTGGTCACTTCGCCCGCCTACCTCGGGATCCCGGAAAAAACCGTGAGCCTCAACACCGGTGTGCTCAGCGCAGTGGAGGGCAGCAAGGTGCGGCTCGACCTCACCACCAGCCGCCCGTTCGCCGCCGCATCATTCGGCCCCAGCCGTAGGCAAGTCATCGAGGAGGGCAAGGACACCGATACCTATCAGCCGATCACGGGCACCCTCGACATCAAAGGAGTCATCGCCCAAACTCCCTTGATCGATGTCGGGGCGGTTTCCTTCGAAATGCCCTTCGAGTGGACCGACAAGCTTGGGTTGACTGGAGAGCCCGGATTCCGGGTTCGCATCGATGCGCAGCGCGACGCCGCACCGACGGTTTATTTGCAAGGGATCGATCGCCAAAAAGTGATGCTGCCGGAAGAAACGGTCGATTTTGAGGTGTTGGCGGAAGATGATTTCGGCATTCGGCAAACCGGCATCGAGTGGAGCGGCGAGTTCACGCGCCCCACTGACGAGCGGCCGGCCAAGGGCGATTTGAAACTTGCGGATGGTTCGTCCGAAGCGCGGCGGGTTCTCCAGACCGCGTCATTTTCCCCGGCGGCTTTCGGGATCACTCCGCAGAAGATCACCCTGCGCGGTTATACCGAAGACTACTTTCCGGAGCGCGGCCGGGTGTATTCAGAGCCGGTGATTCTCTACGTGCTTACCCGCGACGAGCACGCCCAGATGTTGAAAAGCCGGTTTGACCGCAATATCACCGAGTTTGAGGATCTCGCCCGTCGCGAACTGGAGTTGCTGGATGAAAACGAGCGCATCGAGCGCCTTTCCGGTGAGGAGCTCCAGAAGGATGAAACCAAGAGCCGCCTTGAAGCCCAAGAGCAGGCGGAGGCCGAAACCAAGCGCCGCATGGATGATCTGACCCAGCGCATGGAAAACCTGATGAAGGACGCCACCCGCAACGGCGATATCGAGAAGGACACGCTCAAGAAAATGGCCGAGTCGCTGAAATCGATGCAGGAACTCAGCCAGCAGGACGTGCCGAAAGTTCAGGAAAAACTCGGCGACTCGCAAGCGCCGTCCAACACGCCCGAGCAGTCGAAAAAAGACATGGCCGAGGCCGTCGAGCAGCAAAAAAAGGTGGTCGAAAAAATGCAGAACGCCATCGACAAGGCAAACGAGGCGAATCGCCAGTTTGAAGCCGGCACCTTCGTCAATCGCCTAAAAAAAGCGGCCGGCGAGCAAAACGGCATTGCCAGTTCGCTCATTGAAGCGTTCGACCGGATCCTCGGTGCCAAGAGTGCCAAGCTCGATCCCTCTGACCAACGGCGCTTGAACGAGGCCACCGGCCAACAGATGAACACGGCCTCCGATGTGCGCTGGATTCAGGAGGACCTCGGCCACTACTTTGCCCGGACCAAGACGGCATCGTTCAAGGAAATCCTCGATGAAATGAAATCCTCCAGCATCGATATCGAGCTGGAGGAAATCCGTGCCCTGCTTGCTGCTAACAAATCCTACACCGCCACCGAAGGCGCTAAGAAGTGGGCCGACAAACTCACCGCATGGGCGAAAAAACTCGAAGGTGAGAAAGACAAGGACGGCGGTGGTGGCGAAGGTGGTGGCGGCGGCCAAAGCCCCGAGGACGAAGATTTCGAATTCATGCTCCGGGTGATGAAGCTCATCCAACAAGAACAAGACCTCCGCGCACAAACCCGTTCGCTTGAGCAGTTGCAGCGCGGTCTCGAACCGAACCCGACGATTTTAAACAAGCCATGAAAACCCACCTCAAAACCATTGGTTGGCTGCTGCTTTTCCCCGCGTTGCTGCGTGCGGATGAGCCCGCAGCGGACGACAAGGTGGCCAAACACCGCGATGGTTCCTCGCTCGTTGCCGACAAGCAGGACGAACTTTCCGCCGACGTCCAACAACTCACCATTGAGCAGACCGTCCCGCAGGTGATCGAACTCCTCAACGATGTGGAAAAAATCATGGATGAAGCCACCGACCGGTTGGCGGAATATGATACCGGCGGCGACACCATCGCCGCCCAAACCGAGATCATTGAAAAAATCCACGCCGCCGCCAAAGAGAAACAAAAGCAGCAGGGCAGCGGTCAATCCGGCGGTGCGATGATGGACATGATGGAGCGCATGATGGGCAAAAAGCCCGACGGCGAGCAGGAGGGGAAAGGCAAAGGAAAAGGTGAGGGCGAAGGCGAGGGCGGTGAGGGTGGCCAAGGCCAGACCGGATTGTCCGACACCACAAACGGGGCGAACGACGGGCAGACCGGAGGAAAAAACGAAGCGAGGCGCGTGCCCAAAGCTGCTGGAAACGCGGGTGCTCCACTGCCCGAGGAATTCCGAAAAGCGCTCGACGCCTACAATCGAGGTGCCGAGAAACAAGTGAAATGAACCCAACCTGATGAAGACAATTTTTCGGATAGCCGCCGCCAGTCTGGCATTTGCCGCCGCCGCCTTTTCCCAAGACGTTCCCGGTCGCCAGGATGATGCGGTCCCCGCGCAGGCGGAGCTGATTTATGAGCGCGGCCTTCAATTCCTCGCGCGGACGCAGAACGACAAAGGCTCTTGGAATGATAGCGTCGGCGCCGAGCCGGGCGTCGTCGGGCTTTGTGTGGCGGCGTTTCTCGCGCATGGCGAAGACCCTAACAATGGCCCTTACGCCAAGAACATCCGCCTTGGCATCGATTTCATCCTCTCCCAGCAGAACGAGAAAAACGGCTACATCGGCTCCAGCATGTACAATCACGCATTCGCCACCAAGGCGCTTGCGGAATCTTACGGGGTGTTGGATCACCCGAAAATCGCCCCCGCCCTGAAACAAGCGGTCGAGTTGATCCTCAGCGCGCAGAAGAAAAGCCGCTTCGGCGCGTGGCGCTACACGCCGGACAGCCGCGATGCGGACACCACCGTCACCGGCTGCCAGATGGTCACCTTGTTCGCCGCCCGCAATGCCGGCCTCGCCGTTCCCGACGAGGCGATCAAAAAGGGGCTGGCCTACCTTGCAAGCTGCCGTGGCAGTGATGGTTCCTACGGATACACCTCTTCGTCCGGTGGCAAGCCCACTCTAACGGCGATTGGTTCGCTATGCCTCTCACTCGCTAAAGAGCGGGATTCCAAAGGCTATCAGACCAGCCTCGCGTTCTTGAAGAAGAACCTCGATTACCGGGATCGTTACTATCCGTTTTATTACGAATACTATATGTCCCAAGCGCTTTTTCACGCCGATGAATCGACTTGGAAAGAATGGAACGCGCGCAACATCCGCTACCTCTCGACCATCCAGGCAGCCGATGGATCGTTTCCCGGAAATCAGGGCACTTCGTTCAACACATCTGCCGCGCTTCTATCACTGGCGCTGAACTACCGCTTCCTTCCGATCTACGAAAAATGATTCCCAAACTCCCCATCATTTGGTGTTCAGGAATCATCGGGCTGATGGCCGCCGAGCCATCCGATCTTTTGCGTTTCACCAATGGCGATCAACTGCACGGCACTTTCGAAGGGATCAAGGTCGGCCCACAGGTGACTTGGAAACGCGAGGACCTCGCGGTAGCCGTCGATTTTAAAACCGCCCAAGTCCGCCACATCATCTTTAATCAGGGACGGGCTCGGAAATCGCTGCAATCGCTTTCCAACGTCGCGCTCGTCAGTGGTGATCGCATCCCCGGATTGATCACCTCGCTCGATGATGAGTCGATCACCTTGGACACCACTTACGCCGGTTCGTTGCGCATTCCACGAAATCAAGTCGCGGTGCTGGCGCCCAATCCGCTCGGTGGCCGTGTCCACTATCACGGCCCGTTTGTGGAGGACGAATGGCGGATGACGCATGCCTCGTTCCCGGATGGTCTTCCTCCTGCCGAACCGGACTCTGAAAAAGAGGGCGAAAAGGACAGTAAGACCAAGGCGGAGCGCTGGGCATTCTCAGGATCCGCTTGGTATTGGCAGAACCAGCTTTCCGGCACTGCGCTGGTGCGCAAGGACGTCATGCCGGACCGCGCCATCCTCCGCTTCGATCTCGCATGGAAAAACCGGCTGTCCCTCGCCATCGGATTTCACGCCGACTTCGCCCGTCCGAAGCCAACTCCGGACCTGGATGCGGCCGAGGAGGATGATCGTGGGATCAAGCGTCCGGTTCACTTCGTCCCCGGCGATTCGACGGCGCTGCCCATTCTCTTCGGAAACAGCTACGTGCTGCATGTTTTTTCCAGCCACCTGATGCTCTACCGGACCTCCGTCGATGCTGATGGTGAGGCCAGCATCGAGCGGGTGCAGGTGAACTCCAGCAACGTCCGCCTCGGTGACACCGGCAACGCCACGGTCGAAATCCGCAGCAACCGCAAGACCGGCCAAATCTCGATGTTCATCAACGATGAATTCGCCGCCCAGTGGAGCGAGACCGATGGTGCCCTCCACGATCCAGCCGACGGGCCTGAAAAAGGCACCGGCTTCGGCTTTGTGGTGCAAGCCGAGAATTCGGCCGTCAGGCTCTCCGATATCATGGTCGCCGAGTGGAACGGCATGCCGGACTCCGCCCGTAGCCTCCAGGTCGATGACCAGGACATCGTGCTGCTCGCCAATGGCACCGACCGTTTCTCCGGAAATGTGAAATCACTCACCGGGGGCAAAGTCCGGCTCAATGCCAAACACGGCGACTTCCAGTTCCCGCTCGAAGACGTCGCCGAGATCCGCTTCGCCCGCAACCGCCTCGCCAAGGAAGTCGCGGAGAGCGCCGATGAAGTTGTCGTGCGCCTCGGCCCACTCGGGAGGATCACCGGACGCCCACTCTCCGGCGACGCGTCTTCCATCCGGATCCTCCATCCTGTCGCCGGTGAAATGGACATCCATCTCGACCCCGCGACCATGCTCGACTTTCAGCCTTCTAACAATATTATCGATGATTGGAATTCGGAGTTTTAACCTGAGACACTGCCTGTGGCTGGTCTTTGCCCACGTCGTTGCCTCATCGGCACTCGCCGATGGCATCGCATTGAAAGGGAATAACAGCCTCAGCGGCAGAGTTCTTTCGATCAACGAAGAGGGCGTGGTCGAGCTTTCCTCCGTGCTCTCGCCGGAGCCGGTTTTCCTCAATGCGGAATCGGTTGAAAAAGTCGAGTTCAGCCCGCCTGCCGAGAGCTTGCAAAGCCCGGGTGCAATGGTGGAATTGGTCAATGGTGACATGATTCCCGCATCGTTGGAAGCGCTCGATGAAAAGTTTCTAACGATCGATATGCCGGATGTGGGGCCTTTGGAACTGCCCCGCGCGGTGGTCAAGTCCGTCCAGTTCGGCATTCACAAACGCAAGTTGATCTATGCCGGGCCACGCAATATGGAAGAGTGGCTCAGCGGCGGCGATGGCGTTAGAAACTGGGATTTTGGGAATAAAGCATTGGTCGCGAACGGCCCGGCATACGCCACGCGCACCTTTGAAACACCCACCCGTTTTGTTCTCCGCTTCAATCTCAAGTGGCAGGGGAATCCGAATTTCCAAATCTACTTCGCCGATCCGCTCAACCCGCGTGGCGATGCGTCGGACCGCTACTACCTGCAGTTCGGCGGCGCGGGTCTCGAACTCAAGCGCGAGGCGGCCAAGGGCAATCGCTACACCACGGTCATTCTCTCCAATCGCACCCCCGATCTCTGCCCGGACCAACAACTCGAAGTCGAAGTCCGTGTGGATCGCAAGGCGTCGCGTCTCCACCTGTTCCTCAATGGCGAGCCCGAGGGGGCCGGCATTGATCCCTTGCCGGCCGCGCCCATCGGCAAGGGCATCTCGCTCGTCAGCAACGGTTCCAACGGCAACGAGATTGAAATCCGGGGCATCGAGATCCTTGAACTCGATGACTCGAAAATCCGCCATCGCTCCGAGGACCGCGGGGACCCCAAGGCGGACAGCTTGATCAGCCGCGATGACGACCGCTGGGGAGGTCGTCTAACATCGATTCGCAAGAGCGCGGATGGATTGGTTTTTGCCTTCAAGAGTGATTTTCAAGAGGAGCCGTTAGAGATTATTGAAACCGATGTTTCGACCGTCTTTTTTGCCGCTGTGGATGCCCCGGAAGTGGCGAAAGACGGCAACCCCTTCGTCCTTCGTCTTCAGGAAAACGGCTTGCTGCGCGTTTCCTCCTGTTACTTCACCGAGACCACCGTCACCGCAACCCATCCCTTGCTCGGGCAGCTCAGCATCCGCCGCTCTGGCGTCACGGCCATGGAACGTCTCTCCACCGCAACCCCCGGCGAACCCGAAAAATGAGAGCCCTTTTTTCACTTCTCATCCTTGCCCTGCTTGCGCCCGTCTCGCTGGCCCAGAGCGCCCCTTCGGTCGTGCGGTTTTCCAACGGCGATCAGCTTTCGGGCGCGTTGGAATCCTTGGACACCAGTCGCTTGCTTTGGAATTCACCGATTTTGGAGAAATCCACGCCGTTCTTCCTTCGGAATGTGCTCGATTTGACGCTGCCCGCCGCCCCGCCGGATCATTCGGCGAAGCATGAGGCCACGCTCTCGCTCACCAATGGCGATACCATCCGCGGCCAGCTTGCGGGTGTTTCCGATGACTCCGTCGAGCTCGATACCTGGTTCGCCGGGCGCATGAAATTCCGGCGCGTGATGATTCGCGGGATCTCCATCGATGAACGTCCGATTTTCATCTATCAGGGACCCAGCGGGATGGATGAGTGGACTCGAAATGAGGATCCTCCCGCATGGATCTATCGCGATTCATCATTCCGTTCCAACGCCGCCGGCGGCATCGGCCGGAATCTCGATCTGCCTGACGAATGCAGCATCGCGTTTGATGCGGCGTGGCGCGGGCAATTCGCACTGAAAGTCAGTTTGTTCTCCGATGATGTGACCAAGGACGATCCCTCCAATGGCTACATGATGACTTTCCAACAGCGTTCGATTTTCGTGCAAAACAGCGGCAACCAGATGTCGCTCGGGCGCAGCAGCAATGCCTTCGCCCTGCAGGAGAATGAAAAAGCCCGCATCGAAATTCGCGCCAGCCTCAAGACCGGGAAAATCTGTGTCTTCGTCGATGGCAAAATCATCGAAGTCTGGACCGATCCGAATTTCGCCGAAACCAAACGCGAACGCGGCATTCATTTCGCCGCCCTGAACACCTCGCCGCTGCGGATTTCCCGTATCGCCGTCGGGCCATGGGATGGAGTCATCGATCAAATTCCGGACCCCGCCGCGCGCGGTGCCTTCCGCCAGTTCGGACTTCAGGAAATGCTCGATGAGTCGGTTCCCGCGCCTGACGAAAAGCTGGAGATAGGCCGCATGCTGCTGCGCAATGGCGATAGCATCGCCGGTGAGGTGCTTTCAGTTGAGAAAGATCTGATCACCATCAAGACTCCGCTCAAGGAGGTCCGGCTGCCGGTGGAAATGTTGAAATCCGTCGCCCTCAAGCCTGTGGATCTCGAAGTTAGCAAACGCGAAAACGGTGACGTGCGTGGCTGGTTTCCCGACGGCTCGTCGTTTGTCTTCCGCCTCGAAGGTGTTGGCGATGGCACGCTCAAAGGAACCAACCAGAATTTTGGAGCTTCCGAGTTCACAATCTCCGCCTTCAATCGCATCGAGTTCAACATCTACGATCCCAAATTCGAAACGTTGCGCGACGCGAGCGGCTGGTAACATGGGTTAGGCTGCAAGTTTCAGGTTTGCAGGTCGTAAATAGATCGGTAGTTTATGCCAATGCCGTTGTCGCCAGACTCCATCGCCTATTGTCACTCGTGTGGCGGCCCGATGGATGTGACTGCGGTGGCACCGTTTTCAAATGTTGGCTGCCCGGCTTGCGGCAAGCACACACGGGTGAAGCGGGAATTCGGTCCCTACACGCTGGTTCGCCGCCACGCCATCGGCGGAATGAGCATGGTTTTCGTCGCGTTGGATAACACGCTGGGCCGCGAGGTGGCGTTGAAGATCCTCAGTGAGGAGTATTCCGCAGACGAGCGGCGCATCACCGCCTTCGAAGAAGAGGCGCGGATTACGGCGTCTTTCAGCCACCCGCACGTCGTCCGCGTGTTGAGAACGGGACGGGCCTTCGGGCGGTTTTACATCGCCATGGAACTGGTACCGGGCGGGCACTTCGAGCACCAAATCCGCGAGCGGGAGAAGATCCCCGAGCTGGAAATCCTGCCGCTTGCAATCGAAGTGGCGCAGGGACTCAAGGCCGCCCATTCCGCAGGTTTGATCCACCGCGATGTGAAACCGGGCAACATTTTGTTGGATGCCGAGGGCCGGGCCAAGATCGTCGATTTCGGGTTGGCGTTGGTGACCCAGGGTGGCAAGGCGCAGGCCACCGAATTGTGGGCCACTCCGTATTACGTGCCGCCAGAGACGATCGAGGGGTATCCCGAGGACTTTCGCTCCGACATTTATGCCTTCGGTGCCACCTTCTATCATGCGCTCGCCGGGAGCCCCCCGTGCGGCGAGGAAACGATGGCCACCCAGATTTTGCGGGAGGCGAAGCGCGAGGTCGTCCCGCTCAGCAAGGCCGGCCCTTGGGTTTCCGCAGAAACCTGCAAGATCATCGAGCGGGCGATGGCCTACGATCCCAAAGGGCGCTTCACTTCGTATGACGAGTTGATCGCGCAGCTGGAAGTGGCGCACAAACACCTGAAAAGCGGCGCGCCTAGCGCGGCGGAAGTGTCCCAGAGCGTTTCGCGGCGTCGTGCAGAAATGAAGCGCCGCGAGTGGCTTCTCTTTGGCTCCGTGGTTCTGGTTCTAGCAGGAGCGGTTGGTGCCGGGACCTGGTGGGTCACCCGCAAGGAGCCTGCCAAAGTGGTGGTGAAACCGGTCGTTCGCGAATCTGGACCCATCATTCCCGAGGAAGTCGCCTCCACCGGGATCGCCCAAAACTACCGTGAAGCCCGCGCGGCGGTGGCGGCGCGCGATTTTGAAAAGGCGACCCAACAATTCACCCTGCTCAGCGGGAATTCGTCCGTGCAGGAACCCAGCCGCACATGGGCCGGAGTTGAGGCGGTGGCGGCCGCCTACTTGGACGGCAAACCGGCCGACGCCCGCAGTCTGGCAGGTGCCAGCATGGAGCATGTTGCTTCCATGCCGAACGAATCCGCCCCGATCGGCAAGGGTTTGATTCGTCTGCTTGGCAGCGTGCGACAACTGCCCGCAATTCCCGGAAAATCTCTTGAGGGGGATAAGCCCGACGCCTCGGTGGTGATGGGCTGGATGCTCGCGGGACTCAAAAATTGGGAGCAAGGCGTGCTCGCAGAGGCTGCCGCGTTCTTCTCTGCGGTGGTGGATGCCAAGCTTCCGGCGGATGCTGCCTGGTTGATTGTCTATCAGGAGTTGGCATGCGATTTTCTCGCCGATCACCAGTTGCTCTCCAGCGCGGTTTTCGAAAAACTCCCGGCCGATCCGGCCGGGTGCAAAGCCGCCGTAGAATCGCTCGATGCCGCCTTGCTCACTCTCAAAACCCGTGGTCGCGCGCGCTTCAACGTCAGGGCGTGGCAGCTCGATCTCACGCGCCACGCGAAATTGTTGGAGACTCCGCAAATCGATTCCAGCGAACCGTCGCTCCCTGAGCTTGCGGCGGTGATGGCGCAGCTTACCGCCTACGCGGGCGAGTGTCGTTTCCTCGAAGCCGCGGATTTCCTAAAAGCGCTCAGCGGTGATTCCGCGGGTGCGAAGCGCGATTCCCTGCTGGCACTGGCGGAATCCTCGGCGGTGTTTCTATCTGATATCGAGGAGGATTTGGCGAAAGGCGCGGTTGCTGCCGAGCTACTCATGAAGTCGGGCGAAATCATGCGGGAAATTTCAATGGATACCACCGGTGGAGTGGTGACCAAGGACGCCGAGGGGAACATCCTGCCGCACCCATGGAGCGACTTCTCTCCAGACGCGCTGATCGCGTTGCACCGGATCTTGGTAAAGACGCCAAAAAGCGAATTGGAACGCCTCCGCCGCCACCAGTGCGCCATCGCTTTTGATTGGCTGGCCGGCAACCGTGAACGCTCGCTGTCTGCCGCCGCACTGCTCGTGCAAAGCAGTGCGAGCTTCAAGCAACAATGGGAGCCCATCGCTGCCGGCTTGCCGAAGTGACAGAAGGGTGCGCAGCAAATTTGAGTGGCAAGTCACGGACTCCTACTATTTCTTTCATCCATGTTCAAGAAGCGTTGATCCGCCCCGGGCTCCTCGCCCGCCACGCTCGAGCCTCACCTAGTGGATGGCAATGCGGCGAAGGCGAAGCTCCGGACGGTCGAGTATGATGCCACTCATTTCGTCGAGCGTGAGTTTGTGGAAATCGAACAGTTATTGGCGAGCAAGTGAGCTTTTTTCTCGCGAAAAATGTGCTCATCACCATTCAGGAGGAACCGGATTACGACGTCTTTGGACAAGTGCGCGAACGGCTCCGATCCGGGTGGGGGATGATTCGAAAGTCCAAGGCGGACTATCTGGTCTATGTGTTGATCGATTCGATCATCGACCATTATTACCCGGTGCTGGAGAAGATCGGCGCGGATATCGATGAACTCGAGGACCAGCTTCTCCAGCATCCGACGCGCGACATGATGCAGAAACTCCATGAGCACAAACGCGGACTCACCCAGTTGCGGCGCTTTGTCTGGCCGATGCGCGAAGCCTCTTCCTTCGCTTTCTGCTTCAATCCCGCTCGGATGGCTGGGCAGGAATCTCGTCGGGTTGGGAGAGATTGGCTTCCGTCAGCATCTGTGAGTTGGAGTTCTTGGTCAGCTCGTTGTCGGCGTAGGCGGCGGAAGGCAGGCCTTTTTCGAGGATCAGGCCAGGGCCTTGATTGAGGGTGGCTTGGTTGCGGGTGACGGATGAATTGGCGGCGGCGGCGCGGATGACGAAGCCGCCCAACAGATTGGCGCGGGCACTGTTGCCGGAGATTTTTCCTGAGCCGGCGCTGCCGAGCACGAGGCCAAACTCGCGGTTGGCGATGAGTTGGTTGCCGGTGATGGTGGCGGACGCCAAGCCGTTGTCGGCATGGATGCCGTTGCGGCTGTTTCCTTCGCAGCGGTTGTTGGTGAGGATGACGGCGGCTCCGTTCCAAGACTCGATGCCGTGTTCGAAGTTGTCCCGGCATTCGGAGTCTTTCACTTCGAGGGTGCTGCCTTCTCCCATCGCGGCGATTCCGTTCCAGCCGTTGTCTGAAAACCGGCAGCGATCCACGATGGCCTGGCCTTTTTCAACGACCGCGAGGCCGTGGCCACTCGCCGACGCAAAACGGCAATCGACAAACACCGCGCGGCCACCACGGACGAGAGCGACGGAGTAGCGCTCGGTGCCGACAGCGAAGGATTCGTGGCGGAAGCCGATGCCGCTGATGCGAGCTCCTTTCGCATCGGGGCCGATGGTAATGGCACTGCCGTCCTCTGGCGCGCACTCGATGGTGGTTTTGGTGGGGTCCGAGCCTTGGAGATCGACGGCGGCATTGATGATCAGCGGGCCTTTCCAGACTTGTTCGGTTAGGATGATGCGGTCACGGTCGCGGGCGGCTGCTAGAGCTTCGGCAGGGGTGGCGAAATCGCCGGGGACACGCAGGGTGCGGGTGTAGGTGGAGAGTTTTTCGAGCAACGCCGTGATTTCCGGGTTTCCGGGGTCGAGCGAATTGGCTTCGCGGAGCCAGTCGAGCGCCTGTTGGTCGAATTCGCCTTGGTCGCGGGCGCTGGCTTGTAGCAGGAGCGCAGCGGCTTTGGCTTGGTCGGCGGCGGTTTTTTCAATGGCGGCGGTGGCGTCGGCGATGATGGATTTGGCGTCGGGATCATCGGGAGTGGTGGTGAGCATGCTGCGGACGGTCTCGATGGCGGCGTGCCAATCGCGTTCATCGAGTTGGGCGCGGGCGGCGGTGATGATTTTGGCGCGCGCCTGTCTGAGGCGGGCGTCGGCGATGCGGTGGAGTATGGCGATGGTCTCCTGGTGATGGGGGGATTTATCGAGCACCTGGCGAGTGGCGGCGGCGGCTTCGTCGAGGCGTCCCGCTTCGAGTTCGGCAATGGCTTGGCCGGTCCAGTAGCCGACGAACTGGGTTTGCTCTTCGGCCATGCCGGCTTCGATGCTGCGGCGCCCCATCTGCGCGGACGGCGAGCCCGGCGCGAGCCCTTCAATTTCATCGAAGGCCTTGGATGCGTCCGGCCAGCGGCGGTTTTCAATTAGGGTGGATCCTTGGCGCACGAGGAAGGTGATGCGGGTCTGGAGTTGCTCCTTTTTGCGTTCCACATCTTTCAGATAGATCCAGCCACCGCCGCCGATTCCGGTTAGGAGAATCAGCAGCCACGCCGTGAGAGAAAGCGTGCGACTGGGGCGCGTGCTGGGGTCCGGCACTGGAGGATGCTCGATCTCAGGAGCGGCGACAGGGAGCTCCGGACTGGTGGAGGCGGGCAGGGGAGGTGAGGCGAGGCCGGCGGCTTCTAGAGATTCCTGGATCGCCGCGAGTGCTTGGTCAAACTCGATGAGGCCCTTTTGATAACGATCCGCGATGGTGTCGTTAGGTGCCGTGCGAACGAGTTCCCCGATGCGCTCGCGGGCTTGTTTGAATTCGTCGAGATGAATGCGCGGATCTTCATCCGGACCCAGTCCGAGAATTCTGCGTGCATCAACGGGCGTCATGGTGAATCGAAGGTGAATCGAAGGTGAATCGAAGGTGAATCGAAGGTGAATCGAAGGTGAATCGAAGGTGAAATGAGCGGAATGTGGCCTCAGCCGATGAATTGCTGGACGATGGGCATGCGGCGACCGATGCCGAAGGCCTTGGAGGTCACGCGCAGGCCGGGGGCGGCTTGATGGCGTTTCCATTCGTTGAGATCGACCCGCCGCTGGATCCAACGCACGGTGCTTTCCTCGAAGCCGCGCGAGATGATTTCGTCAGAGGAAAGCTGGTGCTCGACGTAGAGTTCGAGGATTTTATCAAGGATCTCGTAAGGCGGCAGAGTGTCTTGGTCTTTTTGGTCCGGGCGGAGTTCGGCGCTGGGTGGTTTTTCAATGGTGTTCCAAGGGATGATTTCCCGCTCGCGATTGAGCCAGCGGCAGACTTCGTAAACGCGGATTTTCGGGAGGTCGGAAATCACGGCAAGGCCGCCGCACATGTCGCCATAGATGGTGCAATAGCCGACGGCGAGTTCGCTCTTGTTGCCGGTGGTGAGCAGTAGGTGGTTGTTTTTGTTAGAGAGCGCCATGAGCAGCAGGCCGCGGATGCGGGCTTGCATGTTTTCTTCGGTGACGTCCTCGGGTTTCCCGGCGAAGAGCGGCTGCATCGTCTGTTTGATGGCTTGGAAAGGGGCGGCGATGGGAACTTCCGTGCATTGGATGCCGAGGTTCTTGGCGAGCGTGAAGGAATCATCGACGCTGCCGCGCGACGAGTAGGGGCTGGGCATGGTGAGCCCAACGACGTTGGCGGGGCCGAGCGCATCAGCGGCGATGGCGGCGGTGAGCGCGGAATCGATGCCGCCGCTGAGGCCGAGGCAGACGCTTGAAAACCCACATTTGGTGACGTAGTCGCGCACGCCGAGGACCAGGGCGCGGTAAAGTTGTTCCGCTTCGTTGTCGGCGATGGAGGCATCGTTTTCCACTGGCAGGAAAGGATCGAGCACGAGGCAGGCGGTTTCGAATCCGGGGAGCTGGGCGGCGATGCGGCCGTTGGCGTCGGTGACGAGCGAATGGCCGTCGAAAACCAATTGGTCGTTTGCGCCGACGGTGTTGCAATAGACGACGGGAACTTTCGCCTTGTGGGCGATGCCGCCGATCATCGCGCGGCGCAGGCGGGGCTTGCCTAAATGGAACGGAGAGGCGCTGAGATTGAGCAGCAGGTCGATGCCTTTGGCGGTGAGTTGATCGACGGGATCGCGGTCGTAAAACGGGCGCTGGAGATAATTTTCCGTCCAAATGTCCTCGCAGATGGTCACTCCGATGCGGAAGCCGTTCCAAAGGATCGGCTCGCTGGATTCGCCCGGCTCGAAGTAGCGGCGCTCGTCGAACACATCGTAGGTGGGCAGCAGGGTCTTCCAGACGCGGTGGCGGATTGCGCCGTTTTCGAGCCATGCGGCCGCGTTGCGGAAGGGTTTTCCGGGGCGGGTGGGATGATGGTGATCGACATAGCCGACGAGCAACGGCACTTCGCGGATTTCGCCGGAGAGGTGGTCGAGTGCCTGTAGGCATTTCGGGACAAACTGCGATTTGAAAACCAAATCGCGCGGCGGGTAGCCCACGAGTGAGAGTTCGGGGGTGATGACCAAGTTTGCGCCGGCGTCGAGGCATTCGCGGTAAGCGGCGAGGATGCGTTTCACATTGCCGGGGAAGTCACCGACGACCGGGTTGATTTGGGCGAGTCCGATTTTCATGAACGCACCCAGAAAACACCCGCTGCCGCCGTGGGCAAAAGGAAAAACATTTTTTCTGAACTTCGATGGGCATCGAAGTGGTGATTTCGGGTGATTTTCAGCCTCTGGCTGATTTTTGTCGTTATTTGCAGGCGGTGGCTTCCATTTGGGATGTTAGAAAAAGAAGTCTTTCGACAGGGTGGAATTCCCATGTTGCAGTGGAGGGGCATGGGTAAACTGATCATGGTATCAAATCGCCTGCCGGTGACCCTCGGGGCAGATGGTTTGGCAAGACGGACGACGGGGGGGCTGGCGTCCGCGCTGGAGGGCGCGGACTTGCCGGGAGAGCAAATCTGGGTGGGTTGGCCGGGCGGGGTGGAGGAGGATTTTGAGGACGTGGAGAAAGTGCGGGCGGAGTTGCGTAACTCCGGTGTGGCCCCGGTTTTTCTGAGCCGGGACGATCTGGCCGGCTTCTACGAAGGTTACGCAAATTCCACGCTATGGCCGCTGCTGCACTACATGGCGGAGCGGGCTCGGTTTTCCGCCGACTGGTGGGAAGCCTATCAGCGGGTGAACCAGAAATTCGCCGACGTGATCATGGCGGTGGCGGATGAAAATGACCAGGTGTGGATTCACGACTATCAGCTTTTTCTGCTGCCAGCGATGCTGCGCCAGCGTAAGAAGGGGCTGCGGGTGGGGTTTTTCCTGCACACGCCGTTTTGCTCAAGTGAGATTTTCCGGGTCCTGCCGGAACGGGCGGAAATTTTGAAAGGCATGTTAGGTGCGGATGTAATCGGTTTCCACACCTACAGTTATCTCCGCCATTTCCGCTCGTCATTGTTGCGGGTGCTGGGCTGGGAATCTGAGATGGAAGGGATCTGGCATGATGGCCGGGAAGTGCGCATGGGAGTTTATCCGATCGGGCACAATCATGCGGGCTTCGACCGTGAAATGCAGGACGCGGACTTCGCGGAGCTCTTGGAAAGCCACCGGCAGGATTTGGCGGGAAAACGCATGATCCTCAATGTCGAGCGACTGGATTACACCAAAGGCCTGCCGCAGAAGCTGGCGGCGATGCGGCGTTTCCTGGAGCTGAATCCGGACAAGCGCGACGACGTGTTGTTTGTGCTGATCGCGGTGCCTTCGCGGCAGGGAGCGCTGGAATACGACGCACTCACGGAAGAAGTGCAGCGTGAGGTGGGAGCCATCAACGGCGAGTTCGGAAAAGTCGGCCATGCGCCGATCCAGTTTCTGCACCGCGGATTTCCCATCGCGGATCTGGCGGCGTTTTACGCGCTCGCCGAGGTGTGTCTGGTGACGCCGCTGCGGGACGGGATGAATCTGGTGGCAAAGGAGTTCCTCGACTGCCAGAGGCCGGAGTTCTCAAGCCGACCGGGGGTTCTGATTCTCAGCGAATTCGCGGGAGCCGCCAACGAGCTCTCGCACGCGATCCAAGTGAATCCGCATGACGTGGATGAAGTGGCCGCCGCGCTGAACCGTGCCCTGGAAATGCCGGATGGCGAGCGGCGCAACCGCATTGAAATGATGCAGGGTCGATTGCGCAAACAGGACAGCGGCGCGTGGGCAAGGCGGTTCCTCAATGACCTCGACCAAGTGCCTCCCACTGCGGATCGGGCGGTGGTGATGGAACTCAAGTCGCTCGCGGCGCAAGTCGCAGCGCAAGTGCGGGCCGGCCGGAAGCTCGGTTTGTTTCTCGATTATGACGGCACCCTGCGCGACTTCGTGGACGAACCGGATTTGGCCGTTCCCGATTCGGAGTTGCCCGGGTTGCTGCGCGATCTAGCCGCGTTTCCAGGGATTGGCGTGGCGCTCGTCAGCGGGCGCGCCCCGGCATTTCTGGAGCAACACCTCGGCGGGCTCGGCGTCACGCTCGTCTGCGAACACGGATACCGCTGGCTGGATGGCGGCGAAGGCGAATGGACCCTCTTCAATCCACACGTGAACATCGAGTGGAAACCGGCGATCCGCGAACATCTTGAACAGGCATCGCTGCTCACCCCGGGCACTCATGTGGAGGAAAAACAATCCGCCCTCGTCTGGCACTATCGCAAGGCCGATCCCGAATTCGGCAGCTGGCGGGCACGTGGTCTGCTAGACGAACTCACATCCATGGCCGCGAACCTTCCGGTGACCGTCCACCATGGTAAAAAGATCGTAGAAATTTCCAGTCTCCAAGTCAGCAAGGGAGCCGCCGTGGATTACCTGCTGCAAGCCTGGGCATGTGATACCGCATTGGTCGCAGGCGATGACCAGACGGACGAAACGATGATCATGCTGACTCCCGAAAACATCGAATTTCACGCGGTGAGGGTGGGCACCGGGCCGACCCGTGCCGCTTATCGCACGGACATCCCGGGCATGCGCCGGTTCCTCGAAGAACTCCGTGCCGAACTCCACTCCAACTCTCTCAATTCATGATTCAAATCGACCCTGCGCGCCTCGCGGACGACTACCACCTCGGAATGATCGGCAACGGCAGGACCTGTGCCCTGATCGACGCTCTCGGGCGCATCGTCTTCTGCTGTCTCCCCGCCTTTGATTCCGGCACGGTGTTTGCCTCGCTGCTTGACGAGGAGAATGGCGGTTCTTTTGCCGTGGAAATGGTCGATGGCGGAGTGATCCGCCAGGTTTACGAAAAAAAAACCAATATCCTCGTGACTTCGTTCGAGGGGCTCGACGGGGCCTTCAATCTGATCGATTTCATGCCGCGCTACACTTCCGACGGCCGTGCCGGAGCGGCCGACGACGTGGGGCCGGACGTGGTGAGGAAACTTCAAATTGTTAGAGGAAGTCCGCGTGTTAGGGTGCGTTTCGATCCGCAAATGGAATACGCCCGGGGCGAAACCCGGATCGCCATCGAAACCACCCGCCTGAAGGCCACCACCGAGTGGGCTGGAGAACATCGCAAGACCTATGAGTCGATGTATTTGTGGACCAGCCTTGATCCGGCGGCGGTTCGTGACGGAACGGAAATGGTGCTGGCGGAGGATGCTTTTCTTTTCCTGAGTTATCACGACAAAGTCCAGGTGCCGAATATGGATCTGGTGGATCTGATGCTGCAGCGGACGCGTTCCTATTGGATGCTGTGGTCGGCGCGCACCCACCTGCCGCTGCAATATCGCCAGGAATCGCTGCGCAGCGCACTGGTGCTCAAGATGCTGCAATTCAGCCCGAGTGGAGCGTTTCTGGCCGCCGCGACCACCTCGCTGCCGGAGACCGTCGGCGAGGAACGCAACTGGGACTACCGTTTCTGCTGGCTGCGCGATGCCTCGATGACCGTGGCCGTCCTGCATCGCATCGGCCACTCCTACATGGCCACCGGTTTCATCGACTGGATGATGCGCACCGTGCCGACGAAAAACGACACGCTGCAGATCATGTATGGCATTCGCGGGGAAAAAGACCTGACCGAGCGCATCCTCGATCATCTATCAGGTTACCGCGGGTCGCGGCCGGTGCGGGTGGGCAACGCGGCTTACAATCAGGAGCAACACGATATTTTTGGCGTGGTGATGGATGTGATCTATCAGGATCTCATGTTGCGCCAGCGGACGCCCGAGGCGCTGGACCGGATCTGGACGCAGGTGAGAGCCATCGTGCGCAATCTATCCGCCGCCTGGAGGGAGCCGGACCGCGGGATCTGGGAGATCCGCGGCGAGAAACGCCATTTCGTGTTTTCCAAAGTGCTGTGCTGGGTGGCGCTGGACCGTGCGATCAAGATCGCCGTGCTGCTCGAGAAAAACGAATGGGCGAATGCCCGCCGCCCGCTGCTTGAGGAAATCCACAACGATATCTGCCGCCAAGGATGGAGCGCGGAGAAAAACGCCTTCGTCCAGTCCTACGGCTCGCGTGATCTCGATGCATCCAATCTGCTGATGGCCGAATATGGATTCATCGAACCCTTGGATCCGCGTTTCATCGCCACGGTGGAGTGCAGCCAGAAGGAGTTGTGCGTGGATGGATTGATGTATCGTTATCGGAATCAGGACGATTTTGGCGAACCGCAGAGTGCCTTCACCGTTTGTTCGTTCTGGCTGGTCAAGGCGCTGGCATCGGTCAAGCGCCGGAGCGAGGCGAGGACCTTGTTCGAGTCCCTTCTGAAAGCGGCGAACGGGCATGGACTCTACGGCGAGGATCTCGACTTCAAGACGCGCAGGCATCTCGGGAATTTTCCCCAAGCCTACAGCCATCTGGCGCTCATCGATTGCGCGCTGGAGCTCTCGAAGGAAGAGGACAACGATATCATTCTCGCCTGAGCCCTAGCAGCGGTGACGGCGGGATCTACCTGGATATACTCTCTTTCCCCAAGTGCCTCGACGTGGTGTAGGAGGCTGAAGTGAATTCTCTCCATGAAATTCGATGTTAGATTCGCCCGGGATTGAGAAAATTTCGATGGCGAGATGGGGCTCGGTCACTTGAGGGCCTCTCGATAAGCGGCGAGGAGCGCTTGCAGATCTTCCTGTTTTTGTTGGGCGAGTGGGGCAAATTGGTCGATCGACTGGTGGAGCGTGAGCAGTTCCTTTTCGCCCGTCATGAGGGCTTCCAGTTCAACGGCGATCCGGATTTGAACCGCAGCGAGCGTGGCTTGCAGTTCTGCCCGGGCCTCGTCGGAGAGAGGGGTGGTAGATCGGCTCGCAAGTTGCCCATACTCACTTCGCTTTTGGTTTAGAACGAGCGTTTGGGTGGTGATTGCCTCTGCAGCTTGGGTGAAATGGTCCTGGTGTTCATGGGTTGCATCCGCATTCTCGTCGGCCTCGCGGCGGGTGGTGAGGACACGGGTGTTGATGGCGGCGGCGGACCAATGTTTGAGGGATTTTTTTAAGGTGGTGAGTTCTGATTGCTCGGCGTCGGTGATGGTGGTGGTTTTTTCGGATGCGGAAACGCGTTCTCTGAGGGTGATCAACCGGGATTCGATGGTGGAAGGGTTTGCTTGAATCTCGGCGAGGTGCTTTCCGGTGGCCGTTTCAAAAACATGGACGGTGCCCTCGGCATCGGCGATGAAGGCGCGTTTGGATTCGGCATCCAAAGCGACAGCGGTGGGAAGGCTTGGGAGTTTTTGGCTGAGGTCGCGCGCGTGGTTGAAGTCGGGTTTCCACCATTTGGCCTTCAGATCGCGGCCGGCGGTGACGAAGGATCCATCGTGGCTGAAGGCGAATGCGCTGACCCCCCCCGGGTGGGCATCGATTTTTTTCACCTCGCTACCGCCGTTCATTTCCCAGAAGCGCACGGTGCCGTCTTCGGAAGCGGTGGCGAGGATGTTTGAGTCGGCACGGAATACGGTGGCGGTGATGCCGGCTTGATGGGCGCGGAGGGTGTGAAATTCGTTGCAGGACTGGCTTTCCCAGACCCAGACGCCGCCGTTGCGGTCGCCACTGGCGAGTAAAACCCCATCGGGTGAGAAATCGAGGGCGGTGATCCAGTCGGTGTGTTTTTTGACCGAGTGGAGCGATGAGCCGGTTTCGGTGTTCCAAACTTTGAGGAGGCGGGATGGGCCGCCGGTGGCGACGAGGTCGAAATCCGGGCGGATGTCGGATGCGAGCACGGTGTCGAATTCCTTGGCCACGGTGAGTTGGCGGCTGCCGTCGGTGACGTCGAAGGTGACGGTGACACCGGATTTCCCGGGAGTGCCGCCGCCGACAATCAAGTAGCGGGCGTCCGGGGTGAAGTTCAGCGAAACCGGATCTCCTTCCGGAAATGGAAGGATGCCAATGAGTTCCAGCGTTTCGGTGTGGTGCAACAGGACTTGGCGTTGGCTGGTGATGGCAAGCAACGGGGCCCAGGGTGAAGATGCGATGGCGTGTATGGCACTGGCACGGGTGGTGACGACGGGAGGCTCAAGCAACAAGTGCTCTGGCATCGGCGGCGGGCCTTCGGGTTTGGCTGCGGGGTCCGAGCGAAGCGCGGTGTCAAACTTAGGCTTGGTTGGCTTGCGGGCGGAAGAGGATTTGTTTTCGAGCAATCCGCCATCGATCCAGCGCTTGAGAATCTCGATCTGCGCGGCGGCGAGCTTTTCGCCCTCGGGCGGCATTTTCGGTTCGGCAGTCTGAAGCACGCAGGCCATGAGCGAAGAGCCGGGGTCTCCGGGTTCGACAATTTTGCCGCCAGAGCTGCCTTTAAGAGTGCCCGAGAAGTTGGAAAGGTCGAGACCGCCCTTGGCCTTGTCGGGGTTGTGGCAATTCAGGCAGGACTGCTGGAAAATCGGGAAAACGTGCTCATCAAACGTGATTTTCTCCTGCGCGGATGCGAAGGTGGAAAATGAAGTCAAGATGGCGGGTAAACGTTTCATTCCGGCGACCTGGAGTGGGTCTTGGAACCGATACGTGCCGCGCATCGGTCAGTTAACGCGAAATTTCACATTTCATGCCGATTCCGTCGTGGGATCGGCCATCCGGTGGTCCCGACTCAGCGGCGGACTGCCGTGAATGGGTTGGATTCGGTGGCTGGCACGGCGAGCGCGAAGAAGGTGCAAATCAAGGCGAGCGTCAGTCCGACCCAGCGGACGGGGTCCTGATTGAGGACTTGGGGAAGTGAAATTAGGCCTGCTGCTGAGGCGATTGAAGAATCAGCATCCCGCGGCACAGCAGCGCTGGGGTGCAGCGCATGATCATCATCGAGGCGCTTTCGGGGCTCAGGCGCGACCTTCTTCGACGTCGATCAGGTCGAAAAAGGTCATGATTTCCGACCACGCCGACAAGCCGGTCGCCACCTTTTGATTATAAAGACTTTCCGATGCTGAATCCCGCCAACCGCGTTTTGACATGAAGCCGTTCCAAACTTCGATCTGTTCCTCATCGGGCTTGCGGCCGTTCTCGAAGCACCATTCCATCAGTTCCTCGTCGGTGCCGCCCTGCAGCGTGCGGGCGGAAAGATCCTCGAAGCTCACTCCGAGTAAACGGCACACTCGCTCGTCGAATGTGTGCGAACCAAGAACCACTCCGAGGGTGTATCCTTCGGGGAGTTTTCCTTCCGCATTGAGGCGAATCTTATCAACGATGCGAGCGAAGATATCGATTCCGTGGACTTGGTGGCGGGGGCTTCGGATGGGGAATGACATAGTGGGAGTCTGGAGCAAATCCCATGGGTTTGCAATTCGAAATCCGGTTTTCCCTGCTGGCGATTGAATCGTTCGTTTGACAATGAGATTTGATCCGCTTGAGTGGGCCGCAGCCATGCGTGAAGTGATCATTCCCGAAGCCGGACCCAAGCGGAAATTGTTGGAAGCCGCCGAGAATTTATTCGCGGAAAAGGGATTTGAGGCGGTTTCCGTGAGGGACATCACCCAGCTGGCGGGAACGAATGTGGCGGCGGTCAATTATCACTTTGGCAGCCGCGAGGGTTTGTTAAATCTGGTGATTCTCCGTTATGCGACGCCGGTGAATGAGGAGAGGGTTGCGCGGCTTGATGCTGTGGAGCGGAAGTGGTCGGGCAAGGGTTTGCCGATCGAAGAGATTATCGATGCCTTCGTGCGTCCGTTGCTGGGGCAGGTCCGCAAGTCATCACTTCCCGAACGGTCGTTTTATCAGTTGCTCGGGCGAATTTTTGCGGAAAGCGGCGACGGCTTGGCGAGTGAGATCGAGGAGCGATTCCGGCGTCCCAACGATCGTTTCTTACGAACTTTTGGCAAGGCCCTCCCGTCACTAACCGAAGACGACCTGTTGGCCCGCATCCATTTCATGGTTGGCGGCGTGATCCACCTGCTGACGCACCAACATTTTCTGATGAATTTAAGCTCGGGCATTCCGACGATGGATGCATCACTGGCCCGGCTCATCCGTTTTGCAGCAAGTGGAATGCGCGAGGGGATTGAGATTGAGGCTCCGCCGAAAAAAGGACCGCAGGCGGTATTTGATTTCTGAACCGCCTCGGAACTCGCTATTTTTTCCGATTTCAGAGTGTTCAAATCAGGAGGTCTGCTTAGTTTCCGGCCTCCATGTCTGCCAAGATTCGTTTCACCTCCGCCACCGCCACCGGGCTGGTGCTCGCCAAAGTCGGTCATCCACAACGCGATGAGCCACTCCAGACCTCCAAAGAGGTTTTCAAAATCGCCGAGGAGGACCAGGAAACGCTCTCCGCGATTTTCCTCAAGCCTTTCAAAAACCTAACTGCCCATCGTTTCAGTCATCATTCCTCGCTCGATCAGCACGAAATGAATGCCTACTCGGCCGCTATTTTCGCAGCCGACGACGGGCTGTTGGAAAAAGGCTGTGACATTGCGAAGCGCCTTTATGCGAAGTCCAATCACCCGAACATCAAGTCCGGCGATCTCTGCATCTCGCTGATCAAAAACATCGATATCGATGGTGAACTCACCCAGGGCCTGTGCATTCTGAAGTCTGAAAGTGTGGTTCCGTTCCTCAGCATTTCCACCCGGGACGGCGACCTTGAACTGCACACCGAGCAAGGGATCAACCCAGAGAAAATCGACAAGGGATGCCTGATTCTCAACCACCTCGCCAACAAGGGCTACTACGTGCTCACCTTCGATCGCACCGGCTCTGATTCGCGCTTTTGGGTGCGCGATTTCCTTGGGGTCGTCCCGATCACCGACAGCCCTTTCCTCACCAACAAATACGCGAACATGGCAGTCGCCTTCCTCGAAAAGGAAAAGAAGGAGAGCCCGAAACCCGCCACGGATGATGCCCCGCCGTGGGATGCCTCCAGCGCCGCCCGCGATGCGATCACCTATTTCGAGGAGAAGGAAAATTTCAGTCTCCAGGAGTTCGAGGAGCAGGTCCTGAAAAGCCCGGAGATCGCCGCCAAGTTCGCCGAGCATCGGAGTAAAGTCGAAGAGGAGCAGGGGCATCGGCTTGATGATTCCTTCGAAATCTCCAAAAAGGATGTTTCCAAGGCCAAGAAGAAAATCCCCTCGGTGATGAAGCTCGACACCGGCGTGGAGATTCGTCTCAAGCCCAATGTCGCCGCCGAGCCCGACAAGTTCCTCGAACACGGCTTCGATGAAGCGCGTAAAATGAAATTCATCAAAGTCTTCTACCGCGAAGACCTCGCCGACTGAGTGCCCTCCAGCCCGGAAATTTTTTCCCTTCGACGTTCGGCGGATCCGTGGTGTCGGAAATGCCAGCACGATGGATCAAGAACCGAAAAACCCGAGTGATTTCCCCGCTTTGCAAGGGCGCTTGAATTTGTCAGCGTCCCGGTATGGAAAGTCATGAGGTATTGAGAGCGGCGTTACAAAAAACCACCCCGAAGGCGGTCGCTGCCGAGTTGGGGGTGTCGCTTTCTCTGGTTTACAAGTGGGCGGAGAAGCCGACCGAACTTGGGTCTGGAAGCAAAAACCCTCTGGACCGATTGCTGCAGATCATCGAACTGAGTGGTGACACCGGGATCGTCGAATGGCTGTGCCGCCAGCAGGGTGGGCACTTTGTCAGGAATCCGGACAGCAGCCGCCACAAGATCGATCACGTCATTCCCGCAACGCAGCAAATCATCGGGCATTTCTCCGAGCTTCTGACGGAGATTTCCACCGCCGCAGTCGATCGCTCGGTGTGCAAGGAGGAGGCCAAGGACATCCGCCAGGTTTGGGACAAGCTCAAGAGCTATGCCGAAGGCTTCGTGCGCTGCTGTGAAAATGGCGATTTCAGAGAGATGGAAGCGATGCCACCGGTACCATCGGCTGCCAACGCGGGCGTCGTGGCGAAGAGCCATTGATGGCATTTCCGAATTGGGCGGAATTCCAATTTAGATTCGGCGATTGTCTCAGCGGCCCCGTGGGTCCATGGTCTCAACATGCGACGATGGTGGTTTCTTGGATTATGGCTTGCCCTGATGGGTGAGATTTTGGCTCAGAATGGCGCTGCAAATGGGCCGCTGCCGGAGCGCAGTCTGCCGGCACTCAAGGCGGTCGCCGAGCCACTTTTCACCGCCATCTCCGAGCTCGACCGGCTGGCTGAGGAACAGAAAATCGCCGCCTCGGAGGAGCGCAAGCAGGAACTCAGCGCCCGGATCGAGGCCGAGCGGGAGCGGATCGAGCAGTACCGAAATCGTTTTCGAGAGATTGTCGGCGGCGCGGATGCCACGGCGTTCGAGGTCATTGAGGTGAAAAAAGTGCCGTTGCAGGAGCAGTTCAGCGAGCTACTGGAGCCGCTCGTTGGCGCGCTTCGCGAACCGACGTCACAACTTCGGCAAACCGAGGAAATGCGCAAAGCGTTGGAAGTTTGGTCCGATCGCGAGGTAAGAGCCGGGCGGTTGGTCGCCCGCATTGATGCCTTGCTGGCACTGGCCAGCGATGAGCGGGTGAAAAGCGAACTGCAATCCGCCCGCCGCATCTGGATCGGGCGCCAATCCGAGGCTGCGGGTGAAGCCGAAATCCTGCGACTGCGGGTCGAAGAGCGAGACCTCAACACCCCGACGATGTGGGAATCATTTTCCAAAATGTTCGGCGGATTTTGGAGGAACCGCGGGTTGAATCTGTTGTTGGCCGTTTTGGCGGCGGTCGGTGGGTTTATTGCCGTCCGCCGCTCCTACTGCTGGCTTCGCAAAGTCATTCCCGTTCATCGTAAGGACAAGGGCACGCTCACCAGCCGAGTGTCGGATTTGATTGCGATTTTCGTGGCCGTGCTGGTTTCGATCATCGCCGTCTTGTTGGTGTTTTACCTGCGCGGTGACTGGCTTTTGCTGACGGTGGCCGCAGTCATGCTGATCGGCGCGGCGTGGGCGGGAAAAACCGCGCTGCCACCCTACATCGCCCAGATCCGGATGATGCTGAACATGGGTACCGTCCGGGAGGGTGAGCGGCTCATCTACCGAGGTCTGCCATGGCGGGTGAAATCGCTCGGCTTTTTCACGATTTTTACCAATCCGGAACTTGAAGGTGGAGACCTCAGAATCCCACTTGGTGATGTGATGGGGATGATTTCGCGCGATGCGGACCCGGAGGAGCCTTGGTTTCCCACGCGGCAGGGCGACTGGGTGATGCTTTCCGACGGCACCTACGGCAAGTTAGTCCGCCAGACACCCGAGCAGGTGGTGGTGCTTAAACTCGGCGGCAGCCTGAAAACTTTTCCAACGGGCGAATTCATCGAGCTGATGCCAGAAAATTTGTCGCATGGTTTCCGCATTCAGTCGTTGTGCGAATTGGATTACAGCCATCAATCGATTGCTACGGGCGAGGCAGTGGAGATCATTTCCCAGGCGTTTGAGCAAGGGTTGATTCGGGAACTGGGCCGTGAAGGCATTAAGTCGGTTCGGGCCGAGTTCCGAGCGGCGGCGGCTTCGTCGCTGGAATTGGTCGTGCTCGCGGATTTCGCTGGCGAATTGGCCCCGCGTTACAATTTTCTGGAGCGGGCGTTGCAGCGAATGTGGGTGGATGTTTGCAACGAGCGTGGCTGGATCATACCATTCACCCAGATCACCTTGCATCAGGCGGGACCGGCCTCGCTTCCGGAGTTGGGAAAAAATCAGGAAGCCCCAGAATGATGCGCAACATTTCCCAGGGAGGGAGGTTAGCAGGTCAGATTGAATCAAATTATGAAGAATCCTTGGATAGTTCCAGTTGCGGCGTTGGTGGTAGGAGCCGCTGGCGGATATATTTCCGGTAAAAACAACGACTCCGGTGGAACGGGTTCCGGGACCGAAGAAGTTTCCCAGCGGACCCGCGCGAGCGCCCGCACCGGGACCACGACTGCCGAGACGGTCAAACGCCCCACCCGTGGCACCAGCCCGGATCAAATTGGGAGGCTCGCCGGCAGCTCCAGCCGGGTGCAGGCGCTGCTCGAATTCTACGCAGGCCTCACTCCCGAACAATTAGCCGAAGAAGCGACCAAACTTGACACTCTGCCGATGAGCGAACGCATCATGGCGTCCTTTCTTCTTTTTGGCCGTTGGGCGGAGGTCGATCCGACGGCTGCCATGGCATTTTCCAACACCATGGGCATGGCCGGTGGTTTTGTACGGCCGACGATTCTTCAAAGCTGGGCCAGCGTGGATCCGGCGAACGCCGCGAAATACTATGGGGAAAACTCCCGCGAATTTGCCATGATGGACATGATGGGTGGCGGTCGCGGTCCGATGGGTGGTCAAGGTGCCTCGTCCATCATCGCAGCCGAGTGGGCGCGCCAGGATCCCGCCGCTGCGATGGCATGGGCCAGCGCGTTGGAGAGTGGGAAAGGCCAAGCGATGACCTCGGTGGTGGCGGAAGTGGCCAAGACCGATCCGCGCAAGGCTGCCGAGATGCTCTCTTCGATGGACGCCGAGGACAAAGGTGGAGCGTATCGGGCGGTGGCTGAGCAATACGGCGCTCTCGATTTCAGTGCCGCCCAAGCATGGGTGCGCACCCTTCCGGCAGGCGAGCAGGCGGATGCACTGGCTTCGGCCATCGGCGGGCTCTCCAATACCAACCCGGAAATGGCCGCGCTTCAGGTGAAGAGCATGGAGGCAGGTGATGCCAAGGACCGTCTGATCTCGGACATCACGGGCGATCTCGCCCGGAAAGATCCAGCCGCTGCGGCGGAATTTGTCAAAGCACAGGAAAGCGAGGATGCGCAGCGCAGGGCGATGCGCGACCTGATGCCGGCGTGGACCAATCAGAATCCTGCGGCTGCGCTGGTTTATGTAAACTCATTCCAACCCGGCCCGGTGCGCGACAGCGCGGCGCAATCCTACGTCTGGAGCAACAATACCAGCTCGCCCGCCGAGCTGGTGAAGATCGCGCAAACGATCACCGATGAGGAGGATCGTCAGCGGACGGAGGGGGTCGCCTACATGCGCTGGATGCGTGAGGATGCCGAGGGCGCGAAGGCCGCGGTGGAGGCGTCCAGCCTTTCAGACGAGGCCAAGGAGCGTATTGTCGAAGGCCGTGGCATGTGGGATGGCGGCGGCCGTGGTCGCGGCCGTGGTCGCTGAGCACGGGTTGAATTTTCACGCCGTGGTTCCCTCTGGAACCACGGCTTTTTCATTTCCGCTGATCGAGCACGAGAAACGCGTCACCGGCACCGGATGCGTCCGAGAATGGATGGTGGGCGGTGGCGTCGTTGATGAAATCCCGGAAATTCAGCAGGCGTTGTTCCGTCACCCATGGGGCGCACCAGTTCTGGAGATCGGTGAAATTCACATCCGCCGTTAGATCCTGGCGGCCCGGGTTTTGATAGATCGCCGGTCCTTCGAGCCGCCGCTGCAGAAGATAGGCGCGGAGAGTGCCGTGAGGGCGGCGGTGATAGATATTCTCGCTGGTGGAACCATAATCGATGGTGAGCATGCGGCCGGATTTCCAAGCGGGCATCCACTCGGATAGATATTTCTGATAGGACTCGTGGACCTCGATGATCTGGCCCGGCGGGTGGTGATCGAGAAACCCCGAACTGTCCGGTAGCGGGGCAGGGGGGAGCAGCGATTCGTGGGCGAGGCGGTTTTCATCGAATCGAACGGCCATTTCCAACCAGCCATCCGGAGTCTTGCTGAATTTTCTAACAGGGAAGGCGTCCACCAGTTCGTTGGAGAAAATCACCGCGTGTCCATGGCAGGACTGAAGCGCTTCGGAAACGTGCCGATGCCAATTGGCCCGATTTCCTAACAGTCTTTGTTGGCGCTCCGCAAGTGGCTTGGAGGTTTCTATCAGGTGAAGCCGGGTTCTCCAGCGGACATGCCAGGGCAGGAAGTTGAGCACGGCGGCGGCGAGTGTGCCTTCGCCGGGCCCGATTTCGATCAAGTCCCGGCAATCGGTTTCGCGCAGGGAATTTGCGGCCCACGCGGCAATGGCGCGGGCGGGCGCTTGGGAAAGCATCGGCGCGGTGGTGAAATCTCCGCGCGCGCCCACGCCGGAGATTCGTCGGGCGTAGTACCCATGCTCCGGGTCATGGAGCGCCCATGCCATGAACTTTTCGAACGGGACGGGGGTGTCGAATTTCATGATTCATGGATGGCACAAAACAACCGCAGTTCCTTGCGGAATGCGGTTGCTTGGAAATTTTCGGAAATCCGAAAAGCGGGTCAAGCGGTGGCAGTCTCAACCTTGGCAGCGGTCGTGCGTGCCTTGCGGATGATGCTGTTGACGGTCTCGGATGGCTTGGCGCCCACGGCGAGCCATTTATCGGCGATTGCGAGATCGATGGTGTAGTTCACGCCTTCGATTTTGGGATCGTAAGTGCCGAGTTGCTCAATGTAACGTCCGTCTCGACGCTTGCGGCTGTCAACGGCGACGATTTTATAGTAAGGACGGTCTTTGGTGCCCTTGCGGTTGAGTCGGATGGATACGGACATGGTAGAAGCTCTTGTGCAATGCCCGGAGACGGGCGGGCGCGGAAATTGCAAGATCCTCCGGGAAATGCCAAGCAGAATCTTGATGAATTTCCCAATTGTCTCACATCCCTTAAGTTTTTCCTGAAATCACGGCCTCAATCCGAAGTCTCCGGGCGGGAGATGAGAGTGGTGAATTCCGTTTCCAAACTCACGAGCAGCTCGGGATCCTCGATTTTTTTACCATCCGCCGTGGTGATGTAGAGGGTGTCCATGGCCACGCCTTTTTCGGTGCAGATCCGGGCGTGGACGGTGTTGAGGCCGTGTTGGTTGATGGCGCTGAAGAGGTCGTGCAGGAGGCCGATGCGGTCGAGGCCCTGGATTTCCACGGCGGTGCAAGTGGGGTGCAAGTCGTTGCTGACAAATGCGCGGACGGGCACGGTGATGCCATTGTCCGAGCGGGGTTTGAGGAAATTGGCTTTGCGGCGAAGGAATTTTTCCGGGTCGTAGCTCTCGGCGAGCAGGATGGCTTCGAAGGTTTCGAGGAAACTTTTACGGGTGGAGGCGGTGGAGACGGGTTCGAAATTGGTGGTGCAGACGCGGAAGATGTTCACGACGATGCCGTCGGTGCGGGTGAACAAGTCGGCCGAGAGAATGTTGATTTGCTGGGAGGCGAGGGCGCAGCAGACTTTTTCCAGTAGCAGCGGCTTGTCGCGGGCGGCGAGCACCATCTCAGTGTAGCCTTGATCGGTGTGGTCAATCCATTTGATGCAGGACGCAAAAGGATCGGATTTTTCGGCTTCGCGTTGGAGAAAATGGCGCACGGTGCGCACTTGGGTGACAATATGGGCGGCCTGGCGGAAGTGGAACGCGGCGGCGGGCATGCGCTCGAAGTGGCGGTCCACATCCGGGTGGTAGTCTTCGCGCATGATGCTGATCACCTTGTCGCGCAGGGCGAGGCGATCGGCATCGAGTTGTTTGGAGTATTTTTCCTTGCCACCTTTGAGGAAGGTGTGTGTTGCCTTGTGGAGTTGGAGCATCAGGCTCTCCTTCCATCCGCTCCAGCCTTCGGGCGAGGTGGCATTGGAATCGGCGAAGGTGAAAAGGAACAGCGCGTCGAGATTGGACGTGGTTTTGACGATGGCGGCGAACTCGCCGATGACTTCGGGATCGTCGAGATTCCGGCTGGTGGCGGTGCGCCAGAAGGTGAGATGGTTATCGACGAGGAACATGATCAACGTGCGGCGCGCGCCATGGATTTGCAGGCGGTTGCAAAGGCGGGCGGCAAGCATCGCTGAGCCGTCGATGTGTTCGCGGACGTTTTCGGCGCGGCCGGTGTCGTGGAGGATCACGGCGAGGTAGAGCGCGTAGGGATCCTGGATTTCGAGAAACAAGCGGCGGTAGATTTCGCGGCGCGGATCGGTCTCGGTGACGAGTTGGTCGAGTTGGTCCACGCAGCGCAGGGTGTGTTCGTCGGCGGTGTAGCGGTGGAAGAACTCATGCTGCACGAGGCAGTCGAGCGCGCCGAACTCCGGCAGATAGCGGCCGAGAAAGCCGACCCGATGCATCAGACGCAGGATGTTCGCAACTTCACCTTTCCTAACAAGGATGCCTTCGAAAGTCTGGCGGTTGGTTTTGGCGTAGCGGAACGGGCGGTCGATGTCTTCCCAATGGCTGGCAATGAGCCGGCGGATTTGCGGGCTGAGCTTGAGGTTCCGGAGCTGGCAATGTTGGAAAAGCCGCATCAGGCGGTGGGGATCCTCTTTGAAGATATCTTGATTGGACGGGAACAGGCGGCCTTCGCGGGCGATGAATCCATCGAACTCCTCACGGCTTTTTTTCCGGAATGTTAGGAAGGAGCGGAATCCGGATTCCGCGCGCGAGTCTTGCTCGATTTGGAAGGTCTCCATCAGCGAGGTGGTGTGCTGATAGAGGTGGCGGGTGTGGCGATAATAATCCCGCATGAATGCCTCGACGCGCCGGAGAATGTCGCGTTGCGGGTAGTCGAATGCGGTGGCGACGACGCCTTGCAGCTGGAGAGTGAGTTGGTCGGTGGCCTTTTTGTTGTGATAGTGAAGTTCGTTGCGCACACGGTGGAGGAAGTCGTGGGCGTCTTCGATTTCATTGCGGGTGTTGGCGGTGATGATGCGGTCTTCAACCAGAGCAGCGAGGTCGGTGCTGCCACGTTTCACCCGCGCAACCCAGAGGATGTTGTGATAGTCGCGCAGACCGCCACAGCTCTCCTTCACGTTGGGTTCTTGCAGGAATACGGTGTGGGAGTATTTTTTATGCCGGTCCCGCAGATCCTGACGACGGAGTTCGAAAAATGCCTCTTGGCCTTTGTTGATGCATTCCTTGTTGAATCGGACCTGAAATTGGGAAAACAACTCCTTGTCGCCAGCGATGAGCCGTGAGTCCATCAGCGAGGTTTTATTTTCCTGGTCCGCTTTGGCTTGTTCCAGGCACTCGGTGATGGACCGGCAGGCGTGGCCAACCTTGAAGCCGACGTCCCAAAGCAGATAGAGAATATCTTGCACCAACTCCTGGAGGGGTTTGGGGAGTTTTGTCGAGGCGCGGGGAAGGAGAAAAAGGATGTCGATATCTGACCCGGGATTCAAGGTGCCGCGCCCGTAGCCACCGGTTGCAACAAGGGCGATGGGGAGTAACTCGCCCTCCTTACGCGCACTGAGCGAGGCTTCCAGGATTGAGCGGATGACCGTATCGATGAGCGCGCCGCGGGCCCGTGCGACGTCGATCCCGCTGGCTCCGGAGCGATGGTGAAGCAGGACGCGATGTTCTTCGGTTTCCAAAAACCGTTTGTAGAGGGCGATCCGTTCGGCCGGGGAAAGTTGGCCTTGCAGGGCGGGCTTGAGTGCCTCGCGGGCGTGCTCTTCGAGGTTTTGGAGTTGTTGCTGCATGCGGGAAGCTTCGTAGGGTGTGCCGTTTTCGGGTTTGGTCAAGCGAGGTGACCCATGCGACTGCCAATGCGGGCGTAGAGTTCGATTTGTTGCGCCGAGTTCGATGCCAGGTCGGTTTCCAATGTGATGACGCCGGGTTCGAAAATCGTGATGGTGGACGAACCACCAAACGCGAAATAGCCCTTTTCGTCGCCTTTTTTCACCGCGACTCCGGGTTGGAACGTTTGGGCGATGGTGCCGACGCAGGTGGCGCCGATTTCCAAGCAGAGCACGGTGCCGAACCGCCCGGTTTTGAGCTCGGTGATGGTGCGCTTGTTGGTCCAGAGGTAGGCGAGTTTTTGGCGCAGGGCGATCGGGTTGACCGAAAAAAGTGGCCCTTCGATCAAGCGCGTTTCCCCGGGCACGCCCTCGGCGGGAAAGTGGAACCGATGGTAATCCACCGGGCAAAGCCTCGAAAGGATCAAGGCACCGTCGGCATAGCGCGCCGCCAGCTCCGCATCGCCGAGCAACGCCGGTAAATCGAATTTCTGGCCTTTCACAAACACCCCGGCGATGGTCGACGCCCGTTCGAACCCCAAGTGTCGCCCGTCCGCCGGAAAAACCACAATCGCCGGGTCCGCATCGATGGGACGGGCTTCCTTTTTGAGCTTCCTGTAGAAAAATTCGTTAAAACTCCCGTAGCTTTCCGCCGCCTCAGCGAAGTCCGTCGGGTCCAGCCCATACCGCGCGATGAATGGCAAAATCCGTGCTGTCGACTCGGGCGTGCTCATCCGCCGACCATACCATTTCGAGAAAAATGGCCGTTTGACGAATGCCTCCAGCGAGATTTTCCCGAGCGGATTCCCATACGACCAGCGCAGGGCTCCCTCACCGTAAACAACTTCCGTTTCCAGGGCTCCCGTATGGCGGTTGAAATAATGTATCGCTTCCACGGCGGGTGTGTAATCCACACCATGTCCCACCGCAAGACCTGCGAACCGCAGGTCAAGATCTGGCGAAAAATTTACCGTTTTCACTTGCGCGGAGGTGGGCGCGCGAGTATAGCGGCCGAAATGAAATGCAAGCTCGCAATCTTGATCGCCGGCGCGGTGGTTATTTCCGCTTGTCAGAAAAAGGAGACGGTCACCGTCACCGAGACCCGTGGACCCACCACTCGCGATAGGTCTCCCAAGCTCTTCGCCACCAGTGACGAACGCTTCCGCGATTCGAAACCCAGCCCAATCAAAGGCGATACCCCGGAAAACTGGCTGGCGCTACCTGCCTCGCAATTCCGCCTTTTAAATTACCGCTTCGGCGAGAGCGGCATGGGCGAAGTCTGGGTTTCGCTGTCCTCCGGCACCGTGCTCAACAACGTCAACCGCTGGCTCACCCAATTCGGAGCCGCGACGGTCGATGCCGATGGACTCGAAAAACTGCCGCCCGCCACCATCTTCGGCATGACGGGGAAATGGGTCGAGGCCGCTGGCGAATACGCATCCGGAATGGGCGCTCCGCCACAATCTGGATTCGCCCTTGCCGGCGTGGTCACCGCCATCGACGGCCAAATCCTCACTTTGAAAATGGTCGGACCCAAAGCTGAAGTTGAAGCTGCCAAGCCGGTTCTCCAACAATTTTCCAAAAGCCTGCGCAAAGCTGAATAAATCCGCCATCTCCCACCGTATCGCGACGCGCCATCTAAATTATGGAAAATTCTGAAATTCCACCTGCCCGCAAATCCAAGTCCATCGGAGGAAAGCTCTTCGATGTGCTCTCGGGTTTCGGCTTGGCCACGATCACCCTGCTCCTGCTCGGTGTTCTCACGTGGTTCGCCACCCTCGAGCAAATCGACAACGGCCTCTACCCGACACTTAACAAGTACTTCCACTGGAAGTCCGTTTTCCTGCTGCCTGAAATCAAAGGTAAAATGGTTCCTCTACCGCTCCCCGGCGGCTACTGGGTCGGCGCGCTGCTGCTTCTCAATCTGATCCTCGGCGGTGTCATCCGGATCCGCAAGGGCTGGAACCACGCCGGCAATCTCATCTCCCACTTCGGCATCATTTTCATGCTCATCGGTGGCGGCGTCGCCCACCACTTTTCCGAGCGCGGCAACATGGCCGTCGGCGAAGGCGAATCCAGCAACGCGGCCGAAGATTACTTCGAGTATGTCGTCGAGATTTCTGAAATCAAAGATGGTGAAGCCAAATCCATCACCGTGATCCGCGGCGATCAAATCAATGACCTCCGGGACGGCAGAACCCGCAGCTTCCATCTTCCTGAATTCCCCTTCGATCTCGAAATCGGCGGCTACCTCGACAACGCCCACCCGGTTTTCGTCAACGAGCGCGCTCCGGATAAAGAACAGCTCAAGGCCGACGGATACTATCTGATGGAAAAGCCGGATGAAATCAACGCCGAGGCCAACTCTGCCGCTTGCTACGTCCGCGTCGTCCAGCGCGATGGCGCAAAATCCGAGCCAATTATCCTCGCCGGAGCCAGCTTTCATCCGTTCGCCGTCCGCCTCGACGACCGCATCTTCACGCTGGACATGCGCAAGCGCCTATGGCCCATGCCCTTCACCGTCCAGCTCGACAAATTCACCGCCGATTTCCACCCTGGCACCTTGCGTCCCGCTAAGTTTATCAGCGAGATCACCCGCCTTGAAAATGGTGCCAAGGCCAACGTCACCATCCAGATGAACGAGCCGATGCGCTATGAAGGCCTCACCTTCTTCCAAGCCAGCTATGGACCTCCCGGCGCAGGCCCCGGCCAAAAAATGTATTCTGTTTTTGAAATCGTCCGCAATCCCTCCGATAAGTGGCCGGAATACAGCCTCTACATCGTTTCGCTCGGCATGCTCATCACCTTCCTTCAGAAACTAGGCTCCCACATCGCGGCCGCATCCCGCAAAAAACGTCATGTCTAACTCATCTTCCAAAATCGGACGCTGGATCGCTGCCTTCATCGCCTTTGCCGGCCTTGCCGCGGTCTTCTACAATCTCGTCATCGATAACATGCCGAAGGGCGAGGTCCGGAAAATCGATAACTACATCCCTTGGTCGCAGGAAACCATCGAAGCCGCTGAAACCATTCCCATCCAGAACGGCGGCCGCATCAAACCACTCTCCACCTTTGCCGGATTCACCATGCTCGGCGTCCACGGCGCGCGCTCGATGGAAATCGAAGGCAATGGCGGTGAAAACTTTAAAATCAAGCCGACCGCATGGTTGTTAGACGCGTTGTTCCGTCCGCAGCTCGCCATCCAGCAACCCACCTTCCGCGTCGATAACTCGGCCGCGCTCGAAGCCATCGGCGTGAAACCCCGCGGCAAGCGCGACCGCTACAGTTACGCCGACATCGAGCCCGGCCGCGAAAAACTCGTCGAGCTCGCGAAGTCCTACGAATCCATCGACTCAAAAAAACGCGATCCTGTCCAAACCCAGACCATCGATCTGGCCTACAACGTACGCAATTATGAAAGCTTTTTAGGCTACTTTGGTTTCGCCCGTTTTGGCGTCACCATGCACGGCACCGGCACCAGCACCTCTCCGGACCAACGCGCCGACCTCAGCGCGGTCATGCAGACCGCCCCGCAGATCCGCGAGCAGCTCACCAAGTCCCAAACCAACGGCATCCCACTCGAGCCCCGCATCCAAGGGTTGCTCGAACAAATGCTCGATGCTTCAAACTTCTCGAAATTCGCACTCTTCATCCTCCCTCCCACCGACGCCAAAAACCCCATTTGGCAAAGCGCCGGCGACGTCATCATGGATGTGATGAGTTCCGCATCCAAGGACACGGAAACCGCCGTCGCCGATGTCAAAGCACTCGAAACCGTCGCACGTTCTGTCGATGATGAGTCCGCGTTCCGTACGGAACTCGGCGCCCTGCGCGACCGCCTTGCCAAACGCGCCGAAGTCCGCGACGAATATCAATTCGTACCGCTGGAAGCCAGCTACTATCAGAAAAACTGGTTCCTTTACGCGCTCGTATTTTTCCTGATAGGCACCATCGCCGCCCTCGGTATGTGGACCTTCGGCAAAGGGAAAATCAGCAACATCCTCGCATGGTGCACCCTCATTCCCACCGCCACCGGTCTCGGTTACTGCCTCGTCGCCATCACCAAGCGCTCCATCATCATGCAGCGTCCGCCGATTGGGAATCTCTACGACACCATCATTTTCATCGGTACCACCGTCGTTTTGTTAGCACTCGTCGTCGAGTGGATGACCCGCCGCCGCTTCGCTCTCGGCATCGCGCCCATTCTCGGCACCCTCCTAATCGTGCTCGCCCGCCGTTACGAACTGGGCGATGCCAAGGACCACATGGACCCGCTCATTGCGGTGTTGGATTCCAATTTCTGGCTCACCATCCATGTCATCACCATCACCCTCGGCTACTCCGCCGGCTTGCTGGCCGCCTTCCTCTCCTGTGGCTACATGATTTTCCGCGGCCTCCGCTTGGACGGTGGCGACAAGGAACTCCGCCGCACCCTCACCCGTGCCGTTTACGGTATGATCTGTCTCACACTTTTTCTTTCGCTGATTGGCACCGTGCTCGGCGGCATTTGGGCGAACTACTCCTGGGGTCGCTTCTGGGGTTGGGATCCCAAGGAAAACGGCGCGCTGCTTATCGTGCTCTGGACGCTCTCTATCCTCCACGCCCGCCTCGGCGGTTTCATCCGCGAATGGGGAATTCACTTTGCCTCGGTGTTCACCGCTATCGTCGTCACATTCTCATGGTGGCACGTCAATTTCCTCGGCGTCGGCCTTCACAACTACGGCTTCACCGCCGGCAAAGATACCATTTGGACGTTCTATAGCGTCATGCTGGTCTTCCTCGCCTTCGGCGCGACCGCCATGCTGATGGAGAGGGCGGCAAAGGCCGAGCGCTCGGCTTCAAAGCAACCGGATCCCAAGCTGAGCCCAGTCGAATCCTGATGCCCGCATCACCGCTTTTCGGGACTGACTCGATCGCTTGAGGTGCATGTAGCTGCGTCTCTATGAGCGTCGATGCCAATGAGATGCCCGAAGCCTCTTTATCCGCTCATCCAATCGAAGCGCTGCGGAAACGAGATCGGGAAAAATTGTGAATCCGCTCACTCCGATACCACTTACTGATGCTCGTTAAGTTGTTCCACATAGCATAGCCGCAGGCAAAGCGCAAAGATGGCTGCGGAGTCTCGCCGCAGTCCATATTCGGTATGTCTCGCTCCGAGCCTGGTCCGCATCCACTCCCCGTGGAATTTCACCTCCCACGGTGACATCAACAGAGAGCTCGCTTAACAAGATCCGGCAACAAACCACGAAGACATCCGGCGTTGCAGTCGACTTCCCGGCCCGAGTCGGCGATACCCCTTTTCACTGGTCAAATCCTAGCGATCGATAAAAACTCATTTTGTCAAATTTTGCACACTGACCCCTTTTTGCCCCGCATTCTGTCAAATTTTGCACACTGCCCCCTTTTTGCACTGCCCCCTTTTTGCACTGCCCCCTTTTTGCTAAGCGCCTTGCACAAAGGTTCGTCGATAGTCCCGGAACCCGGGAGGGTCGCTGTCATGCGCGGACGCCGAAGAACCTCTTATTTCCCGTCCTTGACCTCGACCTTGTAATCGCCGAGCGCCCACTGGATGCCGGCGAGGAAGTGCCGGAGGACTTTTGGCTCCCAATAAATTTCGTGGTTGTGGCCGAGCGAGGAATAGAAGACCCTGCCTTTTTCCCAGGGCCTCGCCCATGAGATTCCGAAGTCACCATCGGTGCGCTTGATGCCTTTGAGCGTCATGTCGGTTTTTTCGGTGTCGAGGCGCAGCAGCATGTGGACGGCTTTGGAGTCATAGGGATCCTTGAGCTGATAGATTTCCTCGGGGAACTCGATGTTGTTGCCCTCGAACATGGCGACGAGCGGATGGTTTTCCTGGCCGGGCTCGACCTTGATGCTGACTGGTGTATTGGCGTTCCAAGGATGACCGTCGAAGTAGCCGTTGATCATTTTTCCGTATTCCTTCCACTCGTAACAGGTGTCGGTGGCGGCGTGGATGCCGACGAAGCCTTTGCCGGATTTGATGAACTCCATTAGGTTGCCCTTGAGCAGTGTTTCACGCTGGCTGGCGGCGGCTTTTTCTTCGTCGCTTAGCTTTTCAAGCTCCTTGGGGTGGGGGAGGAAGACGTTCATCGTGGTGCTGAGAAAGCAGACGGCGTCGAATTGGCCCAGGCGGGCGGCTTCGAAGTTTTCAAGATCGTCACTGATGGTGACTTCGAAGGCTCCGGTGGTCTTGCCCATCTCGGCGAGGGCGATCTTGCCGGTGGCGATGGACGCGTGGCGGAAGCCGTTGGTCTTGGAAAAGACGAGTAATTTGCGGGGTGATTCTGCTTTGGCGTAGGGTTTCTCGGGAAGCGCCTCGGTGATTTTTTCGAGTGCACCGGGAGGGGCTTGTTCGCCTTTGGGGTTTTGTGCCACTACGAAGAGCGCCGCAGCGCCTACCAATCCGGCTGGAATCAATGCTTTCATCACGTTTGTTTTTGTAACAGCTGGATTTCCCCTGAAAATGGGTAGTGGGGCAACTGCGAAATTCCTCACAAATGAAGATTCACCGCTCTGGAATACGATTCGGAGTTGAGTCGGCCGCTGGTTTCCGCGAAAACCAGCGCGGATGAGAATTTTGGTCGTAGGCAAAGGCGGGCGCGAACATGCGCTGGTGAGGGCATTGGCGGAATCACCGGGAAATCCCGAGTTGTTTTGTTTTCCGGGAAGCGATGCGATTTTTCAATGGGCGGAGCCGGTGGCCGCCGATGGCTTGGAATCGCTGGTGGAATGGATGAAGGCGAATGCCATCGATTTGTGCGTGGCGGGCGAGGAAAGTTATTTGGTGAAAGGGGAGGGGCTGGCGAACCTTTGCGCGAAGAATGGTATCCCCTGCTGGGGGCCGCCGAAGGAGTCGGCGCAGTTGGAGGCGAGCAAGGAGTTCGCCAAAGAGTTTTTGCTGCGGAATGGGATCCCCACGGCGCGGGCCACCGCCACGGATACGCTGGAGCAGGCGGTTGCGGCGATCGCTGGCGAATACCCGACGGTGCTGAAATTCGATGGCCTCGCGGCGGGCAAGGGCGTGGCGGTTTGCCCGGACGAGGCCTCCGCACTGGAGTTTCTCGATGAGGTTTTCACTCAATGCCGCTTCGGCCCGGGAAGGGTGCTCGTCGAGCAATGCCTGACGGGCCCCGAGGTTTCGGTTTTCGCCGCGATCATCAATGACCAGTATCTGATATTCACCCCGGCCCGCGATTACAAACGGGCGGCCGATGGCGACCTGGGCCCAAATACCGGCGGCATGGGCGCGGTCGCCAGCCGAAAACTGGTTTCCCAAGACGTGCTCGACCGCATCGAACGCGAGATCGTGCAACCTACCGTCGCCGGGCTCCGCCGCGAGTCGCTGCCCTACCGTGGATTTCTCTACTTCGGCATCATGCTCACGCCGACGGGCCCGCAGGTGATCGAATACAATTGCCGCTTTGGCGATCCCGAGTGTCAGGCCGTGATGCCGCTGGTGCGCGGTGATCTTGCCCGATTCTGCATGGCCGGTGCCAAGGGCGAACTGCGCGAGGACCTCATCGGCTTCGACGATGGCTGGAGCGTCTGCGTGATTCTCGCTTCCGCTGGCTATCCGGAAACTTCACGCAGCGGCGACCGCATTTCCGGTCTCGAAGAAATTCACGAAGCCCGAGTCTATCACTCGGGCACCCGCCCCACTGCGGACGGGCAGTGGGAAACCCACGGCGGCCGCGTGCTCGCCGTCGTTTCCGGCGGTGCCAGCCGTGAGGAAGCGGTCGCCAAGGCCCACGCCGCCGCCGACCATGTCCGCTTCGACGGCCTGCTGCGCCGCCGCGACATCGGCATTCTGAATTTCGACTGACCCGATCATGGAACGCACCCTAACTGCCGAAGACATCACCGCCGGAGTGGAACGCCTCGCTGAGGCGATCCGCTTGAAAAATCCGGAGCAACCCATCGCCCTCGTCGGCATCCGCAGCCGCGGCGACGAGGTGGCGGAGCGGGTTCTAACATTGCTCTCGACGGAGGACCGTGAGCTCGCATTCGGCGTGCTGGATATCTCGCTCTACCGCGATGATTTCGAGCACCTCCACGAAAACCCGCTGCTCCAGGAAAGCGACATTTCCTTCCAAGTCGAGGGCGCGCACATCATCCTCGTCGATGACGTGCTGTTCACCGGCCGCACCATTCGTGCCGCGCTCGATGCGCTCTCTGACTACGGCCGGCCCTCCAAGGTCGAGCTCGCCGTGCTCATCGACCGCGGCCACCGCGAAATGCCGATCCAGCCCGATTATATCGGTATCCTCCTCGACACCTCCCGCCTCGATCACGTATTGGTATCTCTCGAAGGGACTGACGGCGTGGATCAAGTCCGGATCGTCGAGAAACAAAAACCATGAGCCTTCTCCCGCAGCGCAAGAAATCCGCCGAGGAAATCGCGAAACTCCGCGAAACCCTCGGCATTCCCGGCGAGCCTCAGGCCGCCGGGGAATCGCCGCTTGATTCTAACGCGCGCGAGGAAATCCCGAAGATTCCCGACCCCGTCCCTTCGTCGCCTGCCGAACCCCACCTCCCCAAGCAGTTGCATTCCCTCAAGCGCTCCGAGCAAATTCCAGGGCTGCCCGAGGAAAATGATGAACCCCACGTCACACTTGCCGAGCCTCTGGAAACTCCGGCTGCAGCGGTCGAACCGGTGGTTCATCATCCTAAAATCGTCCGCTCACTCCGCAAATCCGAGCAAAGTCCGCAGCCCGTGGTTCATCCACCTCTGCCGGATTCCAATCTGCCGCGCCACCGTCACAGCGACGAGGAAATCCAGCGGATCCGCCGTCAGGAGGTGCTTGCCATGCAGAACAACGTCAGCCATCTGGATTGCCAGCGAGCGCATCTGGCGCTTGTCATTCCAGGCTACTTCTTCGCCGTGGTCGGAGCCGTGAGTTTCTACTTCTACGATTTTGATAAAGCCGTCACCGGCACTTGCGTGGTGGTGGCGTTACTCATCGCCACCTTCATCTACTTCAAGAAGCCGCTATCCGTGCATCACGCCGCCTTCATCGCGGTCTCGTCCCTGTTCGTCCTCGTCTTCGGCGTCCTCCATTATTTCCCTCAATTCCAGCATGGCACGTAAAGACCTACTCGACATCGCTTCCCTCGACCGCGCGGAAATCGAACACCTGCTCGATCAATCCACCCCCTTCAAGGAGCTCTTCACCCGCTCGGTGAAAAAAGTCCCGGCTCTCAAAGGCAAATCCGTGCTGATGCTTTTCTACGAACCCAGCACCCGCACCCATTCCTCCTTCGAGGTTGCCGCCAAGCGTCTATCCGCCGATGTCACGAACTTCGACGTCGCCCAATCCTCCATCACCAAGGGTGAATCTGTTAGGGAAACCGTCGAGACGCTCCAGGCGATGCGCACTGACTACATCATCGTCCGCCACAAGGCCTCCGGCCTGCCCGGCACCATCGCCCGCCTCACCAAGGCCTCCGTCATCAACGCCGGCGACGGTGCCCACGCCCATCCGACCCAGGCGTTGTTAGACGCCTTCACCATCAAGGAGAAATTCCCCGATCCCGCCGGAAAAAAAGTCCTCATCATTGGCGATATCCTCCACTCCCGAGTCGCCCGCTCCACCAGCACCATCCTGAAAAAACTCGGGGTGGATGTCGGCTACCTCGGTCCCGGTTCGCTCGTCCCGCTCACCGGCCCCGAAAACATCCGCCGCTTCACAGACTACAAAGAAGCTATGGCCTGGAGTCCCGACGTCATCTATCTGCTCCGCGTCCAAATGGAGCGCCAGGACGTCCAATACTTCCCCAGCCTGCGCGAGTATCACAAACTCTACGGCATCAGCGACGCCCGCCTCGCCGACATTCGCAGCCGCGGCCTCTACATCATGCACCCCGGTCCCGTGAACCGCGGCGTGGAACTTTGCGACGCCGTCATGGACTACGAACGCAGCCTCATCAACGACCAGGTCGAAAACGGCATCGCCGTTAGAATGGCCGTCCTCTACTGGCTCAAGCCAGGTGGCGAATCCTAAGCCGATTCCCCCCCGGCAGGGACCGATTCTCCAAGCGGCCTTGCGAAGGAAATGCGAATGAATTGTTGATGGCAAGACTCGAGGCTGGGAAGCGGCCCCCATTCTCCCCGCATCCACCGGACCGCCCGGAGGTCGGGTCCTTACCATTTTGGCTTGTCAATGGATTGACCTCATCGTGTCGATGACTCTTCTGGCGATATGTCGGAAAATGAAATGCCTGCCTGCTCGGCAAGAGGGCTTTCACACGTTTCTCCCGAATGGGTCGAGAGCAGCGCCACATTCTTTATCACCATCAACTGCAAGCCGCGGGGCATGGATTATTTTACCGCAGGGGATTTTCCGGCAAAGCTCTACGAGTCGGTAACGTTTCTCAGGGACCGTGGCAAATGGTTTCGGAATTGGTTCTCCTCATGCCGTGGATGCTCCGTGCCAGCTTGTGGGCGGCGGCTGTGATTCCCTCGGCTTTGCCGAGTTTGCCTTTCATTCGCCGCACATAGGCTCCCATCTGGGTTTGGGGTTTGTTGAGTCCGAAGACTCCCAGTCGCATGGCCGCCGCCAGTCGACTCTTCACCTTGCGCGTTCGTGCGTTGAGAACTGTGCCTCCGCTGATTCGGTTGTCGGGACACAACCCCATCCACGAGGCGAATCGCTCGGGCGTGGGAAACGCAGCGAGTGGTTGATCCCGGGTGCCGACCTCGCTGATGAGCACGCAGAGCACTCCAGCGAAGATCCCGGGCACCCCGCCCAGATCCACTCCGTAGAGCTTCCACGCAGTCTCGAAGACTGCGAAATGCGGACTATTTTTGCCGACGAGGCGTTGGGTCTTGGGAGCGGGCGGCAAGGGCGCTGTCACTTCGCATTCCACGCGGGCTGTGAGTTCTCCGAGTTGCTCGTCGCAGCGGGTGATGGTCTAACGCAGTTGCTGATAGCTTTTTCGGCTTTGCCCGAGGACGAAGAGGTATTGCTCGCGGCAGTCGCCGTGCAGGGCTTCGATGATTTGCTCGGCGGTGCTGCGGCCGCGGTTGTCGCGCAGGGCGGCGAGCTTTTTCGCGTCACGCTCCCCGGCGATTGACATCACCCTGGCGGTGATTTGAATGAAATCTGCAACTATCTCATTTTCAGTTTGTTCCATGCCTGTATTCCGTGGTTTGCGATCTTCCCATTTAGGTTGATGGATTGAAACCCTGCTGCCCTTGGTGGTAGGCAGAGATGCCAAACCAATTTGTATGCGATGAGCGAGGAGTAGCCAGAAAACGCCGCATTCTTGTTCCTAGGAAGGCCTGCAAAAGTGGGTTTTTGCAATAAAGATGCGTGGTTGTTTCCCTGGGTAGGCTCCGCATAAAGATTTCTTTCGCCCACTTCGTTTCGGTCACAAGTGCATCAATATGATGCATAATTTGCATCTTTTTCATGTGGTAATAATTTGTTCCGGATGCCGATTCAAGCTTTAGGATTCCTAATGTGAAAGGCTTCCAAATTAAATTTCCTAGCACGGCCATGGTGCTGCTGGCATTGGCCTGCGGTGCACCTGCTGTGGAGGGGCAGGTGATGGTGGCCGGGGCGGGGAATTCCGGTTTCCGAGCGCCTCCGCCAAATCTGGTGTCAGGCGGCAGCCTCGGGTTGGGGGATGGGGCGGAAGGAGCGCTGCGTGATTTTTCACTCAGTCTCGCCAGCTCCTTGTTTTATGATACGAACGCCGGGCAGAGTCCTGACACGCCGGAATATCCTGTGCAGGCGGATTTAGTTCTCATGCTCTCTCCGATGGTGCAATGGTCGAGGGCATCCAAAGACTGGAATTTTGCGCTGAGTGCCAATGGGAGTTATGGGGAAAACTTCAATGAGGATCAATACAACACGAAAAATTATGGATTCAACGGCTCGGCCGGTTATCGTGCCGGGCGTTTGAGTTTGGCGGGGGACGTCAGCCAGTCCTTCAACGAGGGAAGTAATCGTTTTTACGGCGGCATTGTGAGCCAGATGGATTACGGATTGGGACTGTCTGCAGCGTATGAGATTAATCCGAAGACGTCATTGACTTCGTCGTTCAGTTCTTCGTGGAGCCAACCCGATGACAGTTTCGGTGAAACTGAGAGTCGGTCTGGAAATCTTTCAGCAATGTGGCGCTACTCGTCCTTGTTGCGCTTTGGGCCCGGTCTCGGCTATGGCAGTAGTTCGGGTGATCTCCAAACGACCCGCACCACTTGGGGGCCAACGCTTTCGGCGGATTACAAGCTTTCCAATAAAGTCAGCCTGAGTGCACGGGGGGGCTTGGATTTCGTGAGTTATGATGGTGATGACAGTGGCGATGGCGGTTCCGACCATGCGTTTTCCACCGAAATCAATGCGAGCTATGCGCTCAACGCACGTTGCGGGATGAGCCTGTCCTTGTCGCGCGGCGTGCAGGCGGATGGTTCGCTCGAAGGTAGTTTCCGTGAGGGAACCGCTCTGCGGTTCTCGGTCAATCAAAAGATCGGGGGAAAGCTGACTGCTGCGGTCGGTCTGGGTTACGAGCATTCGGCCTACCTGACCGACTCCGGGATGACCCCTCGTCCAGCGGTTGATTTTTACACGGGTGACTTCACACTCTCTATGCCATGGTGGGGCGACCGGGCCTCCGCGGCGACATTCATCCGCTACACCGGGAGTGTGAGCGATGATCCATTGCAAGATTGGAATGGCCTGCAGACAGGAGTTTCCATCAATTTGAATTTTTAAACAATCAAGAGCATCAGTTACTTCATGAAATACCCAAACTTATTCCTCATCACAGCCATCTATTTCCTATCTCTCCTTGCGGGTGCGGCGGATGAGAAAGTGGAGGCAAAAGCGGTATATATTTCCTCCTACGTGCTCAAGCCCAATGATGTGGTATCGCTCGCGGTGTTCAATGAGGAGTCCCTTTCCAGCCAAACGCGGGTGTTGCAGACGGGTGAGGCGATGTTCCCATTGATCGGGCCAGTAAAGATCGCAGGACTTAGTATCAATGTGGCGATGGAGGTACTGAGGGCCTTGTATGATGCGGACTATTTGGTGGATCCGAAACTGACGCTGACGGTGGATGATTATGCGGTGCAGCAGGTATTGGTGCTGGGAGCGGTGCGATCTGCAGGACAGATCCCCATTCCATCATCGGGCAAGCTCGATTTGGTGGCTGCGATCGCTGCAGCGGGTGGATTGAGTGAGACGGCGGATCCGAATCAGATTTCCTTGGAGCGGGCCAGTGGAGGTTCAGGCCAGTTTACCTTTGCCGGAATTGTGGGGGGCAGGCAGGTGTTGTTAGCGCCAGGAGACCGGGTCATCGTGAGAGAAAGCCGCTTTTTGAATCAAGCGGTGACTTTTGTGGGTCAGGTGAGAACTCCCGGATCGCTTGCATTTCCGCTGAACGGCGAGCTCGATATCGTGACCGCGGTCGCTCGTGTGGGGGGATTTACCGAATTGGCGAACCCCAAAAAAACCAGCATCAACCGCAAGGGGCGGGTGATCGTGGTGGATGTGAAAACGATGACGAGCAAGGGCGGCACTCTGTTTAAATTAGAGCCGGACGATATCATCACCATTCCGGAGCGCTTGTTTTAGAACGCGAAGCCCCGACATTGTCGGGGGACACATCCCGCACTCAATTCCTCAAAATCAACTCCTTCATTACAGTTTAAATTTGCACATGACGAACAACTTCAAAGATACAGCCGCGGACGCTGATTACGAAATGGACGAGCCTCGGACCAATGGTCCGTCAAGGGGCATGAGGTTGCTGATTGATCTCCTCGGCAGGTGGTATTGGATCGCTCTGGCATTGCTCTGCGGAGGGGCGGGTTCAGTTTATTACCTATCCAAGGCACCGAAAATCTATTCTGCGAGTTCCTCGATCCTGGTGAAGGAGCAAACCGGTGCGGTAATGGGCAAGGACCAGACTGATGAGATCAACATGAGTTCGGTCGTCGCCATGAACACGGTGATTGAGCAATTGAAGCGGCAGGCTCTACTGGAGGCTGTGGCTGAGCGCGACGAAGTTCGGGGTTTGCAGAGCATCCTCCCGCCTGAAGTTCGCTGGCTGCCACCGTTATTATCTGGATGGCTGGGTGATAAGGTGGATGAGGGGGATCCCGTGGCGACTGCCAGCATTCAGACTGACGTCCTCGCCGGGATGATCGGTTCGTGGACCTCAGTTTCCATGCGGCGGGGGACGCGCCTGCTCGACATCAGCGTTTCCCACACCTCGCCGGAAGTGGCAAAGGTGTTGGCGGATGCCGTTTCACTGGAGCATCTTGCGCAAACCACCGGCGCTAAAAGCTCGGGGCGACGCAGCACCATCGAGCTTCTCACTGAGAAATCAGAACAATCTCGGCAGTCGCTGCAGGAGTCTCAGAAAGCGTTTTCCGCCTATCAGCGGGCCTTGTCCGGGCATGAAGAGTTGCAAATCAAAGAGAGGGAAGTGGTCGAACTCACGCGCCGCTATCGTGCCAAGCATCCGGATTTGATCAATGCCTTGGCCCAAGTCGTCAATTTACAAAACCGGTTTCTCGGTGACTTCGCTGCAGCGATGACGTCGGGTGCGGACGCCGCCTACTGGGCGGATATGGATGTCCCGTTGGCGTCATCGGCGCAGGACCTACCGGAACGGCTTGAGATGGCCCGGCGGATGCTATTGTCGCGCACCTCGGTGTTGAAGAATGAGATTCAGAGTCAGGAATCAGTGTTTAACGCGATGCTCACCAAGATGCAACAGGTGGATGTGAATCAGGCGGAAGAGGAATCAGCGATCGAAATCAATAGTCTCGCGCGGCTCGCAGTTTCGCCGGTGAGCCCTGTCGGGTCAAAGGTGATCACGAAGGGTTTACTGGGTGGATTGTTCGTGGGAACGGGGTTGGCCCTTTTGCTTGTCCGGTTGGATAATAAATTTCACACGGTGATGCAGGTTGAGGAACTTTTGGGGCTACCCGTGTTTGCCGCGGTGGGTGTCATCAAGCAGGAATCGAAGGCCAAGTTGGCGGCCCAGGCACCCGGTCGGAATGTTCCCGAGGCGCTGGAGATCGAGAAAAACTGGGACCCCAAAATTGTGTTCCGGCAGGCGCTCTGCGACTCCAGTTATGCGGAAATGTATCGGGTGCTGCGTGCGTCGATCACCCTTCTCGGGTCCGAGGAAAAACGCAAGGTGACCTTGTTCACCAGTGCGATCCCGGGTGAGGGCAAGACCATGACTTCAATCAATTATGCGCTTGCCGCCGCCGGCCAGGGCAAGCGGGTTTTGTTGATCGATTTGGATTTGAGACGTCCGGCGGTTCATAAGGCCTTCGGCCTTCCGCGAGATGGCGGGTCCAAGGGGGTGACGGCTTACCTCGCAGGAAAGTATTCGTTCGCTGAGTCGATCCTGCAAAACATAAGCGGCACAGGTCTTGACCTGATGGTTTCCGGGATGAAGGCTCCGAACCCTGGCGAATTGTTGAGCGGGGCCCAGCTCGATAGCTTTTTGGCTGAGGCGAGGTCAAAATATGACGTGATCGTCCTTGATACCGCGCCGCTTCTAGCAGTTCCGGACACCCGGGTGATCGCGAAATATGCAGACAATGTGTGCATGGTGATCCGGGCGGAATACGTTCCCAAGGGGGCGGCCTTGCGTGTTTTGCGCTTGTTGGAAGCTGGACACACTCCCTTGGCGGGAGTCGTGCTTAATGCTTTCCGCGAGCGCCGGAGCCTGATCGATTTCAATTACTCATACGGCTACTACAAGTATGGAAGCAGTGGCAATGCCTATGGCGACGGGAGGGAGGCCTATGGCTCGAAAGACGGGTGAGGTGGCCGGATAGTGGTATGGAGTAGCCTCTCGGGCCCCGACAGGGTGATGTCAATCGTCGGTGTAAGTGATTTGAAATTTGTGAGAGTTGAAAGATCCGTGGTGCCTATTTACCCCTCAAGGCTTACCGGAGGAAACGGAGGGGCTTCGTGCTGCTTCTTGGCATCGACGCTCATAGAGACGCTATGCTTAACACGCTGGACACCATCAAATAAGGCGTTTTTATTGATGATGAACTGGAGCCGCTGGTGAGATTCGAACTCACGACCTATTCATTACGAATGAATTGCTCTACCCCTGAGCTACAGCGGCGTCTCGTAGGACGAAACGCAAGAAACCAAAGCCACTGGCAACTCGCAAGCGGGAAATCTGCGGATTTTCCGACTTACTCTTTGAAATCATATCAGCTCCGGCAATCGGCTTCGCACCGCCACCCATGCCGCCGTGAGGGGGGGAGGCGATCAGCAGGGCTGCGGGAATCAGTCGGCGGGTGGAAATCATGATGGATCGAAATACTTCCGCGACCGTCACGGTCTGGCAGGTGTTGCTTCAAGCTTTGCTTTTGAAATACCTTACGATGGCCTTCACCAGGCCGGGGATGTCGTGCGGGGATGCCTCGAAGGCGGGCTTCACGCCTTTTTGACGCAGGGTCTCGCTGGTGACGGGGCCGATGCTGGCCGCGCCGCAACCTTCTGGCCAGGTGATGCCGAGATCGAAGAAATGATCGACGGTGGAGCTGGAGGTGAAGGTGATGAGGTCCGCGCCTTCTTCTTCCAAACGGGCGCGCGCACCGGTGGGATCTTCGGTCTCGGCGACGGTGCGGTAGGCGATGCAGTCGTCCACGATCGCGCCGAGCTTGGTGAGGCCGTCGCCGACGATGTCGCGGGACTCGGCGGCTTTCACCCATAGGATGGTTAGATTTTCGATGGTTTCCTTTTTGAAGGCATCGATGAGTCCTTCCGCGACGAAGCGCTCGGGGATGAGATCGACGGCGAAGCGGTATTCGCGAATCTTCTTCGCCGTGCCCTCGCCGATCGCGGCGATGCGCGGATTGCCGAGGCTGCGGGCGTCGTCGTAGGCTTTGAAAAACGCGTCGAAGAAGCGCTCCACGCCGTTAGGGCTGGTGAAGACGAGCCAGTTGTATTCATGGGCGTGGGTGACGAGTTCGGCAAATTCCTGGCGATCTTCCGGCGGCTCGATGCGGATGGTGGGGAGTTCGACGACGTCGGCACCGAGGTCGCGCAGCGCTTTGCTGAGCTCGCCGGCCTGCTCGCGGGTGCGGGTGACGACGATGCGCTTGCCGAAGAGCGGGCGTTTTTCAAACCAGTTGATCTTTTTCCGCTCCTTCACCACGTTGCCGATCACGGCGACGGCGGGTGAGGAGAAATTCTCGCGTTCCGCGATGTCGGCGATGTCTGCCAGAGTGCCTTCGATGGTTTTTTGGGAGCCGGTGGTGGCCCAGCGGGTGAGGGCGATGGGCGTGTCTGAAGCGGCGCCGTTTTCGATGAACGCGGTGGTGATCTCGCGCAAGCGGGCGACGCCCATTAGAAACACCTTGGTGCCGGGAGCTTTGGCGAGTTGCTCGTAATCGACTGAGGTGAAGCCCTTCGTCGGATCTTCGTGGCCGGTGAAAATGGTGAGCTGCGTGTTGTGATCGCGGTGGGTAACCGGGATGCCGGCATAGGCTGGACCGGCGATGGCGGAACTAATACCGGGAACGATTTCGAAGGCGACGCCCGCTTCGGCGAGCTCGGCGGCTTCCTCGCCGCCGCGACCGAAGATCATCGGATCGCCCCCCTTGAGGCGGACCACGTTTTTGCCCTCCTGGGTTTTTGCGACGATGATCCCGTTGATCTGGTCTTGCGGCACCGAGTGATCCTTGGCGCGCTTCCCGACGTAGATTTTCTCACAGCCGGGCTTGGTCCAATTCAGCAGTTCCGGGCTGCTGAGTGCGTCGTAAACGAGCACATCGGCGAGCTCGATGCACTCTTTGGCGCGGAGGGTGACAAGGCCGAGGTCGCCGGGGCCGGCGCCGACGAGATAACAAGTTCCAGAAGTGCTCATGAGAGGGAATTGAAAAGTTCGAGTGCGAGGGCGAGGGGATCGGTGCCGCGTGCTTCACCGGATTTGGGCGTGCCTCCCTCATCGGGGAAGACGCGGGCTTTGAGAATGATTTCTTCACCGTCGATCGAAGAATAGACGCCGACGGGCGTGTGGCAGCCGCCGTCTAGCAGGCGGAGGAATTCGCGCTCCGCGGTGATGCGCCGCCAGGTTTCGGGGTGGCCGATGGCCTCGGCGTAAACGAGGCTTGGCACGTCTCCGTGGCGGACTTCCAAGGCAATGGCACCTTGTCCGGCGGCTGGGAAAAAATCGGGTTCCGGCAGGCGGGTGAGGTGGAGGCCGGGAATCCCAGCGACCGGCTCGGATGTCGATCCGTTAGAAAATTCCGGGATGAAGCCGAGGCGGACCAAGCCGGCTTCGGCTAACAGAATAGCGTCGTGATGGTCTTCCTCCGCGAGCTTGCGCATGCGGGTGGGGACGTTGCCCCGGAGATCTGAAACCAGAAGATCGGGCCGCAACCATTGGATCTGCTTGGCGCGGCGCACGCTGCTGGTGCCGACGCGTGCACCCTGCGGCAGCGCATCGAGGCCGCCGGGCAGGCGCATGATGAGCACGTCTCTAACGGGGGCGCGTTCGAGGGTGGCGGCGAGGCGGTAGTGGCTTTGCAGCGTGGTCGGCAGGTCCTTGAGGCTGTGCACGGCGATGTCGATTTCGCCCGCGTGCAGAGCTTCTTCAATTTCCTTGATGAAGACGCCCTTGTCGAAGGTGCCTTCGGATTTCGCCACCTCGCTGAGTGAGACATCGGTGCGGCGGTCGCCGGTGGTCTTGATGACCTTGCGCTCGATGGTGAGGTGGGGGAAGGCGGCTGCCAACGCGGCTTCAGTGGCGGTGGCTTGGACGAGCGCGAGCTCGCTGCCACGGGTGCCAACGACGAGTTTGATGGGTGATTGTTCGGACATCTCAGAATTTGAAGGTTTGGCGTCCCGGCGCCTGCACTTTCATGAGCGTGGAAGCCGGGCGACGCAAGCCCAAGTGGTGAGTTACTTTTTCTTGGCGTTTTGCAGGGCTTGGGAGAACCAATCGTTGGTGGGTGCGGCACCGGGGCGGAAATTCGGCGTCTGGCCTTGCGGGCGCGGGCGGTTGTTGCCGGGGCGGGAATCGCGGTCGTCGCCGGTCGAGCGGCGGTTGTCGAGATCCACCTTGGATTTCATCGAAAGCGCGATGCGGTTTCGCTTGAGATCGACTTCGACGACGGTGACTTGGACTTTCTGACCGACCTTGACGACTTCCGAGGCATCCCGGATGAAGTGATCCGCGAGTTGGGAAACGTGGACGAGGCCGTCCTGATGGACGCCGACATCGACGAAGGCACCGAAGGCGGTGACGTTGGTGACGATGCCGGGCAGTTTCATGCCGATTTGGAGGTCGCCGGGTTTTTCGACGCCGTCTTGAAAGGAGAACAACTCGAATTGTTTGCGCGGATCGCGGCCGGGCTTGGCGAGCTCGGCGACGATGTCCTTGAGCGTCGGCAGGCCGACCTGATCATCGACGTATTTTTGGAGGTCGATCTTTTTGCGGGCGGCCTCGTTGCCTAGCAGTTCCTCGACCTTGCATCCGGCGTCCGCGGCCATTTTTTCGACGAGTGGGTAGCGCTCCGGGTGGACGGCGGAGGAATCGAGTGGATGCTTTCCGCCACGGACGCGGAGGAATCCGGCGGCTTGTTCGAAGGCTTTCTCCCCGAGGCGCGGGACTTTTTTCAATTGCTCGCGCGAGGTGAATGCGCCGTTTTCATTGCGCCAGGCGACGATGTTCTCGGCGAGCGAGGCGTTGAGGCCGGAGACGTAGGAGAGCAGTTGCTTGGAGGCGGTGTTGATTTCGACGCCGACGGCGTTCACGCAGCTAACCACTGTGTCGTCGAGGCTGGCTTTGAGCGCGCGTTGATCGACATCGTGCTGGTATTGGCCGACGCCGATGGCCTTGGCGTCGATCTTCACCAGCTCGGCAAGCGGATCCATCAGGCGGCGGCCGATGCTGACCGCGCCTCTAACGGTGACGTCCTCGTTGGGGAATTCCTCGCGGGCGACATCGGAGGCGGAGTAGATCGAAGCGCCGCTCTCATTGACCATCACGACGGGGATGGAGGAGGGGAGTTTGAGCTTTTTGATGAAGGCTTCGGTTTCGCGGGAGGCGGTGCCGTTGCCGATCGCGATGGCCTCGATGTCGTGTTTTTTGATCAACGTGGTGACTTCGACGGCGGCTTCGTAAGCTTGGTTCTGCGAGCCGGCGGTGGCGTGGAGGACCGTGTGATGGAGAAGTTTTCCGGAGCGATCGAGGACGACGGTTTTGCAACCGGTGCGGAAGCCGGGGTCGATCGCTAACAAGCGCTTTTCACCGAGCGGCGAGGCTAACAGCAGTTCGCGGAAGTTGTCGGCGAAGACGGTGATCGCGGTCTCGTCGGCACGTTTTTTCGCCATCAGGCGGGCCTCGGTTTCCATCGATGGCATGAGCAGCCGCTTGCAACCGTCCTCGACGGCTTGGGCGACGTGTTTGCCGGCGGGGGCATTGGATTTCACCCAATCCGGCAGGGCGGTGGCGGTGACGCGTTCGAGCGGGACTTCCACGCGCATCAGCAGGAAACCTTCCTTCTCGCCGCGGCGAATCGCGAGCATCCGGTGGGACGGGATGGCGTGGAATGGCTCGCTCCATTCGAAGTAGTCGCGGAATTTCTGGGCATCCGCTTCCTCTTCTTTGCCATACATGATTTTGGAGGAAACGGTGGCGTCCTCTTCATAAATTTTCCGGACACGGCCTCGAAGTGTCGCGTCATCGGCCATCCGCTCGGCGATGATGTCGCGGGCCCCGGCGAGGGCTTCGACGGTGGTGGGCACTTCCATTTCCGGATTGAGAAATTTCGCGGCTTCCTCTTCAGGATTGGCGCTTTGGTTTTCGAAAATGAAATCGGCGAGCGGCGTGAGGCCGCGTTCGATCGCCTTGGTGGCGCGCGTCTGGCGCTTTGGCCGGAAGGGGGCGAAGATGTCCTCGACGGCCGAGAGTGTGATGGCGGCTTCAAGCTTTTTTTTCAGCTCGGGAGTGAGCAGTGAGCGCTCCTCGAGGGATTTCAAAACAGCGGACCGGCGGGAATCCAACTCGGCGAGTTGCAGCATGCGGTCGCGGATGGTGGTGATCTGGACTTCGTCGAGAGAGCCGGTTTGTTCCTTACGATAGCGGGACAGAAAGGGGACGGTGCCGCCCTCGGCGAGCAGCTTGGCGGTGGTGGTGACGGACGACAGGGAAATGCCGGTTTCGCGGGCGATTGCTTCGAGATGGGTCATGCAGGCGGGAGGTTTAATAGAGCCCGGCGGGGTGGGCAAGAATTACAAAACCCGATCCTGCTGAGCCCTGATTTCAAGCGGGATTGGCAGGGCTTCAAACAAATCCTGGAGCGCCGGAGGATGAATGGGATTTTAGAGGTGGGCGTCAAACGGTCCGTTTGAATTTCAGATCGGGCCCATCCGAATATGCCGCAATCGAGGGTGTTGCCAGCGATGAATCACCTGCATTTGATTACCGGGAATTGTGATAGGAAAATTCGGGCAGCCTCTGAAGCCAGCGCGCTATTTTTCAGGCAGCGGGCCAACTGGTGGGGTCCACCCTGTCGAGCCACTGCTGGTATTCCGGCGGGATGGGGGCTTCGAATTGGTGGCGCCTGCCGGTGATTGGGTGGTCGAAGGCGAGCCGCCATGCGTGGAGCATCAGGCGGCCGGTTTGTTCGGAGGTTTTGCTGGGTTTGCCGTAAATCGGATCGCCCACGAGCGGGGCTCCTTTGTGGTGCATATGGACGCGGATCTGATGGGTGCGGCCGGTGTGAAGATGGCAGAGGACGAGGGCGGTGAGGGACGCGGCGTCGGTGGTGAGGGTTTCGTAATCGGTGATCGCGGTTTTGCCTCCCGGCGGATTGACGACTGCCATTTTCTGGCGGTTGACCGGGTGGCGACCGATGTGGGTGAAGACGGTGTCCTTGGCCGGTTTCGGAATGCCCTGGGTGACGGCCAGATAGAGTTTTTCCATCGTGCTGCGTTCGGCAAACTGGGTGACGAGCGATTGGTGGGCAGCGTCCGATTTCGCGACGACGAGGCAGCCGGAGGTGTCCTTGTCGAGGCGGTGGACGATGCCGGGGCGCTCGACGCCGCCGATGCCAGAAAGTTTTCCGCGGCAATGGTGGAGCAGTGCGTTGACCAGGGTGCCATCGGCATTTCCCGGGGCGGGATGGACGACCATGCCGGACGCTTTGTTGAGGACGACCAGGTCGTCATCTTCGAATAGGATGTCCAGCGGGATGTCCTGAGGCGCGTTGTGGAGCGGCACGGCCTCAGGCAGCACGATGGTGATGCGGTCGCCTTGTTTGACGGCATCGCGGGGTTTCGCCGGATGGCCGTTGACTTGGATGAATTGCTCGCGGATGAGCGTTTGGATACGGGAGCGCGAGATATCGGCCAGGCGGGCGGCGAGAAAGGCGTCAAGACGCTCGCTCGAACTGTCATCTACTTGAATCTCCACGGGCGGAGTCTCTCCGGGAGGAAATGCCCTGCAAGTGCCAAGTTCGCGATGCTCAAAGCGCGTGTAGCGCGTGCCACTCGGCATAGATTTTCGGCGAGATTTCCGAAGGTTTGATTTCGGAGCGGCCACCCCAGAAGACGTTGGTGTAGGAGACGGGGATACCGATCGATTCGAGGTATTTGTCGATGGCGGCCTTGTGTTCGAGGACGCGGGGTTTTTCGGTGCCGTGGACCACGCCCATGATGTTGACGTCGCCGAACTGCGGGCCGCCTTCGCGCCAATAACAATGGGTCATGCAGAAATGGCGGCCGACTTGCGCGCCGGCTTCGATTTCGCGGCCTTTTGGCACCGCCCAGTGGAACAATCCGTTGAAACGGGTGACTCGCTCGCCGGTGGCGGAAGGTTTCACGTGTTCGAGGAAGGTGGAGAAGCGGCCGATGACTTTTTTGATGTTGAGCGTTTCGGCAACCTCGCAGAAGCGCTCGAGGGATACGCCGGCAATTTCCGCGCGTTTCACCCATGGATCTTCGCAGATTTCCTCGGGCGTGAGTTCTTCTTTCAGCGCGAGCAGAACTTCCCATTCCTCTTGGGTGAGCTCGACGGGCACGGTGGTCATCATTTCCGCAGGCGCGTCGGATTTGTCGCCTGGTTCGAGGGCCTTGCGGCGGGTGTGGCCGACGCCCAGGGCGAAAACACCATTGGCGGGCATGAGCAGGTATTCCGTGGCTCCGGTGAGGCGGAGCAGGACTGTGGCGTGCTCGTCGAGCGACTCGCCGACGGGCACCTTGAGTGTGGTCCAAAGGCGGTAACCAGAGCCGGAAACCTCGGTGTCGGTGGAACGGATGACGACGTGGCCGGAGAACGGATCCTCCTTCGACATGAAGTCGAAAGCGGCGTTGAGCTTTTCCTCAGGCACTTTCCAGGCGACCAACGCGCCGTGGGCGAGTTTGGTGGAAAGCAGGGTTTGGCGGACGCGGCGGACGACGCCGGCCTCGACCATCGCGCGGATGCGCTCGATGACGGTGGCCAGCGGGACTCCGGATTTTTCCGCGATTACATGAAAAGGATGGCGTTGGAATCCAGCGATGAGGTCTTCGGAGATGGCCAGGATGCTTGCGTTGACGGCTTCGTTGTGTTCGACAGGGATGGTGGAGTTCATTGAGGAAGTTTTGGGAATGGGGCGGAGAATCTGCGCCGCAAGTTTTACCGGATACTGGGCAAATCACGCGGAAGTTTCGATGACGAGGCAATTGAGATAACCCATGGCGCTCTGACGATCAAGGATTCGTCGTTCGAGTTGTTCGGTTTGAATAAGTTCGAGAATCTCTTTGAAGCGCGGCCCCGGCTTCAGCCCGAGTGCGATGAGATCCTGCCCGGTGACCAATGGCGGGGGAATCAGTGGTTCCGCAGCAAACTCAGCCGCTTTCATTTTGAGGAATTCGTAATTGTCGGTGAAACCGTTGGAGGACCCGCAATCGACGCGGTGGAGCACCATTTCGAGTTCGAAGGTCGGCTCGGCCATGAACCGCTTCAACTTTGCCGTGCGCATCTGTTGGACGTTCATGAACTGCATGTGGCGCGCGACCATTGGCACCACGGCGGCGATGGTGTTGTTGGAATATCGCAGGCGACGCAGGATCGCCTCCGCCATTTCCGCGCCCATCGCGTCATGGCCATTGAAGCGGATGCGCCCGGCCTCGTCATCGAAGGTCTGGCAGGGCGGTTTTGCGATGTCGTGCAGCAGCACCGCCAGGCAAAGTTCTAACGGAGCGTCCGGCTCCAGCATCTCCAGCATGATGCGGGTGTGGGTGTAAACGTCGCCTTCCGGATGCCATTCCGGCGGTTGCTCACAGCCGATCAATTTCAAAACCTCAGGCATGAAATGAGCGATCAATCCGCTGTCCACCAACATCTCCAGCCCTCTCCGGCGTCGCGGGGATTTTAGGATTTTGGAAAACTCGTCACGAATCCGCTCGGGGGAAACACGGTCGAGCAGCCATGCGCATTCAGCCATCGCCGCCAAGGTCAGCGGCTCGATCTCAAATTCTAGCGTGGTGGAAAACCGCACCGCCCGCAGCAGCCGCAGCGAGTCTTCCGTGAACCGCGCCATCGGGTCGCCGATCGCCCGGATGACCCGCGCATCCAGGTCCGCGCGACCGCCCACGAAGTCGATCACTTCGCCGGTTTCCGGGTGCTCGAACAACCCGTTGATTGTGAAATCCCGCCGCTGCGCATCTTCCTCCGGTGTGGAAAATTCCACCGCTTCCGGCCGTCGGCCGTCTTTGTAACTGCCATCCGTCCGGAATGTCGCGAGCTCCACATGCTCGCCATCATGTTTCGCGATCACCACGCCGAAGTGCGCGCCCACTTCGTTGGACTTCGGGAATAATTCCAGCACTTCGGCCGGCGTCGCCGAAGTCGCGATGTCGTAGTCTTTCGGCTCATGGCCCAGCAGCTTGTCCCGCACGCAGCCGCCGGCGAAAACCGCCTGATGCCCTGCGGTGATCAATCGGCGGGCAAGAAACAAAGCGGCATCGCGGGCGGGCATGGGAGCAGCATCCGCAGGTCGAGGCGAGGATTCAAGGTTGATTGCGCCAAAGGCTCACTGCTTCACCAAGCTGTGTTGCCAAAGCGCCGAGGGCGGAAGATCATTCGGCCGGCAAATGATGATGCCAGCGTGCTTTGATCCGCCGTTGACGTAGTCCGAAATCGGGCGATCGATCACCGTCATGCGCCCCTTGTCGTGATCCGAAGTGGCATGCATGAAATACGCCCGGTCTTTCAGTCTGACGATCAGCCCGACGTGAGAGGTGTAGCCAAACCGATAATGGGTGGTGATCGCGCAGATATCGCCGTTTTGGAGGAATTTCTCGGCGTCACGCACCTTGGATTTCGGCACATGATAGACCGGCAGCTTGGATAATTGAGCTTCGATTTTTCCCATCGGTCCGATCAAACTTGTGTTCGAGCGGAGGTATCGGTAGTTCTTCCACTGCACCGTCATTTCGCGGATCTCGCGTTGGAGTTTCACCGCTCCGGGAATGCGCGAAGTGATGTTGGTGGCGTAGCCGCGGCGTTGGTTGTCGTAGAAAACTTCCTCCAAATGGTGCATCCGGCTCAGATAGTTGCCGGTACAAACGCCATTCCGGTAGCGCTCGATTTCCACCATGTGCAGCAGGTCCTGCGGCTTGTAAGGGCCTGGCTTGTAGCGCAGCATCCGCGCGAGGCCCAGAGCGTTTTCGTAGTAGGTCCAGCAATCCATGCCCTTCAAATTCACCACCGGCGATTCGATCCGGTCATCCACCTCCAGCGTGTAATTCACATAAGGCACCCCGACCATTTCCCGCGCCACGCGCACGGTGCGTTCGCTGAGGGGCAGGCTGCGCCAGTTTTCCCGTTCCGCCTTGGCAATGATCGCATGAAACTTCGACTCCCCTTGGAAAACGACGCTCATTGGGAGCTTCGGAGCCGAGAGCGGGGGCACCGGCTTTTGCGCCACGGCCAGCGGGCAGGAAAGGCCCTGCATCGCAATAAACAGACCTGCAACCTTGATTTTCATGATTCAAGTCCCTAGTCGAATTTCGTCTTCGAGGAAAGCGATCATTCACCAAAGTCAACTTTTCTGCCCGCCAGCCACCCGCGTCAGCACCGGTTCGAACACATACCACTGCCGCCAATGCTGCCTCACCACCTGCAAAATCGTCGCCGCCCAGATCCGGTCCGCCGCGTCATCCGTCCCGCGCCGTCGCGCCGGAAGCTCGATTTCCGGGCGCACGATCACCCGATATCGCCGCCAGCCATCGCGCACGATGAACAACGGAAACGTCGGAGAATTCGTCGCCCTTGCCAGAAACAACGGCCCCTTCGGCAGCCGCATCCGCAAGCCCGGTTCCACCTCCACCTCCATCGGCGAGACATCGAAGATCACGCGGTCGCCCTGCACCGCCACGATGTTGCCCTCGTCTAACAAGCGTGCCAGCTCGATCCCTAACAAACTTCCCTCTCGATTGTAAAGCGTGCGGAAATTCGGGTATTGTGTCTCTTTTTTCCGGATTTCCTCTTCCCGGATTTTCTGTGTTTCCGGCTCACGTTCCTCCGCTCTAACGGTGTAGAGTGTGCGCTTGAATTTTGAAGCGAACATCGGCGCCGCCAAATCATAGTTTCCCATGTGCGCCGTCAGGACGATGCAGCCTTCCTTACGGTTGGATAGATCCTCCATCGCCGCCAACCCGTCCACCGCCCAATCCACTTCGCCGGTCCCTGACTGGCAACGCAACGCATCCGCGTAGGTCACCGCGAAATTCCAAAATACCTGCCATGCCCCCAGCCGCCCGCGCCACGCGCCCCACTCCGGATGCAGCGCCCGCAGATTTCCCGCAACCGCCCGCCGCTGGTTTTTAGCGATCCCAAAAAACACCAAGGTCCAACCCCCGACCAACACCGGCTCCAAAAACCAAGGGAGCGTCCGCAACCCATGGTCCAGCAGAAAGCGCGTCGGCAAATCCCCGAACACCCCCAGCCGCCTTCCCAGCCGCGATGACTTCCCGCCGGCCATGGTCAAGTTCTCGACGCCTCGAACCCCACGTCCTCCAGCAGGTGTTTCCCCACCACCGCGATGTTCCCCAGCTCGTCACAGCGCTCGTTCTCCACATGCCCCGCGTGGCCCTTCACCCACCGCCAGTCGATCTTGTGACCCGCCACCGCGGCTAACAAAATCAGCCACAAATCCTGATTTTTCACCGGCTTCTTGTCCGCCGTCAGCCAGCCGCGCTTTTTCCAGCCATCGATCCATTTTTTGGAAATCGCATCGATCAAATACTTCGAGTCCGAGTGCAACTCCACCTCGCACGGCTCGCTCAACGCCTGCAGTGCAGCGATCGCCGCCCGCAGTTCCATCCGGTTGTTCGTCGTCAGCCGATAGCCGGCGGAGATCTCCTTGCGATGCCCCCCACACACCATCACCGCCCCGAAGCCGCCCGGCCCGGGGTTTCCCTTGCAGCCGCCGTCCGTATGAATGATCACCCGTTTCATCGGCCGCCAAGCTGTCCGCCCGCCCATTCCCTGACAAGCCAAACGGCCCGTGAAATTATTTTCTAAGATTCCTCCGCCATCCGCGTCTTCATCGATGGAAAGCCTGATCAAGCCCCGATCGCGCGTGAACCAACACTTCGCGTTTACTTTACTTTCGTTTCCCGTTTACTCCCTGCATCTTTCTTTTCAGACATGCGCCAGATCCTCGTCACCTCCGCCCTTCCCTACGCCAACGGCCACATCCACCTCGGCCACTTGGTGGAATACCTTCAGACCGACATCTGGGTGCGCTACCAAAAACTGCGCGGAAACCGCTGCATTTACATCTGCGCCGATGACACCCACGGCACCGCCATCACCATCCGCGCCCGCCACGAAGGCCGCAGCGAGGAAGCGCTCATCGCCGAAATGCAGCAGGCCCACGTCGCGGATTTCACCGGCTTCGGCATTGAATTCGACCACTACGGCAGCACCAACAGCGAGGAAAACCGCGAGTATTGCCATGAAATCTGGCAGGCCCTGCGCGATGCGGACATGGTCGTCGAGCGCGATATCGAGCAGCTCTTCGATGTCGAAAAACAAAGTTTTCTGGCGGACCGCTTCGTCCGTGGCACCTGCCCCAAGTGCGGTGCGAAAAACCAGCCCGGCGACAACTGCGGAAGCTGCGGCGTGACTTATGCGCCCGCGGATTTGATCGATCCCGTCAGCACTTTGTCCGGCACCAAACCCGAGATCCGGACCGCCAAGCATCTTTTCGTCCAGATCGAAAAACTCCATGGTTTCCTCGACGAATGGACCCAGTCCGGCACGCTGCCATCCGAGAGCGCGAACTACCTCAAGGGCTTTTTCCTCAACGAGCCCCTACGCGACTGGGACATCTCACGGCCGGGCCCATATTTCGGATTTGAAATCCCCGACTCGCCGGGAAATTACTGGTATGTCTGGTTTGACGCGCCCATCGGCTACATCGGCACGACCCGCCAATGGTGTGATCTGAATGGCGAAAACTTCGACAACTGGTGGCGCAATCCGGATTGCGAAATCCACCACTTCATCGGCAAGGACATCCAGTATTTCCATACGTTGTTCTGGCCGGCGATGTTGAAGACCGCCGGGTTCTCGCTACCGAAGAAGGTCCATATCCACGGGTTTCTAACCGTCGGGGGCGCGAAGATGTCCAAATCCACCGGCACCTTCGTGCGCGCATCCAAGTATCTGGAGCACCTCGATCCGTCATTCCTGCGTTATTACTACGCCAGCAAACTCAACGCGCGCGTCGAGGATATCGATATGAATCTCGATGAGTTCGTCGCCCGCGTGAACAGCGACCTCGTCGGCAAGGTCGTCAATCTCGCCAGCCGCACCGCGAAATTCGTCGCCGAGACCGGGCTTTCCGCGACGTATCCCGATGATGGCGGATTGTTCGAAAAGTTCGCCGGTGAGAGCGAAGCCATCGCCACCGCTTACGAAGCCGGCGATTTCAACAAGGCGATGCGCGCGATCCTCGATCTCGCGGATCTTGCCAATCCATTCGTGGAATCCAACGCGCCATGGGAACTTCGCAAGCATCCGGAAAAGGCAGCACAACTTCAGGACGTCTGCAGCATCGCGCTCAATCTTTTCCGCCAGCTTGCCATCTACCTCTCGCCCGTGCTGCCCGATCTGGCGGCTCGGGCTGGAGCGCTGCTCAACGATCCGATCACCCACTGGGATCAGGTGAAATCGCCGCGGGTCGGCACGCCGGTGGCGAAATTCGAGCACATGCTGCAACGTGTGGATCCGAAGAAGGTGGAAGCGATGATCGAGGAAAGTCGCGAAGAAGCCCCGCCGACGCAGGTTGCCGATGCTGCGACATTCGGCGACAGCGACGCGCCCTTGAAGGCCGAGCCGCTCGCCGCGGAAATCAGCTTCGATGATTTTTCGAAACTCGATCTGCGAGTCGCCCGCGTCATCGCCGCCAGTCCGGTGCCGGAGGCCAGAAAACTCATCCAACTCACGCTCGGCCTCGGTGGCGACGAGCGGCGCAATGTCTTCGCCGGTATCAAGTCCGCCTACGAACCGGAACAACTCGTCGGCCGGCTGGTCGTCATGGTCGCCAACCTCGCGCCCCGCACGATGAAATTCGGCGTCAGCGAAGGCATGGTCATCGCCGCCGGACCCGGCGGCGAGGATATCTATCTGTTATCTCCGGATGACGGAGCCCAGCCCGGCCAACGGGTAAGATAGTGCCACTCCGGGTGGTGAGCGGCCGAGGGGCAAGCCGGCGAATGTGAGCATTGATTTTCAATCGCGCGTTTCGATTGCCAATCGCGCGTTTCGATTGCATTGCGGACGTGAGGCAATAGGTTGTGCTGCTTGCCCGCCGTCACGGGCGTCACTTGATCATGGAATCTCCAAAACGCCCGATTTCGGAGGGACGGCTCCTGCTGCTTCTGGCAGCCGTGCAATTCACCCACGTCATGGATTTCATGGTGATGATGCCGCTCGGGCCGCAGTTGATGCGTGAGTTGGAAATTTCCCCGCGCCAGTTTGGGGCGCTGATTTCGTCGTTTGCGATCACCGCGGGAGTGATCGGTTTGGCGGTCGCGCCGTTCATTGACCGCTTTGATCGCCGGCATCTTCTGTTGCTCGCCTACGCGGGTTTCACGTTGGGGACGCTTGCCTGCGGGCTGTCACACACCTGGGAGATGTTGCTGCTGTCGCGGGCGGTTTGTGGTGCGTTTGGCGGGATCAGTGGTGCGACTATCATGGCGATCGCCTCGGACGTGGTCCCGGCAGAAAGGCGCGCGCGTGGCATGGCGTTCATCATGACGGCCTTCTCCGTGGCGGCGGCGCTGGGTGTGCCGTTTGGTCTGAAATTGGCGCAATGGTGGCGGTGGGAGGCACCGTTCCTCGTGGTGGCCGGGGTGGCGGCTTTGGTCTGGGTTTTCTTGTTCAAGATTCTGCCGCCGGTGAGAGGACATTTGCGTGATAGACATGTTAGATCCGGGCGGGACTTCCTGCTATTATTGCAAAACCGGAATGCATGGAAAGGGCTGGCGCTGATGGTTGCGGTGGTGTTCGGGCATTTCACGATCATCCCGTTTCTCTCACCATTTCTGGTGGGAAACTTGGGGATGCGTGAAGAGTCGCTGTTCCTCGTTTATGTGGTGGGCGGCGTGGTCACGGTTTTCAGCGGGCCAATGGTCGGACGTCTGGCAGACCGCTATGGGAAGTTTTTCATCTATGCCATCCTCGTCGCTGGGGCCTGTGTGGTGATCCGGGTGTTGACCGCTTCCGGCCAGCGTCCGGAGTGGCAGGTGCTGGTCATCGCTGGTTTCTTCTTCATGCTGGCGAGCGGTCGTTTCATCCCTATCCAGGCGACCATCTCGATGGCGGTGCCTCCCGACCGGCGCGGAGCTTACATGAGCTTGGTGGCCTGCGCGAGGGACCTGGCATCCGGTCTAACAACAAGCATTGGTGGCATGGTGGTGGTGGAAGGCGCCGGTGGCCGCTTGCTGGGTTATGACCGCCTCGGCATTCTGGCCATCGTCGTCAGCATCGGCAGCCTTTGGTTGTTCCGTCAGGTGAAGTCGGTAGAAGCCGGATAATTTCTCGCGATAGGCACTCCGTCCCGCCGGATTGAAACCGACCATGTGGCGCTGTTGACCTGAGCTGCATCCAATCGGTCCGACCTGAATGGCACGTCGTTAAGGACAATTCCGAAGAGTCAGACTCGGAGCAAGATGCTCCGACAACGGTCTGGAGCGAGGCGCTCCAGCGACGATGCGCCGATGATCAGCTTAACTACGTGCCATTCCTGTCCAATGCCAGAGTCCGGGATCGAGTTCGAAGCGGGCGGCTTTGGCGAGCGCATCCGCGTCGGCGTGGTCATGCATCACGGCGAACACGGTGGATCCCGAGCCACTCATCATGGCGGCTGCGGTTTCGCGGCGCTCCAGCAGCCATTGTTTCAACTCCGCGAGAAAGCGGTGTTTCTCGAAAACCGGGCGCTCCAGATCATTGGTTAGAGAAATGCCGCGGCAACTTTGCGCCGCGTAGGAGATTCCGGGAAGTTCGTTGGAGTTTTTCCACCTGCCGTAGGCATCCGGAGTTGAGACGCCGAAGGAGGGTTTCAAGAGCAGCACGCGCAGCGCGGGAGGCGAGGGGACTTGTTCGATTTTTTCGCCACGCCCGGTGCAGCGGGCGGCACCGGAGGCGAGGAAAAATGGAATGTCCGAGCCGAGTTTCGCGGCGAGTTCTCTCAACGGATCGACCGCGAGGGCGTAACCATGGAGTTGGTTGAGCGCGTGCAGCGTGGCGGCGGCATCGCTGCTGCCGCCGCCGAGTCCGGCGCCGTGAGGGATGACTTTTTTGAGGGTGATCTCATGGCGGCAGGATTTGCCGGTTGCGGCTTCGTAGGCTCTAACCGCCTTGACCACGAGGTTGCTTTCGTCACCGGGAACGGTCGGATCGTCGCATTGGAAGGAGAATCCACCGGCTTCCCGGAACTCGATTTCATCCGCCAGCCCGGGCAGCTTCACCATCAGCGTGTCGATTTCGTGAAATCCGTCGTCGCGCCGGGCCAGCACTCGGAGGGATAGATTGAGTTTGGCCGATGCCTTGACGGTGAGGAGGCTCATGGTGGAGTGGTTCGGGTGATCATGGCCATCATGCGGCCGGTTTTGCCCAGTTCGCGGCGGTAGCTGTAGAAGCGCGCCAAATCGGCTGCGGTGTTGAGGTGGCTATCGAGATAGCTTCCGATGCCAGCGCGCTCGGCCTGGTCGCCGATCTGGCCGGCAAAGTCCACATCGTAGTCCGGCATGCGGATGCATGGGCCGAGCACGGCAACGACGTCGCCGGGGCAGGTGCCAAAGTGGAGGTTCATCTCTCCGAGTGCCTTTTGAAAAATATTGCCTTCCGTGCCCTTTTTTCCGGAATGCAGGAGTCCGACGGCCCCGGTTTTGCGGTCGGCCAGCCAGATCGGCCCGCAGTCGGCGACGTAAATGGCGAGCACCATGCCGGTCTCGCGGGTGATCAGTCCATCGACGCCGGGAACCACCGGCATGCCATCCTTGGCGGTGATTTGTGGAGCTCCCGGGATCATGGCGACGGAAGTCCCGTGGATTTGTTCCGCGCGCCACCATTGGGCGTTGGGGCCGGCGAAATCTCTCAAGGCTGCGGCGTGGTTCTGGCGCAGCAGGTTCATCGCTTCATCGCGGTCGCCGGTGATCGGCAGGTCGGGCACGCGTTCGACCCATCCGGCGCGCACGCCGGGGATCGCATTCATGCTATCCAGAAAGGGGAACGCCTCCGTCACCCGGGGACGGTAACGGAGGCGCGTAGGATTCGCCAAGCTGGATTATAGGTCAGAGACGGAATCCGGGATCACGCGATCGCACGGCCATGAATGGCGCGTTTGGTGTGTTCCACGGTTTCCGCTTGGTCTTCATCCATTCCTGCCAGAATGCCAGCCAGATCGGTTGCAATCTCATTGCGCATCTTCGAAACGAGTTCGATACCCTTTGCGGTGATGCGGACCATGATTTTACGGCGATCTTCAGCGGCGTGCATGCGCTCAACGTAGGACAATTTCTCCAAGCGATCGACGAGGCCGGTAGCGGCTGCCGTCGAGTGGCCCATCTTTTTCGCAATGTCGGACATCGTGAGATATTCTTCGCTGGATAAGTAGGTGAGGAGGAAGAACTGCGGGAATGAGACGTTCCCTTTGTTGAGTTCTGACGACAGGTTTAGGATGCAGCTTCGTTGTGTGAATAGGACGAAGTCAGCAAGACGGTCCGCGTCGGCTTTCACCGAAGCGCCCGAGGCGTTCATTGTTTTCATTATGGCTGGTTGTAGTGTTCATGTTTCGGGACATGTAAGGGGGCACAGCCATTGCGGAGAAGAAGCTACCCGGCTTTCCGGATATTATTCAACTCTAAAATTAAATTATTTCTAATTTTGGCTGCTGTTCAGGCGGGACTTTTTGAAAATACATTCATCTAAAAGGTTTTAGAAGCAAAGAATTCCTGCAAAGTTAATTATTTTTTTGAACATTTTCCGGTAGTGCTATCGCCTGATCTTGAGGGGATTCCGGAGTTGTTGATAATGCCGGAGGTTGTGGGACGTGGCGGGAATAGACCGCATCGCCGACTTCGACGAGGCCCGATTGAAGATCTGCGGCCGCGAATTCGCCCAAGGATTCCCCGGTCGCGAGCAGGTTGGCGGAGCGATCATCGGGGCCGCGGGTGGTGAGAATGGCTCCGGTTTCGACACTCCACTTGCCATAGCTCTGAATCAGGACGAAGCGCTTGTCGGCTGGAATCGATGCGACTCTGCCGATCAGCTTTGGGGCCTCTGGTTTTTCCTGCGTTTTCGCCTCGTCCTTTTTGGGGGCTTCAGCGGTGGTGGGTTTGAGATCGGCGCAGGAGCCCAGTGCCGCCAAAGTGCAGGCGATCATCAACCGGGTGGGAATCGCTTTCATGGGTGACAATGTGATGTCTCTTTTCTGGAAAAGAAACCTGCGATTTCAGTCGGGCAGCAAACGGATCTCGTCTGCCTGCAGCAAGCGTTCCAACCCGTCGCGGGTGCGCAGCAGCAGTTCACCGCCGGGGGCGAGGCCTTCGACGACTCCGGTTTTCGGACCGTGGGCGGTGAGGAGGGACACCGGGTTGCCGGTGAGGACGCAGCGTAGGCGGACGGCGCTTAGGATTTCCTCGAAATCGCGGCCGATCTGGTGGCGGTGCATGGCAAATTGGCGGATGATGGCGGCGAGCACCTCGGGAAGCGGGAATTCGTGGCCGGATTCGATTCTGAGCGAGGTGGCGATTTCCGAGACATCGGGTGGGAACTCGCAGGTCTTGACGTTGATACCGATGCCGACAATCGCAAAATCTGCGCCGGCTTCGACCAAGATGCCAGCCACCTTGCGCTGGCGGATCCAAACGTCGTTGGGCCATTTGATTCCGGCCTGCTCGCCAAACGACTCCACCGCCTCCGCGACTGCCAGGCCTGCAGCAAGTGCCAGTCGCGGCCACAGCGCCTTGGGTTCATCCGGGCGGACGAGAATGGAAAAGGCCAGGGATTCGCCCTCGGGTGAAAACCACGCGGCTCCCCGCCGGCCGCGGCCTGCGGTCTGGCGTTCGGCGAGTAGGATGAGGCCGTCAGCGGCTGCGGCCTGGCCGAGCGTGCGTATTTCATCATTGGTCGATCCGGCGGACTCCCGGATCAACAGGCGGAACGGGTCGGGCAGTGCGGCGGCGATGCTGGCAAAATCGTCAGGCATAAAATCAACCTTCGAGCGGCGTGAAATCCAGGCCGATATCCAGCGCCGGCGCGGAATGCGTCAGGGCACCCACTGAGATGAAATCCACGCCGGTTGCGGCGATGTCGCGGAGGGTGTCGAGTGTCACCCCACCGCTGGCTTCGAGTTGGGGGTTGCTGCGATCTCCGCGCATGGCCACGGCTTCGCGGAGTTCCGACAAGGTCATGTTATCCAGCAGGATGTGGTCCACGCCGTCGAGTTCGAGAAACGCTCGGACTTGTTCCAGGTTGTCCGCCTCCAATTCGACTTCCACGTTCGGATGGATGACATTCAGATGCCGGATCGCGGTTTGAAGTTCTGTTAGTCCGCCTTCGGAGACGAGGTGGTTGTCCTTCACCATCGCCCGGTCATAAAGCCCTATCCGGTGGTTCACTCCGCCGCCATCGACGACCGCCTTTTTTTCCAGCAATCGATAGCCGGGCGTGGTTTTGCGGGTGTCGAGAATTTGTGCTCGGGTGCCTTTGATGGCATCGACGTATTGGGATGTTAGGGTGGCGACGCCGCTGAGGCGTTGCAGGAAATTCAAGGCGGTGCGCTCGGCGGTTAGAATCGAGCGCGCCGAGCCTTCCACCCGCAGCACCAAGGCTCCCTCGCCCACCCGGCAGGCATCCGTGATGAGAATCTCGATCTCCAACTCCGGATCTACCGTCGAGAAAACGCGGGCCGCCAAATTCACCCCGGAAAGCACGCCTTCCTTGCGGATGGTCACGAAGGCGGCGGCGCGCCGGTCTGCGGGTATAAAATATTGCACAGTGACATCGCCGGAACCTATGTCCTCGGCGAGGGCCATTTCAATCAAAGCTGCGGAATGGTCGTGCATCTGCCTTCAGTGGAAGCGCTCGTCCATCACCTGTCAACTGGTTCGGCTCATGCTCCGAGCACCGCGCGATGGATGCGGCCCGGAGATTTTTTGAGGAAACGCCTGGCAAGGGTCTCGAATTCCTCGGAGAGGTCGGTGAGATGGAGTTCCAAATTTCCCTCCAGCCCGCCGGACGACAGCATGCCAAGGCGGGAGAGTTCTTTTTTCAAATGTTCGGCGCAGGTCGTCGCGGAGTCCACCAAGCGGACGTCGGCTGGCAGAATTTCCCGCAGGATCGGGATCAACAGCGGGTAGTGGGTGCAGGCCAGCATCAGGGTATCGATGCCCTTATCCACCAACGGATCGAGATACGCCTTCAAAACGATGCGGAGGGCCGGGTGATCGATCCAGTTTTCCTCGATGAATGGCACCAGCAGCGGGGTGGCCTGGGCATGGATCATCAGCCCGGTGCGGCGCAGGGCAAGCGCGTGCTGATAGGCGTGGGAGCCGATGGTACCACGGGTGGCGATGATGCCGATGCGCTCGGCATTCGGATCGGCGAGGGCGGCGTCCACTCCCGGTTCGATCACGCCGAGAATCGGAATCCGGTATTGCTCGTGGAGGCTGGGCAATGCATGGGCGGTGGCCGTGTTGCAGGCGACGACAATGGCTTTGACGCCTTTCGAGATAAGAAATCGCACGTCCTCATCTGCGAACTGGCGGATCGTGGCCGGGCTTTTCGAACCGTAGGGCAGACGTGCGGTATCACCGAGGTAAAGAATGTTTTCCGCAGGCAAAAGTTCCTGCACGGCGCGGACGACGGTTAGGCCGCCGACACCCGAGTCAAAAAATCCAAGAGGCGCTGAATTCACTGGCGCGAGTGTGACCGCTGCTGCGGTCCCGCCAAGTCGAAAGCCATGGATCTACCTGATTTGCGAGAATCGTATGATCCGTGATGCATGGTCTCCATGCACCCTTCAACAATGGCATTGGAGTTGAGTATCTCGATTTTCTGAGAATACGCGATCACGTAATTTCAGGTGGGAAGTTTTGTGTCATGGTTCCCAAGTTAAGCGACCTACCCCGGGCTGCTGACATTTTCCCCCAACCACCCCCCAATCATGAAACCGAATTCGTCAGGCGCCCCTAGCGCTTCCATTGACGCCGATGCCAGCCGTCTCGCCGATTTTGTAATGTTCACGCAGCGCGGCTGCATGCTCAATCTTTCGAGCGAATTGAACCGAGGCAATCTCTCCTACTCGCAATTTTTCCTGCTGACTTATCTGGCCAGCGAAGACTATCTGACGATGACCGATATCGCGAAAAAAATGTCCCACTCGACTGCGGCTGCAACCGGTTTGGTTGACCGTATGGTAAAATTTGGCTACGTGGAACGTGCCAATGCCATCGAAGACCGGCGGAAGATCATGGTGCGGATCACCTCGAAGGGTGTGGCCGTTGTGGCCCACATGCGGGACGTGATCGCGACCGATTTGGCAGGCATCCTGTCCTCAATGGATGAGGATGTGGCGAGCACCGTGGAGCATACGAAGAAGGCGATGAATGCCCAGCTGGTTGCCTGAGAGCTCCACTTCGCCACCCGGCTCCTGTTGGCTCAGTCAATCCGGGGCCGTCTCGGTTTTCGGCTCTTTCACACCTTTCACGTCTGATTGGAATTTCGCATGCAGCGCGCGTAAATCCGCGGCGGCCGCAGGCGAGGCCAATTTTTCGAGGCGGGTGAGGGCGAGCTTGTTGAGGAATTCGCGACCGCGTGAGGCGAAGAGATCGATTCCGATAAGAATGCGGGCTCCTTCGTGCGTCTGAATGACGGGGTAGAGCGGGTGGGAGGTTTTTCCGGCTTGGTCGATCTCCATGCCGACGGCGGTTAGGATGTCTCCGGGATAGGTGCCGATGACGACCGGGACGGATCCGCTTCTGCGGGCGGCGATGACTTCGTGGCCGAGGTTTCGGAGGAGAGTCGCGGGCCCTTTGGGGTCGCTGAGACGGGCGGTGAGCGCGAGGGCGGCCTTGACGTCGCCGGCGCGGGTGACTTGGAGCCATGCATTGACCGCATTTTGTGCATCGGTCGGTGTGGGTGGCTGGGCGGGCGGGATGCCTTGGATTTCGAAACTCTCGGCGAGAAGGCGTTTCTGCCATTCGCCGGACCAGTGGGCGGGAACGAGCTCGGGGAGATCCTTGAAGGCATCCGAGATGGTGGCGTCGGGCGCCGGTTGCCATAGCCAACCTTGCGCGGATTTTTGGAAATACACGGATATCAAATCGAGGCGATCCGGATCGCGTGCGGAGAAAAGTTGAAACACCGCCATTGCAGCGTCGCTGGTTTCTTTCAGGGCGAGCGGCATGGCGTGACGCACGGCGGAAGGGTCGTGCAGCGTCCACCAAAAGCGCGCGGCGGAAAGGCAGGTCGCACGCGCGGCGGAGGGATTGCTGGGCAGCTGGGTGAGTTGGAGCAGCGCGGCGGGGTTTTCCGAGCGAAGTGCGGCGATGAAGGCGTGATGGGCTGAAGCGGCGTCCACTTGCGGGGTGGCTGGATGGTTTTTCCTCCATTCTGCGGGAAACGCGTCGAGCAAGTCGCCATCAAGGGCATCGTCTGAAGATTCATCATCGGCTTCGGCATCCTGCAGGAATGAGTCGGGTGGATCGATGCGCCAGAGTCCTTCTGGGCCCCTAGCGAGAGCGAGATGCACCATTTCGATGCGCGGCTTCGGGGAGTGCGAGGCATCCAGACAGGCGAGGGAAACCAGGCCGCGCCGATCCTCTTCTTCATGATAAACGACCACCCGCAGCATATCGGGGGCGATCAAGGGTCGCCACGATGTGGGAATGGAGGTGACGGGCTTGAGGGCGTGCTCGGCCGCTTTCAGGCGCAGTGGCCAATCATCCGGGAGCCTCGCCTCCAACCCTCCGAGGAGCCCGAGGACCGAAGGCAAGTCCCGATTTTCGCAGGCGCTGAGAAACCGCAGTGCGGCGTCCTTGGCAGTCAGGGCGCGCAGCTCTGCGGCGGGCAGGGTGGTTTGGATTTTCCGTCGCATGCGTGCGCTGGATTGCTCGCGGAGATTTTCCAAATCGGTCACCTGCTCGCGCAGCATCCAATTTTCGAGCTGTTGCAGGCGCTTGCGGAGACCGATCGCGTAGCCGGCCCCGGCATTTTCAAAGGAGGCCGGTAGCGGGGCCGCCATCCAATCCGCGCCGCGCCGGACCAGCGCCACCGGATACACCTGGAGGCGGCTGGGATCGTAGCCACCCACTTTGCGGACGAGCACTGCGGCAAAGTTTTCGTCGGTTTTCACAGAGCCGACTTCGAGCGCGTCGGTGCCTAGATCGCGGGCGAGTCGTTCCAAGCGTCTGGCGATTTCACGTTTTTTCCGGTCCACCGTCTGTGGGGAGAGTGCGGTGTCGGCTCCGGGGGCAAGGTCGAGCTTGCCGATGCGCACTTTTTCAAGGAAGTCGATCGCGACTTCGCCGGGATCGCTCGAAGCTCCATGCGCGTGCAGGGCCATGGCAAGCAGGAGGGGGAAAAATTTCACTGAAGAACTCATAGCGCATGGTGGGCCAAGCGGAAGTGCCGAATTCATTCCTCCACAGGAAGAAATTCCGGCAGGCTTCCCGGCACCCCGGCGAGGCGCGGGTTGGCCTCCCATGGCTCTCGGTTGCCGGCCATCCGGGCGGTCATCCGGCTGCGCATATCTGTGGAATTTTTCCCGGTTTCGTCGATGGGCCGGAGCCCCCCGGTTTTCATGGTTGGATTGAATAGCCAGGAATGGGCGAGGCGGCTGTCCACCATGCCCTTTTTTGCTCCCCAGATCCGGGTTTCGCCGTGGCGGAGGTCGCCAAGCCATGCGCCTTTGGCATGGGGGCGGGCGAGCCACCAACCGTCGGTGATGCGGGTGATCGTTTTGACTTCACCAGTTTTTTCGATTCTGGCCAGTGCGGCCTGTCCGCGGAGATAAACCGTCCAGCGCACTGGAGTTTGGTGGCTTTCGAAAACCGTGCGGTATCCGACCCAGAGTTCATTCCCACGATCCACCACCGCGCGCCAGAAAAAGAGGTTGTGGGGTGTTGGGGCATCCATTTGGCGCTGATAGGCGGTGTCGCGTCGTTTTAGATCCGCTTTAAATCCGGCCGATGCGGTTAATTTCATGCCCACCGCCAGCAGGGTGTAGGCGGCGGTCAGACCGAATCCCCATTGGCAGAGCCGCCGCCGCTTCGATGGCGGTATCGATTTTTTGGAGCGGGTCTTTTTCTCAATTTGCTCTGGCAGGAACGCCAGCCAAAGCGCTGATATGATGAGTGGCAGGGCGAATAAATAATCGCTGTGATCGATGAGATTGAAGGCGACTCGCGTCCCGGAAAACGGCCACAAGATGGAGGCACCTTCCACCGTGAGGCACTCCAACAGAAGATGTCCGGCCATGGCGGCAAAGACAAAGCCGGCGGCCATCGCACGGCTGATTTTTTCGCGTTTCCAGCGTTTTTCCAGCCAGCGTGCCAAGCCGAAGGTGGCCAGTGCGATCAGGGCCAGCGAGTGCGTCGGCCCGCGGCGGAAGGCCAATTCGTGGTAGGGGCCGAGGAATAGCGATAGGATCACGTCCACATTCGGCGCGATCCCAAAAAGCGCACCCCACGCCATGGCCCGCTTGCCCAGACGTTTTCCCAACATCAGCTCTCCGATCCATGCGCCGAGCGCTGCCTGCGTGATCCAATCCACCCGGCGAAGATGCCGGAAAATCCGAAATCGGAAATCCGAAACCGAAAATTCTTCGGGGTTGGTGCTTTGGGTGATCGATGCTCGGGCGTGAATTGGGGAGCAGACTGGATCCTCCAGGCTTCTGTTATTTGGCCAGTGGCAGGCGTTTTGCGCAGCTTGCGCAGGGATCACCAGTCTCGCCATCAACTGAAGCAACTTTTCCGCGCTTGTCCTGCATGAGGCAGCCGAGGGTGGTGCAATGATCGACGCCGAAGGTGTGCCCGAGTTCGTGATTCACGACCTTGATGAGACGCGCGAAAAAGACTTTTTGGGTGGTTTCACTGTTGCGCAGGCGGAACGTTGAAACTAGACAAACCCGACCACCGAGTTGGCCCAGGCCCATGATTCCCCAATCCTTGCCAGCGTCGGTCGTTGCGGAAATGTCGCTACTGGTTAGGGCGATGATTTTCGCCAATTCTGGAGGAGATTCTGCGGCAAGCACATCGATGATATCCTCTGCCTTGTAGCGTTTTCTTGGCGGATAGTAAGCGGCTTTAGGCAGGGGCTTTTCTGGCAAAACGACAACATCCAAAGAATAGAGGTTGCGGATTCCTGCCGTGACTTGCTGAATCAGTCCCGCTCTAACCGGGCCGAGCGGTTGGATGGCAATCGGATTTGCGAAACTGGAATCTACAGTGAGTAATAGCCAAAACCCGAGGCAAACCAAGAATTTCATTTGTCCGAGTCCGAGCATCAAGGGATGCGGAAGATTTTTTGGTTGGAGGGATCGCGGGCGAGTTGACCGGATTGGAAGCCTTCCACGTCAATGAGGTTGTAGGGTTCATACGGGCTGAGCACCTGATTGGGGTTCGCGGTGCGGGTGGCGGCGGGATAGGCACCGGTGCCGGTGGCTTCGGGGGCTGGCGCGGGTTGGGGCTGAGTGGGATCGCTGGGCGGTGCGGGTGAGACGTCGTAATTCCGGCCGTAGGGGTCCACAGGTTGGGGGGCCAAGTTTGGATCCTGACGGTAGCGCGGCGGCGGTGGCGCTGGCGGTGGGACGCAGGCGGCCAGCCCGAGCAGGCTGACGAGGGTGGCGGCAATCGGGGCTGTTGACATGGGCGGTTGGGACGGTCGGTGGCGTAACTCTATTCGAATCAACAGGATCTTGCAATCAGATGCTTTGAGAGGATGGCCAGCTTGCGCGGCTTAGAAATGCGGTAACGATTGGTAAAAACACGGAAACCATCGGCCCGCATTTTCTCAAGCAGCAAATGATAGACCTCGCCCATGATCCGGGCGGGAACTAGGGCGTTGCGGTCGCTTTCCGGCAGGGCGGCGGCGGCCTCTCGATAGAAGTTTTCCGCACGCTCGGCTTGGTAGGTCATGAGTGCGACGAATCGAGAGTCGTGGACGCGGGCGATGAGGTCCTGTTCGGGGTAATCGAAGCGGGTGAGATCCTCGAGTGGTAGATAGATGCGCTGTCCGTTGGACAGGTCCTCGCTGATGTCCCGCAGGATGTTGGTGAGCTGAAGGGCATGGCCGAGGGCGACGGCGTAGTGCTCGGAGCCGGGATCTTTGCAACCGAACAAATGCGTGGAGACGAGGCCTACGGCGCAGGCGACTTTCCAGATGTAATCGGATAGATCGTGCCAGGTCTCGAAGCGCTGCGGGTGAAGATCCATCCGGCAGCCGTCGATGACGGCGAGTAGGAGATGGTTGGGAATCTGGTGGCGGTCGCGCAGGGAGATGAGCTCCTTTTGGAATTCGTCCGGGTTTTCGAATCCGGAGACGAGGCCGTTTCTCCAGTGAGCGAGCCGTTTCTCACGCTCGATGATCGGGATGCCGGGGTCGTCGGCCAAGTCGTCGATGGTGCGGCAGAATGCGTAAAAAACCACCATGTCCTCGCGGCGGTCGCGCGGGAGGATTTTGAGGGCGAAGGCCAGATTCGACTTTGCCCGGCGGGTGATGTCGGATGCGGCGGACACGATGTCAGCGGATGAGACCCCAGTGCCCGGTGGTGAAGGGCCAGAGGGCGAAGGCGGCGGGGCCGACGAGGTTGAATTCCTTGACGGGACCCCAGTAGCGCGAGTCGAGAGAGTTGCCCGTATTGTCGCCGAGGGCGGCGTATTCGCGCATGCCGGGGCCGGCTTGGAGTGCCAGTGGGAGGGTGGAGTCGGGTGTGGCGAGGTACTGGGAAATAGTCTTTTTGGCTTGTTGGGCCTCGCGCGGATCGGCGAGCACGTAGCCACCGGAATTGATGGAAAAGGGGCCCTCGCCCTGAATCACACGCTGGATGCCGGGCTCCTTGGCGATTTTTCCATCGACGAGCAGATTCGGGGATTGGATCGCGAGCGTGTCGCCGGGGACGCCGCAAAGGCGTTTGATGTAGTGGGAGCCAGCCGCTTGGTCGCCGCTGCGCTCGTGGATGCCGCGGATGCCGACGGTGTCGAAGACGAAGACTTCACCGCGTTTGGGCTTGCGGAAATGGTAGGAAAATTTGTCCACCAGCACGAGATCGCCGGAGTCGATGGTGCCTTCGCAGAGCACGGTGCCTTTGGGGAGGATGCCGTTGTTTCTGCTGGCGACTTGAATCGCGTTGCCCAAGCCGATCTGGGATGCGGGATTGGACGGGGCAGGGAGCCTGAGCGGGTCTGTACCCAGGAGCCGAGTGAAAAATGTTGGTTGAGAGTCCGCAAAAATGATTTGAGAGCGACTAAAAAAGTGCATGAACTGAGTGTCCTGGAGATTGAGACGGCCGTCGCGGGTAAGACCGAGTTGGCGGTCCTTGTCATTGACGACATGCACGTAGCTGCGTCCGCGAAGGACTTTTTCGATCATGCGTTGGGGGAAGCCTGGCCATTCAGCGACGGGCGTCGGGGTGGCGATGATGCCGTTGAGAGTCGGCTGCATCGACCCGGTGGGGATGCGGAACGGCTGCAAGTAGTAGGCGCGCAGGCCGAGGGCGATGACGATGGCGACGAACATGACCTCGACGTTTTCCTCGAGCCAGTTGAGGGGTTTTTCGTAGGGCAGGGCATTTTCGCAAATCGCGCGGAGTTGCTTCGAGGCCTCGCTCACCTTGGCCTTGTCTGCGGATTTGATGGCGGCGAGCAGGTCCGCGCGGCGCGAGTCGATTTCAGCGACGCGGTCCGGCTTGAGCAGATCGCGTTTGTAATCGACAAATTTTTTCGCGCCCTTGAGCAGGTGCTGGGCTTCCTTTTTCCACTTCGGCGTGAACATGGCGGGAGTCTTGTGGGGGATGGGCCTGACTGCAAGCGCGGAAGATTGCGCTACTTGTTGCCGGCCATGTGGCTGAGCAGGCGTTGGTTGAACTCGTCCGCCATGTTGTAACCGAGGCGGCGGAGTTGCTGGTCGAGCGCGGCAATGGTGACCATCCGTGCGGTGTCGCGGCCGGGGCCGACCGGCACCTCGACGTGCACGACTTGCTGGCCGAGGATTTCATAGGTTTTCTGCTGCAAGCCGAGGCGGTCCACCTCATTGAGGTCGGCGTGGGGCTTGAGGGTGACGACGAGGTCGAGGCGTTTGTCCGGGCGGATCGAGGCAAGGCCGTAGAGGTTGGCGACGTTGATGATGCCGATACCGCGGATTTCCATGTAGCCGCGCGAGAGATCCGGGGCGGTGGCGACGAGATCGCCGCCGACGTATTTGATACGCACCATGTCATCAGCGACGAGGGATGCGCCGCGTTCGAGCAGGCCGATGGCGGTTTCGGATTTGCCGGAGCCGCTCTTGCCGACGATCAGGATGCCGACGCCGCGCATGTCCACCATGCAGCCGTGGAGGGTGACGCTGGGGGCGAATTCATGTTCGAGCCGGATGGTGGCGGCGTTGAGGAAATTCATCGTCACTTGCGAGGTGCCGAAGACGGGGATGGAATGTTTTTTCGCCACTTCCATCAAGGTATCGTCGAGCGATGAGCCGCGGGCGACGACGATGCAGGGAATGTCACGATTGCACATCCGGCGGAAGCGGTCGGTCCGCATGGCGTCCGGAAGTTTTTTGAGGTAAGAGAGTTCTGAGTTTCCCAAGACTTGCACCCGTTTGCGGGCGAAGTAGGAGAAAAATCCGGCAAGGGCGAGGCCGGGGCGGTTCATGGCGGGTTCGCTGATCAACCGGTCGAACCCGATTTTCTCGCCGTGGAGCGTCAGGCCGAGGGTTTCCGCGTGGGTTTCGAAGAATTTTTCGACGGAGATGGAGGCGACGGTCTTGACGCGTGGAGGCATGGCACCGACTCAAGCAGAGGAACCCGGGCACCGCACGCGTAGAATTTGAAGAATGTGGGGAAGAGGTTGCGCGGAACGGCGAAGGCGTTTACACAAACTTTAGGAAATATGCCAAACTACGATTACGAATGTCAAAAATGTGGGAACCGCTTCGAGGTGTTTCAAAGCATGAATGATGCGAAACTGACCGATTGCGCGGCTGCGGAATGCAAGGGTGAAGTCAAGCGTCTGCTCGGCACCGGCGGCGGGATCATTTTCAAAGGCTCCGGTTTCTATAAGACCGATTACCGTTCTTCCTCGTATCAGGAAGGGGCCAAGGCCGAAAAAGCCTCGAATGCTCCCCCAGCCGCACCCACTACCCCGGCGGCCGCTCCGGCTGCGGCGTCAAAGTCGTCGGATTGAAGCTTTCGGAAGGCGGGCTTTGCAAGCCAGCCTCCGCATGTTAATCACCAGCCCCATGGCAGATCCCGCTCAGCGCAATTCCGATGGAGGATGTCTCTCCAAGCTCGCTTTCATGATCCTCATGCTCGCGGCCATCGGCCTCGGTTCGGCTCTATTTCTGATTGCCCAACCGCAGGACTTGAGCGAGCTCACCCGCAATGCCAATTCCGCCCCGGGCAACCGGGAGATGAAGGTGGTTTTAAAAAATGCGATCGACCGTGGCTATCCGGTCACGCTCAGCGAGTCGGAAATCAACCATTGGCTTGGCCGCACCCTGGTGGTGAAACAGGGTGGTTTGTTAGAATCTAAGGCCTCCCTCGACCGCGTCTGGGTGCGCCTTGAGGACGGCACCGCCGAAGTCATCATGGCGCGGAAATTCATGGGCAAGCCGTTCACGGTTTCGATGTTCCTCCAGGTCGAGCAACTGCAGGGGCCGAAAGGGGTGAGCACCGAAGTCAAACTTCACGGTGGTCCCTATCATCCGGATTATCCCAAACCACCCCGTGGCGGGCGTTTCGGTCAATTGGTGGTGCCACAGGGTTTCCTGCTGCTGGTGATGCCCGCCTATCAGAATCTAACTGATTTGTTCCCCGATGAGATCAATCTCGGGTTCGAAGAAATGTCCCGCATCCAGATTGAAAAAGGACGGCTGGTGCTTGATCCCCGCGCGTCGGGGGGCGATTCATTGATGCCGGAAACCTTCTGAAACGCATGACGGCACGCTTGTTAGCCCTCGGTTTTGTTTCCACCGCCATCGCCATGGCGGAGGAGGTCCCGCGGGCGATCCAAATCGCCGAGCCACCGGCGCAGGCTGCCTTCGCCGGTGCGGACCGGGTGATCAGCCGCTCGAAACAATTTCGCATCGGCGGTGGCGACGGGGTCGCCCGCGGCAGCGTCGCGCTGCTGGCGGAGGAGACCAAGGATGAGTTGCTGCGCCTCACGCAAGAGACCAAGGACGAGTGGAAAGTCCCGATCACGATCACCCTGCATGGCCAACCTGGCGATCCGATGCCCCTGCGCACGGTGAATATGCGGTTGCTCGTCAGCGAGGTCGGCTACGATTTGCGGATGGACGTGCATCTGAGCCGGGGCCTGGAACAAGAGCGTTTTAAATATGCCGTCACTTCCGCATTGCTTTATGAGCGCGCCCTGCGCGGTCGCGTGCCCGTGGTCGATGAGCGGCCGCTGGTGGTTTCTCCATGGCTGGCCGATGGTTTGCGCGAGGCCTCCGATTGGCGGCTCAACCGCTGCGACCGACGGCTTTACGAATCACTTTTCAAACAAGGCGGGCTTTTCAAGATCGACGATTTGTTTGCCGTGGATGCGCTCGAATTCGAAGAAATGGACGCCGCCCTGCGGGCCGCGTTTCGGGTCTCCTCCGGGGCATTGGTGATGGCGCTGTTAGAGCAGCCGCAGGGTCTGGAGGGCTTCCTCGCTTTCCTCAGCGAAGCCGCCGCATTCGAAGGGGAAATGCCGACGTTGCTGCGCAAACATTTCCCCGAGCTCAATCTATCGGAAACCAGCCTCGCCAAGTGGTTGCAGCTGCAGCTCGCGATGAAGGGCGGGATGAACCTGCTCACCGACATTCTTCCCATTGCCCGGACTGAAGCGGCACTCGGCGAGGCGTTGCGCCTGAACTTCCGCACGCCGGAGGGCATCATCCAACAGAAGGAACTGGCGGCATGGCCGGAACTGGCGGAGCTCGAAGAACCGGAGCGGGTTACCTCGGTGCGGCTCGCGCAGGATGCGCTCGTCCGTCTCAGCTACCGTTGTTTTCCATCCTACCGACCCATTCTTGCCGAGTATCAGATGATTCTAACCGCCATTGCGCGGGACAAGACCAAGGACGTCGCCACGCGCCTCGAGGCGCTGCAGGAAACCCGCACCCTGATGCAGGAAAAGGCCGCCCGCGCCCGCGATTATCTCGACTGGTTTGAAATCACTCGCGCCCGTGAGACCAGCGGGGTTTTCGACGACTACATGCGCCTCAAGGACCGCCTCAAGGCGAATCCCCACCGCAGGATCGACAATCTCTCGCGCTACCTTGACCGCATGGATGCGATTTTCAGCCGCGGGCTTGAGGAAAAGCAGCCGGACGGCGTGCCGATGATGCCGGATCTGCCGTTACTGCCCCCTAGCTGAAGTGAATTAAAGCAGGTATTTCGACGCTTGTTCGACGTCTTTGTCGCCGCGGCCGGAGAGGTTTGCGATTAGGATGCAGTCCTTCGGCAGGCTGCCGGCGACCTTGGAAATGTAGGCCATCGCGTGGGCACTTTCGAGCGCTGGGATGATGCCTTCGCTGTGGGCGAGTTCCTTGAACGCGGCGAGCGCCTCACTGTCGGTGGCGTAGGTGTATTCGACGCGGCCGATGTCTTGGAGATAGGCATGCTCGGGGCCGACTGCGGCGTAATCGAGCCCGGCGGAAACGGAGTGGGTGAGCTCGATTTGACCGTCATCATTCGCAAGCAACCAAGTTTTGGTGCCTTGGAGAACGCCAAGTTTGCCTCCTTGGAAGCGGGCGGCATGGCGCTCCGGGAAAATGCCGTCGCCACCGGCTTCGACGCCGACCATGCGGACATCCGCGTCGTCGAGAAACGGGTGAAACAAGCCCATCGCATTCGAGCCGCCACCGACGCAGGCGACTAACAAGTCGGGGAGTCTGCCTTCTTTTTCCAAAATCTGTTGGCGTGATTCCACCCCGATGACGCGGTGAAAATCGCGGACGATCATGGGAAACGGATGCGAGCCAAGCGCGGAGCCGAGGATGTAATGAGTGGTATCGACCGAGGCGACCCAGTCGCGCATGGCTTCGTTGACGGCTTCCTTGAGTGTCGCTTGGCCGGCGGTGACGGCGCGGACTTCTGCGCCCATCAGCCGCATGCGGGCGACGTTGAGGGCTTGGCGCTCCATGTCCACTTTCCCCATGTAAACGACGCATTCCATGCCGAAGCGGGCGCAGACGGTGGCGGTGGCCACGCCGTGTTGGCCGGCTCCGGTTTCGGCGATGATGCGTTTTTTCCCGAGGCGCTTGGCGAGCAGGATCTGGCCGATGGCGTTGTTGATCTTGTGGGCCCCGGTGTGGAGCAGGTCCTCGCGCTTCAAATAAATTTTCGCGCCACCGAGCAATTCGGTCCAGCGCTCGGCAAAATAGAGCGGGGTGGGGCGGCCGCAGTAGTTGTGGAGCAGGTCATCGAGTTCCGCATGGAAGGCCGGGTCGGCCTTGGCGGCGGCGTAGGCGGTGGCGAGTTCCTGCAGCGGAGCCATCAGAGTTTCCGGAACGAACATGCCGCCGAATTGGCCAAAGTGGCCGGTGGCATCAGGGGTGACGGGAAGTGCGAGTGTTTCAGTGGCCATGGGCAGGCGGACTGTTCGGCTTTCCACCGCTCGATTCAAGGGGAGATTTTCCGGATCTTTGAATCCGGTGTCTTTGTTCTCAGCGTGAGAACCGCTGAAGCACGTCCGCCGGGACATTGTTGGTGGAAACCCACTGCTTTACGGCGGTTGCGTCGCGCTGGGCCCATTCGCCGAGCATGCGGTGGTAGAGCCTGCGCTGTTGGGCGGGATCGGCCATGCCTTGGATCCATGCGGCGGATTGTTCCGGGGCGCGTGAGTTGCAGCTCCAGACGAATTCCTCGACCGCACGGTCATAATTCGGAGTGCCGGCCAAAGTGGAAACCCATTGGGCGGTGGCGGCGATGTTCTCGGAGGACATCGGGCGGATGACGCCCCGGGCGGCCTCGACTTGGGCTTCGGGCTTGAGGGTTTTCACCCATGATGCGGCGTTTGAAATATCGGCGCGGGCCAGGGCACCCGCCACATCGCGGGCGGCGCGGTTCTGGATGTCTCCGTCGGGCATGGCTGCGATCCATGCCGCCGCCTTGGCCACATCTTTTTGAATAAGTCGCTCGGCGATTTCCTTCACGAAACCACCGCGAAGGTGTGCCTCGGTCACGGATGCCGGAAACGCCATCGCGGCATCGATGCCTTGAAGCAACAAGGCGCGGGTGATGGATTTCACCGCCTCACCACGTTCTTCGCTTTGTGGCATCGACTGGGCCATCCGCAGTGCCTCGTTCACATCGTGGGCGGCCACTCCCTCGATGATCGCCGGCATGTGGGGATTCGGTCCGTTGCCTTCGTGATTGGCGAGCGCCCATTGCTCCGCAGCGGCGGGGTCATTTCCCGCCCAGGTGGAGAGCACGGCTTCGCGGCCTCTGCGGCTGTCGCCGTGTTGATTGACATATTCCAGAGCGCTGAGCGGATCGGCCTTGGCCCAGCGGCCGAGGATGAGGCGATATTCGTCTCGTGAATTGCCGAGGTGATCGAGCTCGCGAAAGCGGTCGGCGACGTCGGCGAATTCTCCAGGGCCAAGTTTTTCGATCATGTCCATGAGCGCGCGTTGGCGTTCGAAGGGATCGGTGATGCGGACGATGTCGGCGAGTTGTTCGACGGGGGCTTTACCAGATCTTTTGGTGGCTTCGCGGGCCTCTTCCGATTCGCTGCGGCGGGTGGGTGAAATCCCGTCGCTGCTGCCAATTGCGGCGCTGCCGGCGCGGCTAGCGCGGGTGTTGGCTGCCACGCCGGAACTTGAGGAGGCCGCCTCGTTTTCCAGCAAGCCATTGACGATCATGGCTGCGGCGATGCCTACCGCGAAAACGGAGGCGTGGGTGAGGACGAAATTGGAGGATTTCATAAGGGAATACATACTTGGTGATCGAATTCGATCTTGCAGAAATCAAAGATCCCTCATGGGGTGGCGCTGGCGAAGGTGAGTTGGAATCGCAGTAAGTCGCTTTCCATGCGTTTGAGAAAACCGCCGGTTCGCTCGCTGCTCCAGCCATATTGGCGGCAGCTGATTTCCAGCTCGGGCAAGCAGGCGTGGCGATTCATGGGATCCAGACGACCCTGAATCCGCCGATCATTTACACAAGTTGATTTTGCCGGTGGGCCAGTCCAAGATGCCGGCCTGTGACCGCTCCGCCATCCCCTTGAGAAAAATCATCCACATCGACATGGATTGTTTCTACGCCGCCATCGAGGAACGGGAAAACCCCTCGCTGCGTGGCAAACCGGTGGGCGTCGCCGGCAGCGACCGCCGCAGCGTGCTCACCACCGCCAACTACGAAGCCAGGAAGTTCGGGTGCCGCTCTGCCATGCCGGTGTTCAAGGCGCTCGAGCTCTGCCCGCATCTCACCCTGGTGCCGGTGCGCTTCGATCACTACCGCGCCGTCAGTTCGCAAATCCGCGCGATCTTCGGCCGCTTCACCGGGCTGATCGAGCCTCTGTCGCTCGACGAGGCCTACCTCGACGTCTCCCATCTCCAGACCGGCGGTGCTGCCATCGCCCGCGAGATCCGCGCGCAGATTTTCGAGGAAACCCGTCTCACTGCCTCTGCCGGCATCTCATCCAACAAACTGATCGCCAAGATCGCCTCGGACTGGAACAAGCCGGACGGCCAGAAGGAAATCACGCCAGACGAAATCCCCGCATTCATCGCCGCGCTGCCGGTCGGACGCCTGTGGGGAGTCGGCGGGAAGATGCGTGAAAAGCTTTCCGCCATCGGCGTGGAAACCTGTGTCGATCTCCAACAGTTTGATCAAATCGAACTCTCCCGCCGCTTCGGCAAGTGGGGGCTGGAATTGTGGAGCCTCTGCCGTGGCATCGACGAGCGTCCTGTTAGCCCGGACCGCACCCGCAAGTCGGTGAGCAGTGAAACCACCTTTTCGGAAAACATCCACGCCCTCCCCGGGCTCATCCCGCCGATGCGGGAGATGATCGCGGGCCTCGCCGAAGACCTTGCGGCGAAACACGCGGATCGCGTCATCCGCTCGCTCGTCGTGAAACTCAAGTTCGCCGACTTCGAGCGTACCACCGCCGAGCGCGCCGGCCATGTGCTGGATCAAGCGGTATTCGAGGAACTGCTTGCCGAAGCATGGCGGCGCGGCGGCGACCGTGCGGTTCGCTTGTTAGGGGTTGGCGTGCGCTTTGATAACCCGCAGGAAAGCGCGCAGCTGGAATTTTTTGCCTAACCGCTCAGCGGCCGCCGGATTTCCAATCGCGAAATGCGGCACCGAGGTGGTGCATCACATTCGTCGGCGTAAGCGACTCTTCGGAAATGAAAGGATGATTCATGCAGATTTCCGCACTTCGCCCACAGAGCCACGCTCCGATTGCGGCGGCCCCGTGCGGGGAATCGCCGGCGGCAAGGCGCGCGCCGATGACGCCTGCGAGCAGATCTCCCTGGCCTCCGGTGGCCATGCCAGGCGTGCCGGTGGTGTTGCACCACAGCGAGTGGCCATGCCGTGCGACGAGCGTGCGGCAGCCCTTCAAAAGCAGCGTCGCGGGAAAGCGCTCCACAAATCCAAGAGCGGCTTCCTCGCGCGGCATCGCTGCCAAGTCCGGTGCCAGTCTCGCGAACTCGCCGGGGTGGGGTGTTAGGACGTGGTTTTCGGTTAGGAGATCGGTCCTGCCGAGGCGGGCGATCAGGTTGAGCGCATCCGCATCGATCACGACCGGGGCGGGTGATTTGGCAATGAGGTCCAGGATTTCCAAAGCCTTCGCATCATCGGGTGTTCCGAGGCCGCAGCCGATGACGAGCGAGTCGAAGGTTTGATCGAGCACCTCGCGGGCATCGTCAAATCCGCGCACGATGATTTCCAGCGGGCACCGATGGGTGATGGTTCCAACGAGATCCCGCGGCACATGCAGGGTGATCAGTCCGGCACCGCCGTGAAGCGCGCCGCTCGCTGCGAGCACGGCAGCTCCCATGTAGCTTTCGGAACCTGCTAGAACCGCCACGCGTCCGGCCATGCCTTTGTGGAAATCGAACGGCCGCGGCCCCTTCGCGACGTCCAGGGTTTGCGGCGTGATCGCTTCCAGCGAGCTCCCGCCACGGGTGGTTAGTGCGTCCACCGGGACGATGGTCAGTGCTCCCGTCGCGGAAGCGGCACTGCCTTTGAGCAGGCCGACCTTGGCGTTGCCAACCATGAAAGTGATATCGGCAATGACGGTGTTTGAAAAAATTTCACCGCTGTCGGGGTCGATGCCGGATGGAAGATCGACGGCGGCGACACGGGCCCCGGCGTGTTGGCGAAGCATCTCCATTTCGCGGGCGAGGGAAAGCAAGGGCTCGCGCAGCGGTCCTTTGCCGCCACTTCCGAGCAGTCCGTCCAGCAGCAACAGGGGACGATCCAAATCTTCCAGCACCGGAGGGCGATTGAGCGGGGCTGCAGTTTCCAATTCAACCCATTTTTTTCGGGTGAGCGGGGCTAAGTCTGCGATGGCGTAGGCGCTTCGCACCTCGATTTTCCAACTGAACTGGTCCCGCAGGATTCTCAGCGCGACCAAGGTATCGCCGGCGTTGTGGCCCTTTCCCAAATAACCGATGACTGTGCCGGGATGGGGGAAGTATCGGCCGATCGCCGCTCCAAGCCGTTCACCGGCGAGGTTCAAAAGCCGCTCTTCGCTCCAACCGTGCGCCATGGCGCTGACTTCGGCGGCCAGCATTTCGGAAATCGTGACAGCACCCATGGGGTGAAACTAGTCGATTTGCCGGGCAATGCAGCGGAAAAGGATGCGGTTAGGTTAACGTCCGCGCCGGTAGCGTTGGATGCCATCGACGATGCCTTGGGCGATGGATTCGCGGAACCAGGCGGATTTCATCCGATTGCGCTCGGCTTGGTTGCTGACAAAGCCGCCTTCGACGAGGATGGACGGCAGCTTGCAGTTCCGGATCACGTAGAAGCGGGCGTATTTGGCGCGGCGATCCACCGTGCGGGTGCGGCTGACGATGCCTCGCTGCACGAATTGGGCCAGCGATTGGCTTTCGGCACCGTGATAGAAGGTTTCCAGTCCGCTGACGTGTTGTTTCCACGTGTAGTTGTAGTGAATACTGACGAAAATGGCGTTCCGGTAGCGGTTGGCGGTGCTGACGCGCTGGGGAAGAGAGATGAAATAATCGCTGCGGCGGGTCATCACGGTTTGGTAACCGAGGCTCTTCAGCTTGGATTCCAGCCGATAGGCGGTATCGAGCGCCAAATGTTTTTCGTAAACCCGGCCCCACTGGCCACCGTTGTCATGTCCGCCGTGGCCTGCGTCGATCACCACGGTCCTAAAGTTCGCTGCCTGGGTGGTGGCCGCGAACATGCACACGGCTGTGAGGATGAGAAATTGAAGAAAAGCTTTCATTGGACTTAAAGTTTTAAGAACGGTTAATAAATATTGATATTTTATAAAATTGTAAAGATGAATCCACGGTTGATGGGGATTCGTGGCGCTGTGGCACTGCTCAATAAGTGATGGCGGGGCGATCCGAGGCCTTCCGGACCTTCGCTTTGGCCTCGGCCGCCGCTTTTTGATCGTAGGGGATGCTGTTGGCAACGCGGACGGTGCCATCGCCGAAGGTGAGCAGTTGAGGGTCGCCTTGGGAGCCGCGCTCGTGGATTTGGCGGTTGACCAACTTGCCATCGGTATCGATCTCGCAATGGACCCACATCGTTGGAGTGGCCAAGAACATCACGTGCATCCGCTGCTGGCGATCCACGGTGACGAGAGGCTTGCGCAGCATCAGGGAATCGCCCAGCAGGAACGTGCGGACCATGAGGCCGGTTCGGTCATCGACGATTTGGGCATAAAGCTGGTTTTTTTGATCGCCGGCGAAGTTGAGAATGCGGAATTGGTGCGCTTGGCCGGTGTGTCCGGGGATGCCGACGGACTGGGACCAGTAGAGGCGGCCTGGGCTTTGGTTGAACATGACCCGGTTGGTTCCGGTGCCGTCCATGGCGGTTCCCGGCATGCGGATCACGGCGCCGACGTTGAAACTTCCGGGTTCGGTGAGAACGAAGTGCTGGGACAAATCCACTTCGCGGGCCAGCGTTTCTCCGGCTTTGATCGTCATTTTTCCAAAGGCGACGTTGCGGCGCGGGGTGGCGGTGCCACCGCGTCCATCCTTGATGATGAAATTAAGCCACGGCGAGCGGCCGTCGCTGGCGAATGTCAGTTCCCGCCCGGCGTGGTTGGTGATGTTGACCACAGCGAGGACCGGCTCACCCGCAAGATATTGTTTTTTAGAAAGGCGCAAAGACGTCGCCAATTGCGCATGAGCCGAACCAACGAGTGCTAGCGCCAGAGTTAAGATGCCAAGGTTACGAACGGTCATGCGCCAGAAGGACTAGCCCAGACCTGTCAAAGCGTCAATCTAACCTCATGAAGCGGGTGAATAATACAGATTTTTGCTCAGCTTAGGGGCTTGTCAAAAATGCGCGTTTTAAATCGCCTTCAACATGAAATACGGCAGAGATGGGAGAATCCACTTTTCGTGGGCTTCCGATGGGCATCGGCCGAGCGGCCTACCGCGAGTCCGTTCTCAGCAGGCCATGTCGAACTTACCTTCGGCCGCTGCCTCCGCTGCAAGCTCGGCTTCAAACTCCGCCTCCAGTTTCGCCTGAATCTCTGCCTCCGTCATTTCAGGAGTGTCCTCGGCGGCGGCTCGCAGGGCTGCGAGCTTTTCGGCCTTCTCGTCCTCGCGGGCGATGCGCTTATCGAGCTTCTTCTGCTCACGCTCTCTGCGTTTCGCGTCTTTGCTTGGTGTGAAGGCCATGGGTCGATCTTTTGATGGTTCTGGTGGCAGGTGGATCCTGCTGCTGCGCGTCGCCATATGTTTTGATCGTCTTCCGACGCAATAGAAAATTTTAGGAAACGCGGAGTTTCTGCGGATTCATAGGTTATATGGGATCCATAGGTCCCATTTTCTACCGCGCGTCGTTGAGATTCATACCGTGATTCAGGATGGGCATCCCAAGTCCAACGGTTATTCCCCGGGAACGCCTGAAAGAATGGTGCGCTTGCGTGGGGCAAAATCCCTAGCCATCAGGGCTGGGTGGTGGCAGGTTTTCCGCATGAAGTTGAAGTTGCTGAGTTTATCCGCCTTTTTTGTCGCAGCCACGCCTGCGATGACCGAGGATAAATCCTTGGAAATCGAGGGTGCGCCAAATCCCGTGGAAGTGGCTGCGGATGCCGCAGGCCCCAATGGCGAGATCCCCAAAGATTTGCTCGATGATGCGTATTTTCGTGAGGAACTTGCGGTGAACAAATTCACCGCGCCATCGATTTCCAAATTGTTTGACACCTTGCAGTTTTTGATGCCCTTGCCCATCGCCGAGGTGGAGCGGAAAATGCCGGCGCGGATGTCCCAGGATCGTGCGGATCTCGCCATCGAATTGGGGTTCCTCATCGCGGATGGTTTCCTGATGGTCCAGGCCGAGCAGTTGGAGAAGGTGGAGGAAATGGCAAAGAATTTGACCCGCTATGGCAAAGCTCTGGGTGCGGGGGAGCGGGTCAATCGCCACGCGGCCGGGCTATTGGATAGCGCGAAAAAAGGCGATGTGGCTCAATTGAAGATCGAATTGTCTTCCACTCAAAAGGATGTGGAGGATGAATTGGTCACCCTCCAGGATGCGGATTTGGCCCATTTGATTTCGTTAGGCGGCTGGATCCGGGCGTTGGAGGTTTCCACCGTGGCCGTGGATAAACAATTCTCTGCTGAACGCGCCCGCAAAGTGATGCGGGAAGATATCGCGGAATACTACTCGGATTGCATCTCCGGATTGGAGCCGCGAATTTCTGACCGGCCGAATTATTTGGCCATACGTGATCTGCTCGAAGGCTTGTGTGCGAGGATGACTCTCGAGGGCGACAAGGATCCGACACCTGAGACGATGAAGGACATCCGCAAGATGTCCGCCCAGCTTGTGGAACTCGCGTTGAAGCGCCAACAATGAGCCATACGCAAAGGCGTCGGGTCACCGTCTCGGTAGATGGAGATCCCGCCTTTTTTACGCAGGCACGTAAACCTCCGCGCCCGCCTCCGCGAACTCCTTGCTCTTCTCCTCCATGCCCTTTTCCAGAGCTTCTTCTTCGGAGATGCCTTGTTGGGCGGCGTATTGGCGGACGTCCTCGCTGATTTTCATCGAGCAGAAGTGCGGGCCGCACATGGAACAGAAGTGGGCGGTTTTAGCCCCGTCCTGAGGAAGGGTTTCGTCGTGATAAAGGCGGGCGGTGACGGGGTCGAGCCCGAGGTTGAACTGGTCTTCCCAACGGAATTCGAACCGGGCTTTGCTGAGCGCGTTGTCGCGGTATTGGGCACCGGGGTGGCCTTTGGCGAGGTCGGCGGCGTGGGCGGCGAGTTTGTAGGTGATGACACCCACTTTCACATCGTCCTTGTTAGGCAGGCCGAGGTGTTCCTTGGGGGTGACGTAGCAGAGCATCGCGCAGCCATACCAGCCGATCATGGCGGCGCCGATGCCGCTGGTGATGTGGTCGTAGCCGGGGGCGATGTCGGTGGTCAATGGCCCGAGGGTGTAGAAGGGGGCTTCGTGGCACCATTCCAATTGCTTGGCCATGTTTTCCTCGATCATGTGCATGGGGACGTGGCCGGGACCTTCGTTCATGACCTGGCAGCCTTTCGCCCAGGCGCGGGTGGTGAGTTCGCCCTGCACTTCGAGTTCGCCGAACTGGGCCTTGTCGTTGGCATCAGCGATGGAGCCGGGGCGGAGGCCGTCGCCGATGGAGAAGCTGACATCGTAGGCGGCGCAGATATCGCAAATTTCATCCCAGTGGGTGTAGAGGAAGTTTTCCTTGTGATGGGAGAGGCACCACTTGGCCATGATCGAGCCACCGCGTGAGACGATGCCGGTCATGCGGCTGGCGGTCATCGGGACGAAGCGCAGCAGGACGCCGGCGTGGATGGTGAAATAATCGACGCCTTGCTCGGCCTGCTCGATGAGGGTGTCCCGATAGAGTTCCCAAGTGAGGTCCTCGGCCTTGCCATTGACCTTTTCGAGCGCCTGATAGATCGGCACGGTGCCGATAGGGACGGGGGAGTTGCGGAGGATCCACTCGCGGGTGGCGTGGATGTTTTTCCCGGTGGAAAGGTCCATCACGGTGTCCGCGCCCCACTTGGTGGACCAGCGCATTTTCTCGACCTCTTCTTCGATGGACGAGGCGACGGCGGAGTTGCCGATGTTGGCATTGATCTTCACGAGGAAATTGCGGCCGATGATCATCGGTTCGCATTCCGGATGGTTTACGTTGAGCGGGATGATGGCGCGGCCAGCGGCGATTTCCGAACGAACGAACTCCGGCGTGATCTCGGCGGGGATGCGCTGCGGGAAGCGCTGGAAGATGTTAGGGGTGTGGGGGTTGTTCGGGAGCTGGGTGGAACCGGCGTGTTGTTTGTCGAGGTGGTTGCGGACGATGTCGTCTTTTTGATCGGCGATCTGCGCGCGGCGCATGTTTTCGCGGATGGCGATGAATTCCATCTCGGGGGTGATGACCCCTTGGTCCGCGTAGTATTTCTGGGTGACGGGTTTGCCGGTGGCGCGGAGCGGCTGGCGGCGCTCCGCGGTGAGGCCGGGGAACTCGATGAATTTGTTGGCGCGCTCGGATTGCGACGCGTATTCGGCGTGTTTTTCGGTGAGGTAGCCGTTGTCCTGCGGTTGGACGGGGCGGCCGTCGTAGGCCTCGACATCGCCGCGGGCAAGAATCCAGTCGCGACGGAGGGCGGGGAGGCCTTGGTCGGAGGTGCCTTTGAAATCCGGATCACCCCACGGGCCGGAGCAGTCATAGACGCGGACGGGGGCGTTTTTCTCGATGCGGCCGTTGTAGGATTTGGTGTCGGAGAGGGCAATCTCGCGCATCGGCACGCGAACCTGCGGGTGGATCTGGCCATGGACGTAAACGCGGGTGGAGGCGGGGAGCGGGGCGAGGGAGGCGTCGTGGGTTTCAGCGGAGAGTCCTGTGGTTTCGTCGGTGGAAATCATGTGGAAGAGATAGGGGATTGGGGATCGTGGATGGGAGCGGAACAGATGAGAGCAAGAAAAAGGCCGTGCGGAACTTGCACGGCCGGAGGAAAGAGAAACGGATGGGGTTTCGACTTCCTACGGCGGCATGACCCGCGTCAGGTTCGGAGGGTTTTTCCCGCGCGTCGGAAAATCTCGGCTTTACGGGCGTGAAGCTCCCCTGTCGTGTGCGGCAAGTATGGCGGGGGATGCGCGAGGTGCCAAGTGAGAAGTGCGGATGCGGCCATGAGATTCTTGGGTTTGACGGCCCGGATCCGTGGATTTGAAATTTCATTGAAGAATTTCTTGATTCGGCTGCGGGAATCCACAAGGGTCCGCCCGTGCACGGGGCGTAGCTCAGCCTGGTAGAGCGCCGCGTTTGGGACGCGGATGTCGTCAGTTCGAATCTGGCCGCCCCGACCACTTTCAGGATTCCCAAACCTGAACGATTTGTTGGATGGATCCGAGGGTCTCCAAGGTTGGATTTTCGTTTCAACTGTCTCTTGAAACTTCAGTTTTCGCCAGCCAAGCTGTGCGCGTGATTCCAAATGTCCTCGCTGAACGCTACGCCTCGCCCGCCCTCCAAGCCATCTGGTCCGCCGAAGGACGGATCATTTTAGAACGTGAATTCTGGATCGCGGTGATGAAGGCCCAGCGCGATCTCGGCCTCGACGTCCCGGCCGAGGCGATCGCCGCCTATGAGTCGGTGAAAAACAGCGTCGATCCCGCATCGATCATGGCGCGGGAAAAAATCACCCGCCACGATGTGAAGGCGCGCATCGAGGAGTTCAACGACCTCGCCGGTCACGAACAGGTTCACAAAGGCATGACCTCGCGTGACCTCACGGAGAACGTCGAACAACTCCAGGTTTACCGCTCGCTGCTGATCATCCGCGACAAGACTGTCGCCACGTTGCGCCGTTTCCGCGAGCGCTCCGAGCAATGGAGCGAGCTCATTCTAACGGCCCGCACCCACAACGTCGCTGCCCAGCCGACGACGCTTGGCAAGCGCATCGCGATGTTCGGCGAGGAGCTGCTCAGCGCGCTCACTGCTTTGGATTGCGTGATCGCCAACTATTCAGTGCGCGGCCTCAAAGGCGCGGTCGGGACCCAGATGGATCAACTCTCGCTGTTCGAGGGGGATGCGGCGAAAGTCGCCGATCTTGAAAAACGCGTCGTCGCACACCTCGGCATGCCTGCCGTTTGGACCAACGTCGGCCAAGTCTATCCGCGCTCGCTCGATTTCCGGGTGGTCGCCGCTCTAACCGACCTGTGCTCCGGCCCTTCGTCGTTCTGCAAAACCCTGCGCCTGATGGCCGGTAATGAAACCGCCAGCGAGGGTTTCGCGCCCGGCCAGACCGGTTCCAGCGCCATGCCGCACAAGATGAACTCGCGCTCTTGTGAGCGGGTGAACGGCTTCCATGTGATTCTCAAGGGCTACCTCGCGATGGCCGCCGGACTCGCCGGCGACCAATGGAACGAGGGCGATGTTTCCTGCTCCGTGGTCCGGCGTATTTTCCTGCCGGATTCGTTTTACACCATCGACGGCATGTTTGAAACCTTTCTAACCGTTCTCGACCAGATGGACGCCTACGAAGCCGTCATTGATGCGGAAACCGCCCACTACCTGCCTTTCCTGATGACCACCACCATCATGATGGAAGCCGTGAAAGCCGGCGTCGGCCGCGAGACCGCGCACCATGCCATCAAGGAGCACGCCGTCGCCACAGTGAATGATTTGCGGCAGGGAATCATCGACCGCAATGACCTGATCGATCGCCTCGCCGATGACAGCCGTCTCGGTCTTTCTCGCGAAGCACTCGACGCCATCATCGCCCGCGGCGACAACGAATCCGGTGCGGCGAAGTCGCAAATCGAGGCATTCGCTTCAGCCGTGCGAGCCCTCGAAGCCGCCAGTCCGCAAGCCGCAGCTTACGGACCGGGTGCAATCCTGTGATCGGGCTCAGGACTTCTTCACATCCACCCACTGCTTGGTCTTCGCGGATTCCAGGACGGCGTCGCAGACGTATTGGGTGCCGAGGGCGTGGCGGAAATCCGGGTAGCGCTTTTCGGCGCTCGGGTCGTCGAGGGATTTGAAAAACTCGGCGAGTTCGTGGGTGAACGAGTGCTCGTAGCCGAGGCAAAGGCCGGGGACCCACCAGTTTCCGGAATACGGATGGTCGCCGTCGGTCGCGTGGATGTTGGTCCAGCCGCGGCGATCGCCGGGGACGCCGTGGTCGAAATACGAGAGGTAGTTGAGATCGTGAAGGTCCCAAGCGAGGGATTTTTTCTCGCCGTTGATCTCAAACGTGTAGAGCGCCTTGTGGCCGCGGGCGTAGCGGGTGGATTCGAAAATGGCGAGTGAGCCATTTTCGAAGCGGGCGAGGAAGGCGCAGGCGTCGTCGATGGTGACGGGATGTTTCTCACCGGTGGCGGTGTGGACGCGCTCCTTGATGAAGGTCTCGGTCATTGCACTAACAGAAACGATGTCACCATTGATCCAGCGTGCGGTGTCGATGCAGTGGGCTAACAAATCACCGGTGACGCCGGAGCCGGCGGCCGCGGCATCGAGACGCCAGAGACCTGCGCCGCCTTGCGGGAGTTCTTCGGAAATCGTCCAATCCTGGAGGAAATTCGCGCGGTAATGGAAGACGCGGCCGAGTTCGCCGGCATCGACGATGTTCTTGGCCAGCGTGACGGCGGGAAGGAAGCGATAGTTATACCAAACGAGGTTGGGCAGTCCGGATTTTTCGACGGCTTCGACCATTTTCTCGCCTTGCTCGCCGTTGAGGGCGAGAGGTTTTTCGCAGAGGATCATCTTGCCATTGGCGATGCAGGCGAGGGCGATCTCGGCGTGGGAATCGTTGGGCGTACAGATGTCGATGGCGTCGATGTCGTCGCGTTTGACGAGCTCGCGCCAGTCGGTTTCGTAGGAGGCGTAGCCCCATTTTTCGGCGAAGGCTTTCACCTTTTCCTCATCGCGGCCACAGACGGCCTGGCGGACCGGGACGTGCTCGGTATCGAAAAAGTGGGAGAGCTGCGAGTAGGCGTTCGAATGGGTGCGACCCATGAAGCCATAGCCGATGAGGCCGATTCGGATTGGTTTTTTCATGATATTCAATGAGTTATGAAGTAAATCAGGGTGTTTGAGAATGCGCGTGCTGTGGGAAGTCGAAGGTTAGGACGAGCGGTTCAGTGCCGGTGTTCTCGATTTCCACGCCGCCGCGGTTCAGCGCGGCTTGGGTAATGAATCCAATCTCAGGATAGATTTCGCCAAGCTTCATGTTCTGGTGATAGCGCACTTCGAGCTTTCCGACCCGGCCGCGTCCGCGGTTCGTGTGGAAAAGAGCGGGGCTCTCCGGGTGGAAATTGGTCTTGGCGCCGGGTGCAAGGGTGAGACGGAGAATGGAGGCTTTCTGATCGCCGAGGATATCACCGTAAACAATCCACTTTGCGTCAACTCCGTCGCCGGAAAACTTTTCGGCAGTGATGGCCGGGCGCGAATTCTTCGCCACGAAGTCCGGGTCCTGATTTGCTTTGAAGTCCAAGGTGTCCACGAGGTATTCCCAATCTTCGTGCTTGTCCTTCGGATAGTCCTGTTCGCGGCAGGCGTAAAACGCATCGGCGGCTCCGATCCGTCCATCCAGTGTCAGGTCCTCTGCGAGGAAATGCTCGTCCATCGTCACGTGCAACTCGTGGGTGCAGAGGTCCGTTGGCGAGTGCAGCACGCCATTCGGCATCACGAAGCCGTTATCCAGTTGCATCATCGTATGCGGCGACAGGTGCCGCACGCCGTTGTAGTCGCCTTGCCCCCAACGCTTCATGCAGGCAAGGAACTGGTCCTTCGTCACGAACGGGTACAGGCCCATTGCCGTGGTGTGATAATGGGATGGACTGACGCCCGGGTTATCGAAGGAATTGATGTCGTAAACTTCCCACTTTGCCCAGTGAAGGTGGTGGGGAATGGGGTTCAGGTTATCGAACTTTTTGGACACGATCGGCCAGGTGGCCTTGCCGAACAAGGATTTCGCGAAAGCGGTGACTTTCTCTCCCATGATGGCTTCCGGATTGGTCTCGATCAGATTCTGAAGTGAGATGACTTGCCCGCCCGGCGTGAGAACGTGTGCTTCTCCTTCACGAAAGGGTGCCTTACCCGTGCGGGTATCGATGACGCCTGTCACGATGGGCACGGTGCAGCACATCCAGACTTCATCGAGACCGGTTCCTCCCATGTAGTCCGGGTAGTAGGATTTCTCATCCAGGCGCAGGCGCTTTCCAGGTGTGCAAAACGTGCGGCCGGCATAGCGGTGCAGAAGCTGCAGCACACCGTCGTTCTGATTGAGACAGTCATCGAGAGTCGAAGCCGATCCTCCATCGATGACATCGTGTTGGGGGTACTCGTGCAGTTTATCCGCGAGAATTGAAGAGGAAGCAGCCATGGCGTTTGGATTCTGAAGTTTAGGTGTTGGAGTGGAAAAAGTGAATGGTCCCAACTCGCGGGGACTCGTCAAGTCAAGCAGCTGATAGATATGGCCCGATAGAACATTGGGCGGGGCGTTGTGAAGAGGCAGGGTAACCTCACAGTGCTTCCTCGACTTCGACCATGGCCTTGAGGATGTGTTCCCAGGTTTCGGCTTTTTCGAGCACTTCGTTGGGGAACATGCAACCATCCCAGCAGATGTGCTTGATGCCGCGAGCGGCGGCATCCTTGAGCCAAAAGGTGGAGCACTTGGCAATGTCGAGTTTGCCGTTCGGGTCGTTGGCTTGGCAATGGCGGCCGGTTTTGTCGTGGGAACCGGTGCCGTGCACGGAGCCGTCGTTCTGGGCGACGTGGAAATCGATGGTCCAGGGGCGCAGCGCATCAGTCATCGTTTTGTAGGCAGCCCAGAATTCATCTTCGCTGTAACCGTCCTTGAGCAATGCGGCTTCGGGCGCGTTGTAGCCCATCAGATAGAGATAGGTGTGGGCGAGGTCGGCTTGGAATCCGACGGTGTTCGGCATGCCGGTCGCTTCGAGGGTGTCGAGCATGGCCTTCCACGAATGCATGCCACCCCAGCAGATTTCACCTTCGGCGGCGAGGCGTTCGCCGTGTTGCTCGGCGACTTTTCCGGCTTCGCGGAAGGTCTCGGCGATGAGTTTGGTATTTCCGGCAGGATCCTTGGACCAATCGCTAACAGAGCTGGCGGAGTCAATGCGGATGACGCCGTATTCGCGGACGCCATGCTCATTGAAAATCTTCGCAATGCGGCAGGCTTTCTCGACGGCGAGCACGAATTTCGCGCGGGCTTCAGCATCCCCCATGGCGGCGTCTCCAACCGTGCCCGGCCAGATCGGTGCGACGAGCGAGCCGACCTTGAGATTGTGGCTGGCGATGAGATCGGCGATTTTCCGGATGTCGGATTCCGAGGCGTCGGGGTCGGTGTGCGGGTGGAACAGGAAGTAGTCGATGCCGTCGAACTTGCGGCCGTCCACCTCGGCGGCGACGGTGAGTTCGAGCATGTGTTCGAGGGAGATGGGAGGATGGTCGGTGCCGGGTTCTTTGCCGACGAGACCGGGCCACATGGCGTTGTGAAGTTTCATGAAGAGGTTGGTGGTTGAGAGTTGGTGGTTGGTGGTTGAGAGCGAAGATTATTAATTCTTGTAAGCAACCATAGTAGAAGCGTCCGGATTCAGGGCTTTGAGATTTGTGGACGTGGTGGAGAGGTCGGCGGGGGCGAGAGGATTGCGCATGAATGTTTTGGTTCGGTGGATACGTGGGAGACAATTTGATCTATCGAAGAAAGAGTTTCAATCGAGGTAGAAACTGGCAAGGCTTCAATTTCGGGAACAAAAATCGACAGTTTGGAGGGGATTAAAACAAAAAATTCCATTGGACCGGGACTTGGCATTCCGCCCCGGAATCGCTGATCAATGTGACAGCCTCATTGCCCGCAGGGATGATTTTGGAGACGGCTCCAAAACCCGGGGGCACGTTTGCGGCGGCTTGAATCGTTTTCAGCGAGACCACTTGATCGCGCTTGAAATGCCGTGTCGTTGGAATTCCCTCGGACGCAAGCAGATCCTGCCGCGAGACGTCCACGCCGTTGGCGAAATAGGAGCAGACTTCCTCGATACCGATTCGGCCGAGATGTCTTCCGTTCCAAGGTGCAGCCGTCCGTCCGCCGTTGGAAAGCCAGAACAAAGTTGCCGGAAAATCCGCGGGGTTCTTCAGCGCGAACCACACATATCCATCCAGCACCACTGCCGACCATGCGAACGGTTGCTCGGCCGTAGCAGCCTCATTGACCATCATCACCAAGTCGTCGTTCCCCGGTCGTGCCGGATAATGGGTGAGGTCCGTGGTGCCGCCTGCTGCGAGCGGCACCTTCCGCAGATTGTCAAATCGCGCGCCCTCAGCGAGCGCTTGGGTTTCGCCATCTGCGGGATTTGAGAAAGGTCCGGGAAACACGGATGCCCAGCGGAATGGACTCACCGATACTCTCCCGGCACCTTCTGGCAGCGCTGATAGATCGAGGATCGGATGGTTTCCGTAATTGAAATTCCCCTCCAAATTTGAAATTCGATGCTCGGTGAAAATCGCATGCTGCCCGGGACGCGTGCTGAGGATTTTTTCAACGTGCGCGCCGGTGTCTGTGGTATCCATGGTGAGACGAATTTCCCGTCCACCTGCTGCTGCCAAGCTCCACGGGAAATTCGCCCCTTCTCCATGTGGCGGGCCCTCCGCCTGGCCGCCGAATGGCAGGCACAGGAAATCGCCGCGCAGCACGGACAATAGGGGAGGTAATTCGGGAAACTCCGCGGGCTCCCACGGTGCGAGCGCATACGGCGAGACGTCGCGGCCTGCTAGATGGAACACCACCGGTGCCAAATGCCCGGCCCGCGCGGTGACGTGCAGATCCACTTCCGGGCCAGTTAGATGGAATGATGCTTCGCCATGGACGGAGTTCATCGTGCTTCAGGAGTTGAGGATTCCGCGTTTTGCGAGGTTGTTCAGGCGGCGGGCGACATCGCCCAGGCCATCCGCGGTGACCTCGACATAGCTGCGCCCGTCGCGCGTATCAACGCCATGCCCGGGGTCCATTTTACGGAGCAATTCCAGCGCAGCGTCCTCATGATGGAACACCTCGACAAAAACAAACTTCAAATCGCCGCCCTTCGCCGCCGCTGCCAGCAGCGCGCCGATCCATCCATCGTCCGTCGAGAGGCAACCACGTGTCGTCTTCGCCGATGCATGGAACACCCCGAACTCGCCCGCCGCGGAAATATTCGCGATGAGTTGTTGGTTCTCTGCGATCGAAAGCCCCGAATCCCCGCAATGCGACGCATCTACCAGCAGTTTGAAAAACTTCTTTCCGAGCGCCTTGTTCGCCGCACTGACGAACGCCCATGCCCGGTCCAGGCTGGTGAAGGTCTTGAACTCACCCGGCCGCAAAAACTCGATGTGCCAGTTTTCCACGCAGGATCCCTCGATGCCGGCTTCCTGATAGACGCGCATGTGGACTTTGATGTTCTGTTTGATCGCCACCTCGAAATCCGCGCCATCGAGGCGGACTTCGGTGTCGTTCATCCATTCCTCAATCGAGGTGGAGGAAACATTACGGATACCATGGGTGATCGCCGCCTTCAGCGCGCTGACCAACTGGGAAACCACGCTGTCCTCATGGGCCGGATTCATTGGATTTGCCGCCGCCACCATGATGATGAAATGCACGTCCAGTCCCAACGCCTTGAGCCCGTCAATCATTTCCGCGACATCGTCCGCATTCGCCGATGCGAAGAATGGAATTTGTACGATGGTCATCTTCACCGGCGAGGCTGCGATCAGCTCTTGCATCCCGGACACCACCCGTAACACGTTGTTTTCATCACGTGGAAATCGGCCGTTGTCATCCGGCACGATGCCACCAACAAATTTGATATGAGTGGGGACGACGCCAAGGCCGACGTTGGGTTTGAGAATGATTTTTTCGGGCATGCGCGAAGTAAAATGGCGAACTTCCGCCGGGGGAAGTTTGAAATTTGCCAAATCAGGGTTCGCGGGGGGGGAATCGTCTAACCGCGCCGCGTCTTCTTCCAAACCCGGATCATTTCCAGGAATGGCTCTGCGTAGCGTTGCACCTTCGCCGCGCCGATGCCGGGGATGTGGAGCGCCTCCTCGGTGTTGATCGGCTGATAACGGGCCATCGCCTCCAGGGTTTTGTTGTTGAAAATGACGTAGGGCGGGACGTCCTCGCGCTTGGCGATGCGGCCGCGGTGGTCGCGGAGCATCGAGTAGAGCTGGGCATCGAGGCCGTGATCCTTCAGTGCGGTCTCCTTCCTCCCGGCCTCGGGATCCGGCCAGACGAGTTGAAATTTTGCCTCGCCGCGCATCACCCGGTCGCCCAGCGGGGTGAGCGTCATCAGCGGGAATTCACTGGTCACGGTTTGCACGAGTCCGGCGTCTGCTAGAGAACGCATCAAGCCGTTGAGATAGCCGGGGCCCTTTTCGCGGAGGATGCCGTAGGTGGTGAGCGTATCGAGCCGCGCGCTGATGATTTCCTGCGATTTACTGCCAGCCAACATTTGCACGATGCGGCCGCGGCCGAAGCGGGCTTCCCAACCGTTGGCGGTGCGGCGCGACATCCGGGCGACGCCGCTGAGCGCCTTGCGCACCGTGATTTCCTCCTCAGGCGTCGGCGCGCGCGACTCGCCGGAGCCGTCATCGCGGCAGACATCACAGCTCCCGCAAACGCCCGCATCCTCCTCGCCGAAATACATGAGAATCCACTTCTGCCGGCAAACCCGCGAGTAACACATCTCGACCATCGCCTTGAGTTTCTCGCGGTCGCGGCGGTCTTTTTCCTCGATCGCGTTTTCGTCCAGTTTGATCTGGCTGGTGAGGATTTCCGGCTTGAGCAGGCGGGTGCCGCGCATCCGCCGCTTCGGCACATCGAAGCGCTCGATGTAACCGGAGCGCGCCAACACGCCCAGCGCGCTGCCGACGGACATCGAGTTTTTCACATCCGCGCTCTCGGCGATTTCATCGAGCGTGCGGTGGACTTCGTAGTCGCGATCGGCGTCGTTGAGTAGATATTGATAGATTGAGCGGATGACGGTGGCATTCGGGTTCGCTCCATCGATGAAAAACTCCTGGGTCCGCGTGTCGGCGTAGTTGAAGAGCAATTCGCAAACGGCGGCCTCGCCATCGCGTCCGGCGCGGCCCGCTTCCTGATAGTAGGCCTCCACGCTGCCGGGGATTTCATAGTGGATGACAAATCGCACATCCGAGCGGTCGATACCCATACCGAAGGCGTTCGTGGCCACGGCGACGTCCGCCTTGCGGGTGATGAAGACCTCCTGGGCGCGGGTGCGTTCCTGCTCGCTCATGCCGCCATGGTAGGCCACGCATTTCAGGCCCCAGCTCGCGAGGGTTTCGGACACGGAATCGACTTTCTTGCGCGTCGCGCAATAGACGATGCCGGTCTTGTGCGCGGCGATCACTGCCTTCATGCGCTCGTCCTTTTGCGCGGCCTTGTCGATCGCGGAGATGGTGAGCGAAAGGTTCGGTCGGGAAAACCCGCTGACGCGCTCGAAAGGGCTGCGCAGGTCCAGCACTTTGGTGATGTCGTCGCGGACGATGGGCGTGGCGGTGGCGGTTAGGGCAACGCATTGCGGCCTGCCGATTTTCTCCAGCGACTTGCCAAGCCGCAGATAGTCCGGCCGGAAATCGTGGCCCCACTGGCTGAGACAGTGCGCCTCATCGACGGCGAACAGCGAGATTTCAATGCCTGATAGAGCGTTGAGAAAACTCTCCGCGCGGAAACGCTCCGGCGCGACGTAAACGAGCTTCCATTTCCCGGCACGCATCCCGTCGAGCCGTTCTTTTTGCTCCGGCCACGAGAGCGTCGAGTTGATCACCGTCGCCGCGATCCCGCGGGCGACGAGTGCATCCACCTGATCCTTCATCAACGCGATCAGCGGGGAAATCACCAACGTCACCCCGCCGAAGCAGAGCGCGGGGATTTGAAAACAAAGCGACTTGCCACCACCGGTCGGCATCACCACTAGGCCATCGCGGCCGGAGGTGATTTCCTGAATCACCTCCTCCTGGCCTTCGAGAAACCCGTTGAACCCGAAATACTGCTTGAGCGCCTGGTGGGGCGTCATCACCAGCGGCTTCGAATGGGCGGGAGGGATGGGCATCACAGGTCTTCGACCTCGACGATCAGATTGATCTCGACTGCGACATTGAGCGGCAGTGCGGCCACACCGAGCGCGGTGCGCGAGTGTTTGCCCTTGTCACCGAAGATTTCGACCAGCAACTCGGACGCACCATTGATCACTTGCGGGTGGCCGAGGAAATCCGGCTCGGAATTCACAAATCCGTTGAGCGTGACAATTTGTTTAACGCGATCCAGCGAGCCGATCGCGTCTTGGATGACGGCGAGCCGATTGAGGATGACCATGCGCGCGCCTTCCTTGGCTTCATCGACAGAGACATCGGTGGGCACCTTGCCAATGACCTTTTTATCGCCATCGATCGGCAGTCCGCCTGATAGAAAAAGCAGATTTCCGCTGCGCACGCAGTTTACATAAGCCGCGATGGGGGCGGGGACGGACGGCAGGGTGAGGCCGAGGCTGGCGATCTTTTCGAGAATGGCGTTGGACATGATTATTTGCTGATGGGGAAGGAGTCGGTTAGCAGGGCGACGAGTTGTTTGCCGCCGTTGCTGAGCGTCGCGTGGTTGCCTTCGCCCGTGATCAGGCCGCGGGTGAGGTAGCGGTGCGGAATATCGGATGGGCGCACGGCGGTCACCGCCGGCACGGCGATCTCACGTTGGCTCGGGGTGAATGCGACGGGCATGCCCGTCGCGCTGAAGCTGATTTCCCAAGCGGTGGGGTTTTCGCTGCCCGGCATGCGGATCCATGGGTGGCGTTTGACGAAATCCGGCGTTTCGCTGAGCGGGACGGTCACTTTAAAATGCACCGGGGTGTTAGTGACAAATTGGCTGAATTGGAGCGCGGGATTGGCTTTGTGTTCGATGAAGAACCGCGCAACGTCGGAGCCGGTTAGATTCATGCCGTTGAACAGCCCCTGATAGTTTACGCCCATGCCGCAGGATTTCGCCCAATCGTCGTAGCGGGTGCTCATCATCATGGTGAGTTCCAGATGAAGGTGGGCGCGGGTGCGATTGATGCCGGCACCGGTGTAGCCCATTCGGCCAAGCAGCGAGCCCGCCTTCACCGGATCGCCCGGGACGCAGGTGATTTCAGCGAGGTGGGCGTAGAGCGAGTGGATGAGAGAGTCCTCCCAGAGGTGTTCGACGACGACATATTTGCCGTAATTGCTGCGCCCGGCCAGCGGGCTGATGTGGACCACGCGCCCGTCCGCGATGCTGGAAACAAGGTCCAGTGGATTTCCCGCCTGGTCGCGTTTGATCGGTGAAATGTCGATGCCTTCGTGGAACTTGGTCAACACCACTTGATCTCCCAAGCGGATGGCGGTCCGGACAAACCCGAAGGATCCGGCCTCCCAGGGTTTGCTCACCTCGCCCTCGAAGATGCGGTCCACATACATGTAAAAGCGCTCGGGCTCACCGCTGAAAAGGTGCTGGTTCTCCGTGGGCAAGCGGAGGTCGATGGGGTTGGTAAACCCGTGGGCGGCCAGCGCGAGGATGAAAGCGAGGATTCGAAACATGGCGAAAGTGGCGGCTACTTCTTCTTTTTCTTACCCTCTTCACCGAGGCGCGGCAGGTTGTCATCAAACAGCGCGATATCAGCCAAGGTCACGCCTTTCCAAATTACGATGAAACCGTCGTTGACCTGCTTGTCGATCTTCACCCCATCGACCACCCGGCCATTCACTTGGGAAATCAGCCATTTGCCCGCATTTGCGTTGGTAATGGCGGCCAAGCGGTTGGTGGCATTGCCCTTGAGCTGGAAAACAATCCCGTAATCCTCGCCAAGCTCGGAAGGGAAGGGGCTGAACGCGACCATATCCTTGGTGGTGATTTCCGGCATGCGTCGGAAATAGCGCGTCTGTCCATTCGCCAATTGCGGGAAAATCATCTTCGGATTGTCCGTCGCCTCGGTCTCCAAGTGGAACGAAACGGTGGCCTTGCCCTCTTTCTTCCCGCTCGCAAGCAGGGTGGGGGACAACGAGATGCAGAGCATCATCGTGAGGGCGGCGGTCAGCGATTTCATGGGCGAAGTGAAACACATCCCGCCGATCCCGGAAGGAAAATCTCGGCTTTCCCCACACCTGCGGCCTTCGAAATTTCGGTCGATTCTGAAATTGGGTTCTGAAATTGGGTTTTGGCACCAGAGAGGACCTTGGCGCCCTCGCACCAAGCGGTCATCGCGCCTTTGCTTCGCCTGAAGTATCACGATTCCATTCCAGGGAAATTCTCCGGCTACATCTGCTGTGCATCGAATACGTGGGATTTTAGATCATCGATTCGTCCATCGATCTCGGGTTCAATCTATCCGCCTTACACTTGAATCCGTAATTCCGGCTTTGCGATCCTTGGCGACCCCTGCGCCTCTGCGGTGAACTTTTGAATGAAGAGAAGCCTCTGGCTGGAGAATGTGAAGTGGAACGCTTGTAGCGGCGTCTCTATGAGCGTCGATGCCGAGGAGATGCGCGA
>JBBECN010000095.1:0-32222 GCA_040881795.1 Akkermansiaceae bacterium
GATGCGGGTTTCGATTTCGGGATCGATCTCGTTTTGATAATCGATGCGGTTGAGTGCGGAGAGCTTATCTAACAGTCCTCGGCGCCCGCTGCGGCAGATGCCGTCGGGATCGCTGAGGTAGAACACCGCATCCTTGCCGGAGGAGAAGCGCACGCCCTGGTAGCGGGAGTCGATGAAACCCGTGCCCCAGAGACGGGCGGCGAGCGGTTGGTCGGTGAGCTTTTTGGTCACGAGCACCACGAAGCCCGGAAGGTTGTCATTGTCGGAACCGAGGCCGTAGGTGACCCATGTGCCGAGCGACGGACGGCCTGCAATCTGCGAGCCGGTTTGGAAGAAGGTCATCGCCGGGTCGTGATTGATCGCCTCCGTCCACAGGGATTTCACGAAGCAGAGTTCATCGACGATTTTTGCGGTGTGGGGGAGCAGTTCGCTGACCCATGCGCCGGATTTCCCGTGCTGGGCGAATGAGAACTGGGATCCGGCGAGTGGCAGGATGGCTTGGTTCCCGGACATGCCGGTGAGACGTTGGCTGCCGCGGACCTCTTCGGGCAGTGGGTCGCCGTTGCGTTGGTTGAGCAGCGGTTTGTAGTCGAACAGATCGTGCTGGGACGGCCCGCCGGACATGAACAGATAGATGACCCGCTTCGCCATGGGCGCGTGGGTGGCGAGGAGTTTCTCGCCGAGCTCGGAGTTGGCTCCTGATAGGCGACCGGGAAGCAACGAGGCCAGCGCGGCTCCGCCGATGCCGGTGGAGAGTTTGGATAGAAAATGGCGGCGGGTGATGTCCAACATGGGTCAGCGAAGGGTGATGTGGGCGTCGAGATTGATGAGTGCCTGGGCGAGCACGGTGAAGGTGGCGGATTCGATGGCATCGAGCGCGGGATCCGCCGGACTATCGCCGGCCTTGAGCAAGGCGGCGGCATCCGTTGGATTGGCTTGGAACAACGCGCGTTGTTCGCTCATGAGGTCGAGAAGGATGTCGAGCTGGGCGGGCGCAGGTGATGTGCCGATGACTTCACGCCACGCCCATGCGGCGCGGGCTTCGTCGGTATCGCCGCCGTGATGTGAGATGCGTTCACCGATTTTGCGGGCCGCCTCGACAAACTGCGGATCGTTGAGCAGGACGAGCGCCTGCAGCGGGGTGTTGGTGATCTGGCGGCGGGTCGAGCAAACTTCGCGGGTGGTGGAGTCGAAGATCATCATGTTGGGCGGGGTGGTGGTGCGCCGCCAAAATGTATAGAGCGAGCGCCGATAGAGGCCTTCGCCTTTGTCGGGGGTATAGACCGGGAGGAAATTGTTGAGTTCTTTCCACATCGAGCCGGGTGCCTGATAGGGTTTCACGGGCGGCCCGCCGAGGGTTTCTGCGAGCAGTCCGGAGTGGGCGAGGGCGGAGTCGCGCAGCATCTCGGCGGTGAGGCGGCGGGCGGGGCCGCGAGCGAGGAGCGCGTTGGCGGGATCGCGCTCGCGGAGTTCCGGGGAGGCGATGGAATCTTGGGCGTAGGTGGCGGAGAGCACCATCTGTTTGATCGCGCGTTTGTGATCCCAGCCGTGATTGATGAAATCGCGGGCCAACCAATCGAGCAACTCGGGATGGCTCGGCTGCGCGCCTTGGAGGCCGAAGTTGTCGGAGGATTCAACGATGCCGACGCCAAAAATCTCCTGCCAAATGCGGTTGATGGTGACGCGGGCAGTGAGCGGATGGTCGGGTGAGGTGAGCCAACGGGCAAAGCCGAGGCGGTTGCGCGGTTGGTCTGCGGGAAAGGGCGGAAGCCAACCCGGGGTTTCGCGTTCGACTTTCTCGGCGATCATCGTGTAGTCACCACGGGTAAGGATGTGGGCAGGGATGGGGGTTGCGGATTCGCGCATGGTTACGATCTCGCTGACTCCGTTTTGTGCATCGCGGTAGGCGCTGCGGGCGGCGGTGAGTTTCGCGGAAAGATCGCGGGCGGCGGGGTCGATGGCAGAGAGGTAGTAGTCTCGGAGGAGGGCGGGATCGGTGGTTTCGGCGAGGGGTTTTCCGGAGAAAATGGAGGCCGCCTCGGCGGGTGTGATGGCGCGGGTGTGGACGGAGATTTCATCGACCATGCCGCCGCGCAGGCCGGGATCTCGGGAGCGGGCGGTGAAGCTGATCTGGTCCCCGCTGACGAAATTCCGCGTCAGGGTATCGGCGCGGACGGTGGTTTCGGCGGGTTGGCCGTTGCGGTAAATTTTCAATCCTGAAGCTTTGCGTGAGCCGTCGTTGGTGACAGTGATATGCGTCCATTCATTGGAGGGGATGGTGCCGGTGGTGGCGATGGTTGCGGCGTTGCCCGGGAACTCGAGGGCGAGCGACCAACTGAGTTTGCCATTTTCCAAAATAACCTCGTAGCCGGAGTAAGGGACGTCGGCGGAGGTGGTGTTTTGGAAAACGACGGCGCGCGGATAGTCCTCGGCGGGCTTGAGCCAGAGGGAGACGGAGAAGGGTTGGTCGGCGCTGCGTATGCCGTAGTCGGGGATGGAGACGGTGGCGTCGCCGTTGGTGAGGACGCCGTTGCCGATACGGCCGGGGGCGGATTTGTTGGCGCCGATGTTGGCCTTGTGCTCGGGGTTCACCTGGCTGGCGAGGGCATCGGGCGTGGCATCGAAGCTGAAGCGACCTGCGAGATCGGCCACCGGGAAAGTTTTTTCCGCTGAAGTCAGCCATGCCTGGAAGGCGGGCTCGGCGGCGGCGAGGTGGGCGGTGTAAACGGCCTCGGCGGCGATGATCTGTTGCTTGAGGGCGATGAGTTGGGTTTCCTGCGCGGGGCTGGGGAGCTCGAGTGCGGGTTGGGGCAGGATGCCGTTGCCATAACCGATCAGGCCGAACTCGTCGATGCTGTTGAAGAACGCGCCCATCGAATAGTAGTCCTTGGCAGAGATGGGATCGTATTTGTGGTCGTGGCAGCGGGCGCATTCCAAAGTCAGCGCCATGAATGCGATGCCAATCGTGTGGATGCGATCGGAAATGCCCTCTTGACGATACTCTTCGGGGACGGATCCGCCCTCGTTGGTCTTGCGGTGGATGCGGTTGAAGGCGGTGGCGAGTTTTTGGTCGCGGGTGGCACCGGGTAATAGGTCGCCGGCCAACTGCTGGGTGATGAACTCATCGAAGGGCAGGTTATTGTTGAAGGCATTGATCACCCAATCGCGGTAAGGCCAGGCCTTTAAATCGATGTCGGCCTGATATCCGAACGAATCCGCGTAGCGCGCGACATCGAGCCACGAGACAGCCATTTGCTCGCCGAAACGTGGCGAGGCGAGTAGGCGGTCGACCACTGCCTCCTTTGCCGTCGGCGATGTATCTGCTAGATAAGCGTCGATCTCGGCCCGAGCGGGCGGCAGTCCTGTCAGATGGAGCGTCGCACGGCGCAGCCAGCGCTCGGGGATTGCGGGGGTGCTGGGAGCGAGCTTTTCTTTTTCGAGACGAGCGAGAATGAAATGGTCGATGGAATTGCGCGGCCACGATTTGTCGGTGATTTCCGGGATGGGGGTTGTTTCCTCGGGTGCGGAAAAGGCCCAATGGCGTTCGTATTTCGCGCCTGCGGCGATCCAACGTTCGAGTGTTAGGATTTGCTCCGAGCTCAATGGTTTATGGGCGTTCGGCGGTGGCATCACGAGCTCGGGATCGCGCTCGCGAACGCGCTGCATGATGAGACTCGCCTTGGGGTCGCCGGGGGCAATTGCCCGGCTTCCGTTCTGCCGCACGGCCATGGCGTGATCAAAGCCATCCAGTCGCAGTGGTTCGTCTTTGGGAAACCGAGTGCCGGGATCGAAGCCGTGACACTCGAAGCAATGCCCGGAAAGGATCGGCAGCACCTCATTGCGAAACGAAGGTGCGGCTTCGTCCGCCCGCGCCTGATGCGGATAGGCGCAAATCGCCAGTAGCCCCGGCATCAGGACTGCGCGTGCGGTAAAAGAAATCTGCGACATGGCGGAAATTGAGTGGATGCTAGGATACGTGGCAGAGATCCGTATAATTACGCCCTTTTTTCGCCACCTCCTCATACAACGAGGCGGATTCCGGTAAGTCATAAAGGCGTACCAACATGTCGATCATGTGGTGATTGAAACGCCCCGAACCGTAGCCGCAAAGACTGATCATTGGCCACAGCACACCGCCGGCCATCGGCAATCGCCCTCAGTTCTTAAAATCCCCGCATTTCCTGAGAAAACCCCCATTTGCTTGATCCGCCTGTTGACCTCGTCCCGCGAGTCTCCTAGCCTGCCGCCGAATTCGAAATAATCCTATGAAAGCACCAATCACTGTTTCCATCACCGGCGCCGCTGGCCAGATCGGCTATGCCCTCCTTTTCCGCATCGCTTCCGGCTTTGTGTTCGGCCCCGATCAACCGGTGAATCTTCGCCTGATTGAAATCGAGCCAGGCCTTCCCGCGCTTCAAGGCGTGATCATGGAACTCGATGACTGCGCTTTCCCGCTGCTCAATGAAGTCGTCGGCACGGCCGATCTCAACGAAGGATTCAAGGATGCCAATTGGTGTTTGCTCGTCGGCTCGGTGCCGCGCAAAGCCGGCATGGAGCGTGGCGATCTGCTCGGTATCAACGGCAAGATCTTCACCGGCCAGGGCAAAGCCATCGCCCGCAACGCGGCCAAGGATGTGCGCGTGCTCGTCGTTGGAAACCCTTGCAACACCAACTGCCTCATCGCCATGAACAATGCCGAGGGCGTGCCAAAAGACCGCTTCTTCGCGATGACCCGCCTCGATGAAAACCGTGCGAAAAGCCAGCTCGCCAAAAAGGCCAGCGTCCATCAATCGAAGGTCACCAACCTCTGCATCTGGGGCAACCACTCCGCCACCCAATACCCGGATTTCACCAATGCGAAAATCCAAGGCCGCCCGGTGACCGATGTTATCTCCCACGTCGAGTGGCTCAAGGGTGAGTTCATTTCCACCGTGCAACAACGCGGTGCCGCCATCATCAAAGCTCGCGGCGCATCTTCCGCCGCTTCCGCTGCAAATGCCGCACTCGACACGGTGAAAAGCCTCATCACCCCGACACCCGCCGGCGATTGGCATTCCGTCGCTGTTTGTTCCGACGGTTCCTACGGCATTGAAAAAGGCCTCATCACTTCGTTCCCGATCCGCACCATCGAAAACGGCAAATGGGAAATCGTGCAAGGCTTGCCGATCGATGCCTTCAGCCAAGAGAAAATCGATGCCACCATCGCCGAGCTCAAGGAAGAGCGCGACGCGGTGAAGGACCTGCTTCCAGGCTGATCTTCCGAGAAAGTTAGATTTTGAGAGATCCCTATCGCTCCAGCAGCGGTAGGGATTTTTTGGTTGAAAATTCTCAATCTAACCGGATTGAGCGTCAACGCAGCGAGACCCAGGGTTCCTCGTAACTCACATCCACCATGAAAGGCCCAGTCTGAGAGCCGGGGGATAGAATGCGGTTTTGCACATGGTGTCAGATAAATTTGGATTTTGCGACGAGTTCGGCGAGCTGGGATGCTGCCTCGGCGATCAGCGTCTCGGTGGAAAGCCCGGTGTCGGTGAGTGCGTGGATTTGTTGGAAAATCCCGCTGCTACGCGCGGCGGCGTCGGCTTGGCCGCAGAAGGCGGTGGCGGGTTTTCCGAATTCACGAGCCATCCGGGCGAGGGCAACGGGGCCTTTGCCGGAGAGGCTTTGCAAGTCGAGCGAACCTTCGCCGGTGATGACGTGGTCGGTGGTGGTGATGCGTTGTTTCAAATCCAACAAACTAGCTAACAGGTCAAAGCCGGAGACCAGCCGCGCCCCGGTAAAATGCAGCAACCCAAATCCCAAGCCACCCGCCGCGCCGGCACCGGGCGTGTTGGCGGCGGATTCGCCGCCGCTGAGGGTGACGAGATAGGCGAGCGCATTTTCCAACAGAATTCGATCATCGTGCCCCGCGCCTTTTTGCATGGAAAAAACCGCGGTGGCGCCATTCGGGCCGAGCAGAGGATTTTCCACATCGCATGCGGCGATGATTTCCGGTAAACCCAGCGGGGTGGGGGAATTGACCTGTCTAACATGGATTAGATTGGACGGCGTGGGATCGCTTTTTATAGCTTGATCGTCCAGGAAATCCACGCCAAGCGCCGCCGCCATACCACAGCCGCCGTCGTTGGTGGCGCTGCCGCCGAGGCCGAGGATGATGCGGGTAACATGATGCTCGCGGATGGCGTGGGCCATTTGCTGGCCGACACCCGCAGTGGTCGCGTGAAGGGGGGACAGCTCGGTGGATTGGAGTCGCCACATCCCTGCGGTTTCCGCCATTTCGAGGATGGCGGTCGGGCCGTCCGGGGTTTCGGCGAGCAGGTAGCGGCTGGTGATGGAATACCCGAGTGCATCGACTGCCGGGCACTCGATCCAACGTGCCTGCAGCGTCGGAGCCAACGTTTCCATGAAGCCTTCACCGCCATCGGCGATGGGACAAAGATCGAGCTCCGCATCCGGGAAGATCCGCCGCACTCCGACCGCGATGGCATCGGCAGCCTGACGGGCGGTGAGCGAGCCTTTGAACTTGTCCGGGGCGATCAGGAAACGTCGTGGCATAGGCGGAGCTGGCATGTTATCAGGCGACCATGACTCGCACGGCGAGTCAATATCGAACCCTGGCGCCATCGTCATTCAACGCGGCGCTGGCTTCAGCCCAATGCCTCTTAGAATATCTTAGATATTAAATATAAAGCCCGCAGTGTCAGGGCTGCGGGAAGGATATTTCCACACCTTCGCTCTTCCATGGACTGCGGTGGGAAGCGAAGCGCCACTCCGCTTTGGATGTTTCATTGGCCAAGTCTTCGCACCGGGCACCGCGAGGAATCCAAAGCGGTGTCACCGCTATCGCTTTGCCACCGCAGTCCACACCTTCGCTCTTCCATGGACTGCGGTGGCAAGCACTCACATCGGGCGTCTCTACTCTGGCAGCGTGACAAGGAAAGCGAACAGGCCTGCTGAAGCCAGCGCCCCATTTGCAGTGGATCCGGATGGGTGGGTGAAATTTGCTGTTAAACCCCATCGTTCCGCCGCGTAATCAATCGACGACTATGAAATTCCCCATCACCATTTCCTTCCTCGCCCTCGCTGCTTTTGCTCAAGCAGGCGAAAAATCACTCTTCAACGGCACCGATCTCACCGGCTGGAAAGGCCAACCGGAATTCTGGAGTGTCAAAGATGGAGCGATCACTGGCCAGTCCACCAAGGAGAATCCGGTGAAGGAAAACACCTTTCTGATCCTTCAGGATCTCGAAGCCGGTGATTTCGAACTCCACTTCAAATACAAGCTCACCGATGAGAGCGCCGATGGCACCGGCTACGGCAATTCCGGCGTCCAGTATCGCAGCAAGGTCGTAAAACCCGAATATTCCGTGGTGTCCGGCTATCAGGCGGATTTCGAATGCGGCAAGGCCTACAGCGGCATCCTCTACGAGGAAAAAGGCCGCGGAATTCTCGCCAAACGTGGCGAAAAGGTCGTCATTCAAGCGGGGGCCGACCCGAAAAAACCGAAAATCGAGGTGACCGGTGCAGTCGGAAAACCCGATGAAATCCAAGCGGCGATCAAGCACAACGGCTGGAACGAATTCATCGTTATTGCCAAAGGCGGTCACCTCCAGCATTTCATCAATGGCAAACAGACAGTGGACGTCACCGATGAGACCGAAGCCGCCGCGAAATCCGGGATTTTCGCCCTCCAGCTCCACGCCGGTAAGCCGATGACCGTTCAATTCAAGGATATCATCCTTAAAACTGAGGACTGAGGACTCAAGTCCCGGGAAGCCGCAGCTTGGCCAGCTCCGCGTCGATGATGCGCTCGCATTCGTCGATTTGGAGTTGGCGCTTGGTCCGCGCTTCCTCGGCGAGTTGTTCGAGGGTGTCGATGTCGTAGAGGTAAACCTCCTCGATTTCACCGACGGCCGGATCGATATCGCGCGGGACTGCGATATCGATGAAAAACAGTGGCCGGTATTTCCGCGCGCGGCGGGCCTTTTCCACATCCTCGCGGTGAACGATCGCATGGGGCGCGCCCGTGGAGGAAATCACCACGTCCACCCGTTCCAGCACTCTTTGCCAATCGTCAAAACGCACCGCGCTGCCACCCATTTCCCGGGCGAGTTCCTCGGCGCGATCGAAAGACCGATTCGCCACAAAAATCGATTTTGCCCCACGGGAAACCAGGCTCTGCGCAGTGACCCGACTCATTTCGCCGGCCCCTAAAATCATCACCTCGCTGTTCTTGAGGTGGCCGAAAATCTTCTCCGCCAAGTCCACGGCAACGTTGCCAACCGAGGTGGAACCTTCTTGGATCGAGGTTTCGGTGCGGACCTTTTTGCCGACACCAAACGCTCGTTGGAAAAGCTTGTTTAAGACCGAACCGGTGGCACCAGCATCTAGCGCAGCACTATAAGCCTTTTTGACTTGGCCAAATATTTCCGTTTCGCCGAGCATCATGGAGTCGAGCCCGCTGACCACCCGGCAGAGGTGGCGGGCAGCATCGGATTTCTCCATTCGGTAGAAGTGGGCGGAGACGCTGGAGTCCACGTGGATCTTTTCGGTGAGCCGTGTCTCGATCAGCTCGAAGGCGGATTGGGCGTTGCTGGCGGCCAGGTAGAACTCAGTGCGGTTGCAGGTCGAGATCACCACGGCTTCGGTGGCTTCGGCGAGGGCGAGCAGGTCGTTCGAGGCTTCGCCAAGTTTTGGCAAGCCCACGGCAAAGCGCTCCCGCACGTCCACGGGGGCGGTGCGGTGATTGAGGCCGAGGCAAAGAATTTCCATCAGACGAATGCGAAAACCACCAATGAGAGGATGAACAAAACCACGGTCGAGAGCGAAAGCCGCCGCCCGGTCAAGCCGCGCACCATTTTAACACCGATCAGAACCAGATAGCTCACCCACACCGCGACCGCCGCGAGCAAGTGTCCCAAAGCGGCAGTGCCGTTGTGCGGCATCATGAATCCGGCGACGATGCCGATGGTAAGCAGCAACACACCAATCCACAGTAGGCGCTCCAGTGAGGTGAGCAACTCCCTGATGGGCGGCAGGTTGCGGAAAAGTCCGCTTTTCAGGTGATGCTCTTTTAATTGGCGGTCGAGCACTAAAAACATCACTCCGGCGATGGCTGCCAGCGCGAGCGCCCCGTAAGCCAGCACCGACATGGCGGAATGGGTCTCGTGCCATGGATTGCCGCCAATGACCTTGGTTGGATTTTCCGCCAACTGCCCCGGAGCCAAGGCGAGCGTTTGGAACAGAACGACGACCGGCGCGGTGAACACCCCCAGCAGCGAAATCCGGTAAGTAGGACCCACCAGTAGGTAAAAAAGCGTCAGCGACCATGCCAGAAACGCCAGAATTTCCCCGGTTCCGAAGAGCGGACAAGCGGCGCGCATTTGACCGCGAATAGTGAGAAATCCCAGCTGACACAGGAAAGCGGCGATCATCCAGCCGACGGTCAGGCGGCTCCGGTGTCCCCGGTGCACCGAAAACATGCCCAAAACCCCACCGACGGCGGCGAGCAAGGTGGCGGCGAGGAGAAACCAGTGGTCCATGACCATTTGTGGAGTCCCGTGGCTCTTTACGCAAGCCGAAGAATTCCAAGTGCCGGTGTGGCGGATTTTATCATTCGACATTCCGGCTCCGCTGCTTCGTATTTCCGCCGTGCCGACTGTCCAACTCAAGTATCAATCCTTCCACCCCTCGATCTGGCCGAAAATGATCGGCGAGGTCTCCCGCGATGCGATTCCGGGATCGTTTGTGCTCGTGCTCGGGAAAGAAGGCACGCCCTTCGGTTGGGGATTGTGGAACCCGAAATCGCGCATGCCGCTGCGCATCGTGAGCCACTCGTTGGAGACTCTCGACGACGAAACCTTTTTCGAAAATGCCATCCGCCGCGCCGCCAAACTGCGCCGCGAGGTGCTCAAACTGGACGCCGAAACCGACAGCTACCGCGCGATCCACGGCGACGCCGATTTCATGCCCGGCATCGTCGCGGATAAATTCGCGGACGTGCTTTCGGTGGAAATCACCAATCTGGCCGCCTGGCAGCGCCTACCCAAATGGCTACCGCTGTTGCATGAGTGCTTCGACACCAAGCGCGTGGTGGTCGGCGTGGACATGGAGTTGGCCCGCGTCGAAGGCATCCCACGCTACGGCGGGGTGGAATCGGACAAAGTGCGCTCGGTGAAAATCCGCGAACACGGCGTGCGCTATGAAGTGGATTTCTCCGATGGCCACAAAACCGGGTTTTTCTGCGATCAACGCGACAGCCGGAAAAAATTCGGCGCGCTGGCGGACGGGCGGACGGTGTTGGACCTTTGCTGCTACACCGGCGGCTTCGGCATTTCGGCGGCACTCGCGGGCGCCGCCGATGTGACCGGCGTGGATCTGGATGAAACGGCGATCGCGATGGCCAAGCGCAACGCGAACCTCAACTCGGCGAAGGTGAAATTCACCCACGCCGATGCCTTCACCTGGGCCCGCACGATGATTGAAAACGGACGCACCTGGGATCTCGTCATCGCCGATCCACCGAAGTTCATCCACGGACGTGAAGACGAAATCGGCACGGCGAAATATGCGGATTTGAACAAACTCGCGCTGCAACTCGTCGCCCCGGAAGGGCTGTTCGTGACGTGTTCGTGCTCCGGGATGTTAGGTGCCGGCGATTTCGAACAAATCGTCGTCAGCTCCGCGCATCGCCGCAACAAGCGCCTCCAGGTTTTCGATCGCACCGGTGCCGGCCCGGATCACCCGACGCTTTCCAACTACCCGGAATCCCGCTATCTCAAGGTGCTCTGGTCGCGGGTGATTTGAGGATTCAATCCTCGATCTTGATCGCCTTCGGGTCCCAATCGATTGCCGGAAAATCCATGTTCAGCTTCTTGAGCGTGTCCAGCATGATGCGGGCGACACACAAATTCCGATACCATTTGCGATCCGACGGCACGATGTACCACGGCGCGAATTCGGTGGAAGTTTTGCCGATGACGTCCTCGTAAGCGCTCATGAATTCCTCCCAGCGGGCGCGATCCGCGAGGTCGTCGGGATTGAACTTCCAGTGTTTGCGGGGGTTCTGCAGGCGCGATTCCAAGCGCTTTTTCTGCTCCTCTTTCGAGATGTGCAGGAAAATTTTCACGACCGTCGTACCCTCCTCGGCCAGCATGCGTTCGAATTCGATCACATGCCGCTGCCGCCGTTTCCAAACCTCTTCGGGGTAAAGTTTCTTCACCCGCACGGCGATGATGTCTTCGTAGTGGCTGCGGTTGAAAATCACCAATTGCCCGGTGCTCGGGACCTTGGAGTGGATGCGCCACAGGAAATCGTGGTCAAGTTCCTCGGCGCTCGGCTTTTTGAACGAGCGGACGTGGATGCCCTGCGGGTCGATCCGGGAGAAAACGTGCTTGATGCAGCCGTCCTTGCCGCCGGTGTCCATCGCCTGCATCACCACCAGCACCCGGTGCCGATGTTGGGCGTAGAGCATTTTCTGCAACTCCTGGAGTTCATCCTGCAACTCATCGAACTGCGCGTCGAACTCGCTTTTTCCGCTGCCGTTAAACAAGGCTTTCTCGCCACTTTCGAAGCGCTCGAATTCCACCTTCGTTCCCGGTTTCACCCAATATCGTTCCAACGCTCCACTTACTGGCATGGCTAGGTTATCCGCCGATTCCCTATCCATGACAAGCGCTGTCTCGGATAAGATGCCGCTTGTCACACATTGGAGGTTGAAACATCGGCCGTCGCACGCTGTCTTTCCGCGATGCCGAATCTCGGGAAAATTGGAAAAAAATCCGTCGCTGCCGAAAATCTTTTCACCGCCCTGCACATCGGTGCCAGCTCGGTTTCCATGATGGTGGCGGAGCGCGCGGACGACGGGTCGCTCACTCCCATCGATTTTCTCGAACAACCGGCCCCCGTCGCCCGCGATATTTTCCGCGGCGGCAGCGTCACAGCCTCCACCACCGAGCGGGTGGTTTCCATCATCAAGGGCTATCAGAAATCCCTCGCCGAACTCGGCCTCGATCCCCACGGCGTCACCCGCGCCGTGGCGACCAATATCCTCAGCGAGGCGGTCAACCACGAACAGGTGATGAACCGCATCCGCATCGCCTGCGGATTGAAAATTGGCACCATCGACGACGGCGAAATGACCCGCCTCATCTATTTGAAAACCCGCCGCCGCCTGCAAAACCTGCCCGCGATGCGCAAAGACACCACCCTGGTCCTTCACGTCGGCCCCGGCAACACGCGCGCACTGCTTTTTCAAAACGGCGGTATCACCCGCTACACCAGTTACCGGATGGGCACCCACCGCACCCGCGAAGCGGTGGAAGGTTCGCACGCGGAAGGCTCGGCGCTGCTCCGCGTGATCCGCGAGCAGGCATTTGGCAATCTCGCCCAGATCCGTTTCGACTTCTCAGATGTCACCATCGACGGCCTCGTCGTCATCGGCTACGAAGTGCAGTCGGTTGCCCCCTCGCTCACCGGTTCCAACCAAGCGTGCTCCATCAAGACCTTCCGCCAATTCACCTCGGACGTCGCCAACGTCAGCGATGTCGAATTGGTCAAGCGCTTCCAACTTGACTATCAGACCGCCGAAGCCCTGCTACCCGCCCTTGAAATCAACCTCGCCATCGCGGAAATCCTCAAGCTCAAGGAAATTCATATTCCTAACAGTGAATACGAACAAGGGCTGCTGCACGATCTGCTCGTCTCCCGCGAACTCACCGGTGCCTTTGCCGAGGAGGTGCTCCGCTCCGCCCGCATCCTCGCCGAGCGCTATCAATCGGATCCCAGCCACGGCGAGCACGTCGGCAATCTTTGCGTCCGCTTTTTCGAACACCTCGCAGATCTCCATCAACTCACTCCGCACGATTTCCTGCTGCTCCAAGTCGCCGCCATCCTTCATGAAGTCGGCACCTACGTCAGCCCGCGCGCCCACCACAAGCACTCGGAATACATCATCCTCAACTCGGAGGTGTTCGGGCTCGATCGGCTGGACGTCACGATCGTCGCCCTCGTCGCCCGCTACCACCGCCACTCCGGCCCACGGCTTGACCACCCGAGTTACGCCGCGCTGACCACCGAAGACCGCATCCGCGTTTCCAAACTCGCCGCCCTCATCCGCGTCGCCGACGCGCTCGAACGCACCCACGCCCAACGCGTATCCCAACTCGAAATCCGCCGCGAGTCCGGCAAGCTCCGCCTGCGCCTGCCCGGCCTCGCCGATGCCGCCGTCGAGCGCCTCGCGATGGCGTCCAAGGGCGATCTGTTCGAACAAGTCTTCGGCCTCGCCGTGGTCATCGACGAAGATAACTGAATTTTAAATCTTAAATCTCCAATCTCAAATTTTGATGTCCACCCCCTATCTCAACCGCGAGCTTTCCTGGATCGAATTCAACCAGCGCGTCCTCAACGAAGCGTTGCGCGAGGATCTCCCTTTGTTAGAGCGGGTGAAGTTCCTCGCCATCACCGCCTCGAATCTCGACGAGTTCTTCCAGGTCCGCATCGGCGGCCTGATACTGATGCGCCGCAGCGGTTGGAAAACCGCGGACGCCTCCGGCTTAAGCCCGGCGCGCAATCTCGCCTCCCTGCGCCAGCGCATCCTCAAAATGAGCGCGGATCAATACTCGCTGATGATCGGCACGCTCGTCCCCGCCCTCGAAAAAGCCGGGATCCAGCCGCTGCTGCCACAGGATCTAACCGTCGAGCAGGCCACTCAGGTCGCGGCCACTTTTGATGATCTCATTTTTCCGCTGCTCACCCCGCTCGCCGTCGATTCCGAAGGGCCGCCGCCGATGGTGCCCGCGCTTCAAATCATCGTCGCCTGCCGCCTGGCAGATCCCGCCACGCAGACCACCCGCCACGCGCTCATCCCGATTCCCGAAACACTCGGCCGCCGCGTCACCATCGCCACTGAGGAAAAACGCCACGCATTCGTGCTCATCGAGGACCTCGTCGCCACCCATGCCGGCGTGCTTTTTCCCGGTGAATCCGTCACTGCCACCACCGCCTTCCGCGTCACCCGCAATGGCGACATCGCCGTGCAGGAGGAGGACGCCATCGACCTCGCCGGCGAAATGGAAGACGTGCTGAGCGCCCGCCGCTTTGCCGACACCGTCCGCCTCGAAATCCGTTCCGATGCCCCGCGCGATCTGGCGCGCATGATCAAACTGGTCACCGCCGCCTCACCGCAGGAAACCTATCGCGTGGACGGACCGCCCGGCCTTGCCTCGTTCATGGAACTCGCGTTTCTATCAGGCTTCGATCACCTTCGCGACGCCGATTGGCCGGGGCAGAATTCACCCGCCATCGCCCCCGGCGTCTCGATGTTTGAAACCATCGCATCGAAGGACGTGCTGCTTTTCCACCCTTACGAATCCTTCGAGCCGGTGCTGCGCCTGATCGAGGAAGCCGCCGAGGACCCGGACGTCATCGCCATCAAACAAGTGCTCTACCGGACTGCTAGAAAATCGCGCATCATCGATGCGCTCATCAAGGCGGCGGAAAACGGCAAACACGTCACCGCCCTCGTCGAGCTCAAGGCCCGCTTCGACGAAGCCCGCAACCTCAACCGCGCCGACGAACTCCAGCGCGCCGGTGCGCAGATCGTCTATGGCGTCAAAGGCCTCAAAACCCACGCCAAGATCTGCCTCATCGTCCGCCGCGAGTCCGGCCACCTCCGCCGTTACGTTCACCTCGGCACCGGCAACTACAACGAAACCACCTCGCGTCTCTACACCGATCTTTCCTACCTCACCTGCAAGCCGGAGTATGGCAACGACGCGTCGTTGTTTTTCAACGCCGTCACCGGTCGTTCCAAGCTGCTGCGTTTTCAACGCCTCGTCCCCGCACCCACCGCGATGAAACCCGGATTGTTAGATCTGATCGCCGGCGAGGCGGAGCGCGCCAAACAAGGACTGCCGGCCCGCATCGTCGCCAAAGTAAATTCGTTGCAGGATCCGGAAATCATCAACGCGCTCTACAAAGCGTCCCAAGCCGGCGTGGAAATCCGCCTCAACGTCCGCGGCATTTGCTGCCTCAAACCTGGCGACCCGAAACACTCGAAAAACATCGAGGTCATCTCCGTGATCGACCGATTTCTCGAGCACGCGCGGCTATTCTATTTCCACCAGGGTGGCGACGGCGGAGTTTACATTTCCTCGGCGGACTGGATGACGCGCAACCTCGAAAAACGCGTCGAACTGATGGTCCCCATCGAAGAGGCGGCGCTGAAGCGCAGGCTCGTTAGAATCCTTGAAGCCTACTTCCAGGACAACACCCAAGCCTCACGCCTGATGCCGGACGGCAGTTCGCAACGTATCGTCCGCGCCAAGGGCCAGAAGGCCTTCCGCGCCCAGGAATCTTTCTATCAGGGAGCGAAAAAGGCCGCGAAAGCCCGCGAGCACGAGCGCGCCATGACCTTCGAGCCCCACGTTCCTGCCGAGTGAGGCTACCGCGGGAGCTAACGGAAGTTTAAGAATTCATGGAGTGCAATGAGTCCGGACGAATTTAAGGGAAGTCTTCGAGGCATGAGCCACCATTTACAGGCGTTGAAACTAGCTTGGGAACTCAGTCGTTGTCCGGTGGTGCTGGCTGTGGCCGCATCTGGAAGCGCAGGCCGTTGCCTTTGAAGTCGGTGTCCAGATTGAGACTGGCGACCCGTTTGCGAACGTCATCGGGTGCGGCGGCTTTGTCTTGGGCCGTATCCCAGGGGCCGTTCCAGACGATCTTGTCCGCGTTGTCGCGGATGGTCACTTCCTTGCCGCCCTCGTTGGATTTGACTTCGATACTTCCTTCCGGGTCCTTCATCCGGAACGTGGCACCTGAATTCAACTGAATCCCACGCTCGACCGGAGCCTCCGGAAGCATGAAACCACCGGCCATGCGCTTCTTGAGTTCGCGCATCGCGTTTTCCATCTGCGGCTGGAATTGGGCGGCATCGTCGCCGAGTTGAAGGTCGAGACCACCGAGATTGCCTTCGATGGCGCCGCGGATCCGCTCGGCAAGTTCTTCGGGGAGCCCTTCGAGATTGAAATTCTGCAAAGCCCCTGGTTCAGCAGCGACGATGTTGGCCGGCCGGTTGCCAAGAGTGACTTCCACCTTAGCAGGTTTGCCTTTGTGGATGAGTTCCACGGTGATGGTTTCACCGGGTTTTTTGCCGGCGATGCACTTTGAGAGCTCGGCGGGCGAGGTGATGGCATGGTCTCCGACGCGGGTGATCACGTCGTTGATGGCAATCCCGGCTTTGGCAGCGGGGCCATCGGGCATCAGCGATCGAACGAGAATGCATTCGTCCGGTTTGAGTCCGAGGTGCTCGCCTAACATCTGCGGGATTTCCGAGGATACCACGCCAAGATAGGCGGTGGCTTCAGCAACTGCTGGAACTTCTGGAGCTGGTTGCGGTTCCACCGCGCGGAAACGCAGCGGCCTGAGTGGTGGGGCATCCGCTTCCGGTTGGTCCATCGCAGGTGGCGGTGGCGCGTCATCCGGAGGAGACTCCAGCGCGAACGCCGGCGGGATGCATCCAATGGCCAAACCGGCGATGATGAGTTTGAATGATTTGTTTTTCATGATTTACCTACTGCAAGCGTAGTAATTCGATTTCGTTGTCTTTAAAATTTCTCAGTCTGTTCTAGCGGGCACGAGCATGTATTCTACGCGCGGCTGCTCGACTTCGAAGGTCCGGCCGCTGGCGTCTTTGAGGGTTATGTGGTCCATATAAACCACGCGCACCACACGCTGGGGTTCAGTGTTGGATTTCCAGATCACCCCTTCGTCATGCACCGCGCTCAACCCGCGGTTGAAGCTGGCGGGGACGAAGTTGCGAGCGGCGTTGGCGGAAACCGGCGGCGATGTCTGGCTGGATCCGACCGAGGCGGCTTTCGGAACCTCCTGGGTAGGCATGAGCAGCGCAGAGGCGGCACCGATGATGGCCACGGCAGCCGCAGTCGCCCACATCGGCCGGTGCGTGCGGGTCTTGGCAGCGGGTGCTCCTTTCGGGAAAAGCAGGATCTTGCCATTGACGGGGAAGTGGACGCTGCGGGTGACGGACTCCAATTCTGCGAGGAAACCCGGTGACAGCCTTGCGGGTATCGATTGGCGCAGCAGGTTTTCAAAACGCAACTCGTCGCGGGTCAGCTCCGTCCAAGTGTCATCGGCGCAAGCGTCCAAGCGTGCAAGCAACGCATCGTCCAGCGGGGCGGCTTGAAGCTTGCGAAGTTCTTCTTCGATGGTGGGCGGATCTTGATTCATAAAGTGGATGTTAGATTGAAAGGTCGCCGCGGCGGCGGGCGTTGCTCAGGCTCTTCTTTAGGGCTTCCAATCCATAGCGATACCGGGAGGCCGCTGTGTTTTGAGAAATTCCAAGAATTTCACCAATCTCCGCAAACGTCTTGTCGCCCCAGATTTTCATGATGATGACCTCCGCGAATTTGGGAGAGAGTTCCTTCAACCGGTCTTCGAGTTGGCCGCGGGTTTCGTCGTCGGACGAGTCGCTTTCGAACCACGGGTGAAACGAATCGTATTGTGCATCCGCGGCGTCGGCGACGACGTGGTCCTCGCGGCGCTTGCGGCGGTCCGCGCTGCGGCTCATATCGATGGCGAGGCGGCGGATGGTGGTGTATAAATACGGCTGCCATGCCTCTTGGCCGCCGATGAATTCACCGCTGCGGACTTTTTCCACCAGCTTCACCAGCGCATCCTGGAACAGATCCTTGGCATCCTCATGGGAGCGCGCCTGCTGCCGCGCGAAAAGTAGCAACTTCGGTCCATGCGCTTCGAGCCACTCACGCCAAGCGGAAGCGGCCGGTGCGGTAGCGGGAACAGCGGTCGGGGAAGTCATGGGTTCAATTTCACCCACGGAGCGCCGCAAGGTTGAGGTTTTGTCTTAACTTTTCCAGCCGGCAAGTTTGCAGACCCGCTTGAAATGGAGAGGGTCGACCGGATTGATCGACAGCCGGGAGCCGCGCTGGCAGACGACCATCTCGCACAGCACCGAATCCGCCTTGATCGCCTCAAGCGTGAAAATCTCCTTGAACTTGCCGACAAATTCGAAATCCACAAGCCACCAGCGCGGGTTTTCCGGCTTCGACTTGGGATCGTGATACTCGCTCGCCGCCTCAAACTGGGTGGGGTCCGGGTAGGGGGCTCCGACGACCCGGGCGATTCCGGTGACGCCCGGCGGTTTGGCATTGGAGTGATAAAACAAGGCGAGGTCGCCCAGTTTCATTTCCTTCCACATGAAATTGCGCGCCTGATAGTTTCTAACACCGCTCCAAGGTTCTTTTTGAACCTTGGAAAGATCGTCGATGCCGAAAACGTCGGGCTCGGATTTGATCAGCCAGTGACGCATTGGATTCAGGCAATCGCTTGGATGAGACCCGCGCTGGGAGCGGGCAGGGGAAGGTGCTCGGGGCCGAGTTCGAGACCCTTGGCCGCGCGGACATCGGCCTCGATGGCTTCAAGCACGTCGAGCTCGGGGCGGAAATCCGCAGCGTGGTAGGAACTCCTGACAAGCGGTCCGCTGGCGACATGACGGAAGCCTTTGGCGAGCGCGATTTCCTTCAATTCGTCGAAACTCTCCGGCGTGATGTATTCCACCACCGGGAGATGCTTCTGCGTCGGCCGCAGGTATTGACCAAGGGTCAGCACGGTGACCTCGTGCTCTAACAAATCATCGAAGGCACGCAGCACTTCCTCACGGCGCTCGCCGAGACCGAGCATGATGCCGCTCTTGGTGGCGACCTTGCCTTTCACCATCGCCTTGGCTTTTTTTAGCACCGTTAGACTGCGCTGGTATTGGGCGCGGGAGCGGACGAGTGGCGTCAGGCGCTCCACCGTTTCGAGGTTGTGATTGAAAATGTGCGGGCGCGCTTCCATCACCATTGCCAGCGCCCAATCGCGGTCGTTGAAATCGGGCACCAGCACTTCGATGATGATTTCAGGATTCGCCTGGCGGACGGCTTCGATGGTGTGTTTGAAATGTTCGGCGCCACCATCGCGCAGGTCGTCGCGGGCGACTGCGGTGATCACCACGTGGCGGAGATTCATGCGGCGGGTCGCCTCGGCGACGCGTGCCGGTTCGTCGGCTTCGAGCGCATCCGGCTTGGCGGTTTTCACCGCGCAGAAACCGCAGGCGCGGGTGCATTTGTCACCAGCGATCATGAAGGTGGCGGTGCCTTGGCCCCAACATTCCCAGCGGTTCGGGCATTGGGCTTCCTCGCAAACGGTGACCAGTTTCAGGTCGGTGATCAGCGATTTGGTGGACCAAAACGCAGGATTGTTCGGCAACCGGACCTTGATCCAGGAAGGCTTCTTGTCCCGGTGCAACGCCGGATCCATCTTCATTTTCGGACCGCAACTACTCATAACGACGGGAAGCTAGTCCCACAGCCGACCCCGGGGAAGCTGAAAGTGGCTCTTTCTCACCACCACGATTCCACAGCCGGGAATCACTCCACCGTCACGCTCTTTGCCAGGTTTCTTGGTTGGTCGATCTCGCAGCCGCGGAGGCGGGCGACGTGATAGGAGAAGAGTTGAAGGGCGACGACGGCCGGGATGGTGGCAACCAGTGGATGGCATCGCGGGATGTTGATGAAGTCGTCCATGCATTCGGCGGTTTCGTGATCGCCTTCGGTGACGATCCCGAGAATGCGTGCACCGCGCGCGCGGCATTCCTCGACGTTGCCCAATGTTTTGTCCTTGCCGGGAATGTCGCAGGCGAGAGCGATGATGGGGGTGCCTTTTTCCAACAACGCGATCGGGCCGTGTTTGAGCTCGGCGGCGTGGTAACCTTCGGCATGGATGTAGGAAATTTCCTTGAGTTTGAGGGCACCTTCAAGGGCGACGGGATACATCGGGCCGCGACCGATGAAAAAGGCGTGTTCGTTCTTCGCGTAGTCCGCGGCGATTTTGGCGATGCGCTGGTCCTGCAGCAACACCTTGCCCACCAGCGCCGGGATCGAGCCGATTTCCTTGGCGAGCTGGATGCCGTCTTCGCGGGAAAACCGGCGACCGCGCCCAAGTTTCAACGCCATCATCAACAGCACGGCGACTTGGCAGGTGAACGCCTTGGTGGAGGCGACCGAAATTTCCGGTCCGGCATGAAGGTAAACGCCGCGGCCGGTTTCGCGGGCAATCGTCGAGCCGACCACGTTGCAAAGGCTCATGACAAATGCGCCTTTCTGATTCGCTTCGCGGACGGCAGCCAGCGTGTCGGCGGTTTCACCGGATTGTGAGATGGCGACGACGAGATCGCGGTTGCCGATGATGGGATTGCGGTAGCGGAATTCGGCGGCTTGTTGAACTTCCGCGTGGATGCCTGCGAGATCTTCGAAGGCGTATTCACCGACGAGTCCGGCATGCAGCGAGGTGCCGCAACCGATCATCACGACCCGGCTGAGTTCCGCGAGTTCGCGCGGAGATGTGCCCATGCCAGCGAGCACGGAAGAGCCGGTTTCGTAATTGAGGCGGCCGCGAATTGCATTGCTCAAGGCGTCCGGTTGCTCGTGGATTTCCTTGAGCATGAAATGATCGTAGCCGCCCTTTTCGGTGGCGGCGGCGTCCATCCCAAGTTCGGCGATTTCGCGGGTGACCGGGATGTTGTTGAGGTCGCGGATGTCCACTGAATCCGCGGTGATGATTGCGATGTCATTGTCATCCAGATAGATCACGCGCTGGGTGTGGGCGAGGATCGCACAAGCATCCGAGGCGATAATGCTCTCACCATCACCGACGCCGATGACGATGGGGCTGCCGCGGCGGGCGGTGATGATCTTGTCAGGTTCCTGGGCTGATAGAACGGCGATCCCGAAGGCCCCCTCCACTTGATGGAGTGCGTCACAGACGGCTTGGAAGAGGTCGCCCTTGTCGCAATCGCCGATGAGATGGGCGAGCACTTCGGTATCGGTTTCCGAGTAGAAATGATGGCCCTTGCCCTCAAGGCGCGCGCGTAACGAGCGATAGTTTTCAATGATGCCATTGTGGACGAGCGCGATATTACCGGACTTGTCGAGGTGCGGGTGGGCGTTCACCTCGGTCGGCGGTCCGTGGGTGGCCCAGCGGGTGTGTGCGATGCCGGTGGTGGCGCGTTCCAGCAGGTCCATCGGCCAATCACTGCGGGTGCGGTCGTTGAGCACCGACACTTTGCCCGCCGACTTCGAGACTAAGAGGCGGTCGTCATCCAGCAAGGCCAAGCCTGCCGAATCGTAGCCGCGGTATTCCAAGCGGCGCAGTCCATTGATTAGCACTTTGGAGGCATTTGTTTTTCCGATGTATCCGACGATTCCGCACATGTGAATTTGATATTAGGGATTTAAAACTGGAGATAGGGCGTCGTGGGCCAGGATTTCGCCCGGTAGCGTTGAGCTGTTAGGCCAGAGTTTGCGGCCAGGGTAGATGGAGGTGTTGATGCCGGTGTGGACGTGGTCGCCGATGATGGCACCGAATTTCCTGCGGCCGGTGTCGATGAGTTCACCGCCGATCATCGAGCGGTGGTTTTTTCCGTCGTGGCGCATGTTCGAGGTGGTGGTGCCAGCGCCCAAGTTGACTTTCTCTCCCAGCACGGAGTCGCCGATATAGGAGAGGTGTCCGACGTTGGTGTCAGAGAGGATAAGGCAGTTTTTGATTTCGACGGATTGGCCGATGTGGCAATGGTCGCCGATGCTGGTATTTCCCCGGATATAACAATTCGGGCCGATCTTGCAGTTTTTTCCGATGATCACATTGCCCTCGATAAACACACCGGGGAGAATGCGGGTGCCGGACCCGAGGTGAAGGCGGCCTTCAATGACGGCAAGGGGGTGGATTTCCCCGTGATTGACCGATTCGGATAGAGCGGCGACGAATTGCTCGTTGGCCCTGAGCAAATCCCATGGATAGCGGATGATGAACGAACGCGTGGTCGTAAGCGCGAAGTCTGGATCGGGGGCGTCGCCCAGCCAGGCGATCGGGACGCCTGATTCATCGAGCAGGGCGCGGATTTTTGAATCGGCAAACGTGGCCGCATCCACGGGGTCGAGCCACGCGCGCGGGTGAATTGTTAGGCTTTCACAGGGTCCCAAGCAGACCAGCCGGTGATGCATGTGCAAGGGGATGCCGGCAATCGGGAATTCCTCGATCTTTCGGGTGGGGGAGAGCGAGCAGGGATAAATCGGTGCGGATGACATGGGGATTCTTAGCCGATTTCTTCGTGAATGGCGTTGGAAAATCTAGCAACCCAGCTTGTCACTTGTTCGCTTTCGCGGTGTTCCACCAGCACGCGGATTTTATTTTCGGTGCCGGAGTAGCGGATCAAATGGCGGCCGTGGGAGCCAAACTCGGAGGTGGCCAATTTCATCAATTCCTGAAGCTTGGGAAGAGAATCCAACGGCGGTTTGGAGGCCACCGGCATGTTGGAAAGCTGGGTGGGATACTCGTGCATCACGGCCGCAAGCTCGGCCAGGCTCGCTCGCCGCTCACGCATCAATCGCAACACCTGAAGCGCGCTCAAGATCCCATCGCCGGTGGTGACGTGGTCGCCAAAGATCAAATGCCCAGAGTTTTCGCCGCCGAAGGAGTAGCCGTTTTTCCGCATGCAATCGATGACGTTGCGATCGCCCACGGCGCTGCATTCCACCTTGATGCCGTGCTCGTTCATCGCCTCGATCAGCCCAAGATTGCTCATCACCGTGGCGACGAGAGTGTCGTGCTTGAGCTTGCCCTGGCTTTTCAGCCCGATCGCACAAAGGGCGAGAATCCGGTCCCCGCTGACCACTTCACCGCTGGCGTCGGTGAAGATGACGCGGTCGGCATCGCCATCAAAGGAAATGCCCAGATCCGCGTGATGGAGGCGGACGAGTTCGCCGGCGTGCTCCGGGTGAAGGGCCCCGCAGCCGGCGTTGATGTTGAGTCCATCCGGGTGATTGCCGGTGGTGATCACCTCGGCACCGAGTTCTTTAAAAATCAGTGGAGCGATAAAATAGGCGGCGCCGTGCCCGCAATCGACGACGATTTTCAATCCGTGCAGTGGGATGTTGTCGGCCGTTTGTTTGGCAAACTCGATGTAGCGCCCGCGGGCATCGTCGATGCGGTGCGCTTTGCCGATCAACTTCGGATGCAGCGGCGGAGGCTCCGGTTCGTCGCCCATGATTTGGCGTTCGATCAGGACTTCCAGATCGTCCGAAAGTTTGTAGCCGTCCGGACCAAAAATTTTGATGCCGTTGTCCTCGTAGGGGTTGTGCGACGCGGTGATCATGATTCCGGCTGCAGCCCCCATGGATTTGGTTAAATGGGCGACGGCGGGAGTCGGCATCGGGCCGACGAGGAATACATCCATTCCCATCGACACCAGACCGCTGGTCAACGCGGATTCCAGCATGTAGCCGGAAATGCGTGTGTCCTTGCCGACGATCACGCGGTTGCGGTTTTGGCCGCTGGATTGCAGCACTTTGGCCACGGCCTTGCCCATTCGCAGCGCGACTTCCGCAGTGATGGGAAACTCATTCACCCGGCCACGAATGCCGTCGGTTCCAAATAATTTCATGATGCGGGATAAAGTTCGGGAAGTGCTTAGCTGTTCAGAAAAATATGAACTGATTCAAGAGAAAAATCCCAGTTATTTCAATCGGATTCCCAAAAATCAGGTATTGCAGGAGATAAATTCGGATGACGGGGCGAAGTGGGGCCGGCCGAGGATTCCAGCTTGATTTATTAAGACATCCAAAATAAAAATCCGCGTCAGTTCGCATGGTCAAGCACCGCTCCAAGTCCAAAGCCAGCCGTCTTCTGAAGAATCAGAAGCGGCCTCGCGCGTCGTTCGCCGAGATTCTGAGTTCGGCCAATCGCCGTGCGCACGAGCAGGCCAACCGCCGTGGCGGCAAACGCGCGCTCAAATCGGTGCACGCCGCCATCGCCGCCACCGGTGCGGACGACGAAACCGAGGCCACCGAATGGCCGCGGCGGTTGCTGCGCTGGAGTCTTGCGCTGGCGCTGCTGCCGCTGTGCTGGGTGACGACTTGGACGTTTCTATCAAGGTTTTCCGACGCCACAGTCTATCAGGGATTTTGGCAAACCACCGAGTTCTGGTATTTTGCGACTGGGGCGCTGGTGATGATCGGTTGGTTTTGGTCCGGCTTGTTTCAATCGTTTTTCCTCTACGTCTACGTGCTGGGGCATGAATTGACGCATGCGGTTTTCGTGCTGATTTACCGGGGAAAAGTGACAGATTTCCATGTCAGCGTGGACGGCGGCTACATCACCACCAACAAGACCAACATGGTCATCGCGCTCTCGCCCTATTTTTTCCCGTTTTGGGCGGTGATCAGTGCCGGCATCTACGTCATGCTGCGTTATTTTTTCGAGCTCGACCACGTATGGGACCGGGCGCTCTACGGAATTTTGGGCGTGACGTGGACATTCCACATGGTCTGGACGTTGTGGATGATTCCGCGCGACCAACCGGATTTGAAGGAAAACGGCACCTTTCTTTCACTGGTGGTGATCTATCTGGCAAACTTGGTGGTTTTGGTCGCGTTGCTCTGCATCTCTGCGGAGTCGCCTTGGCAGCACACCCGCGAATTCGCGATGGAGTGGATCCGCCATGCGGCGACATGGGGCGATGTATTTCTCCGCTGGGCGGATGGAGCCATCACCCATTTCCGAGCTGCGGGCCGGTTTTGAATGAGGCGTTTTTTGGAGTTTGAAATCGGGCGGCGGCGGGTGATGGTTTGGCCGTGATGGATCTTGATGCGAATGCGACCACCGCCTTGTTGCCGGAAGTGTTGGAGGCGATGCTGCCATGGCTGCGCAATGGCCACGCCAATCCATCAGGTGCATATTCCACCGCGAAACTGGCGCGCAAGGCGATCGATCACGCCCGCACCCAAGTCGCCGATCTGATCGGCGCAGACCCATCCGAAATCGTTTTCACCGGCGGTGGGACCGAAAGCATCAACACCGCCCTGCACTCGCTCGACCTCCTGGCCGGGGAGGGGGCGGCCGTGGTTTCCGCCATCGAACACAGCGCGGTCCTGCGAACCGTCGAAAACCTCAACAAGCCCGTCACGCTGGTGCCCGTGGATTCTGGCGGTCGGCTTGACCTTGCGGCTTTCACCGCAGCACTCGACGGCGCTGCCTATGTTTCCGTGATGGCCGCCAACAACGAAACCGGCGTGATTCAGCCGCTGATGGAAGCGGCCTCGCTGGCGCGCGAACGTGGCCTTCCGGTGCATACCGATGCCGTGCAAGCCGCCGGAAAAATCGCGATTGATGTTAGAAAGTCAGGCGTCGATCTGCTGTCCCTATCCGCCCATAAGTTCCACGGCCCGACAGGGGTGGGGGCCTTGTATGTCAGACAAGGACTGCGCTTCAAACCGCTGCTCCATGGCGGCGGGCAGGAAAGCGGCCGCCGCAGCGGCACCGAGAATACCCCGGGAATCGTGGCGATGGGTGCCGCCGCAGCGAGCGCGAAACGGTATCTAACGCCATCGGATGAAAGCCCGCTTCGTGCAATGCGGGATGCGTTCGAAAACCTGATCCTGAAGAATATTACCGGGCTTGTTAGAAATGGTAATCCAGCCCATCGGTTGCCGAATACCAGCCATCTTTCATTCGACCGCTGCGATGCGGCCGGGCTGTTGATCCTGTTGGATGAGATGGGCGTGGCATGTTCCGCAGGCTCGGCCTGCATGACGGGCAAGCAGCGCCCGTCCCACGTGCAGCTCGCGATGGGAATCCCCGAAGCGCGGGCGAAAAGCAGCCTGCGCATCAGTTTTTCCCGACTCAACACGATGGACGATGCGGTCGCCGCCGCCCAAGCGGTACAACGTGCGGTTGAAAAACTGCGGCGTGTGCAAGGATCCGGCGTCGGGCCGGTGGTGGTGTATTCGCCGTGATTTTAGCGGCGGGATTCAGTTCCTGCTGCGCAGCCGGTTGAGGGTGCGTTCGGCCAATTCAATCACCGATGCATCGTTTTCCGTGTTTTTGCCGAACCCATCGATCAGGCGGTAAGCCCAGGTTTCCGAGCCGTAATCCACCAAGCCCGTGATCACGTTTTTCTGCTCATCCGGGGTCTTCGCCAAACTGGCGACTTGATCCCAAAGATCCTCAGTGGCGGCGGGTTTGCGGGTGCGCTTTGGTTCGGAGACAAACCGGTAGGCGGCATCGAAGGCCTGACTGCGGAGCGTCTCGGAAGTCGTGGATTTGATGAATTCGATGAGGACTGGAAACGCGGAATCATCCGCCCAAAGACCCAACGCCGCAAAACCGACAATTTGATCCTGGGGGTCGGCGCTTTCCAGCGATTCCTTGACCACCTGCAACGAGGCATCGCCGCCGCAGCGGGCCAACAAGCGCAGAAGGCAATGGCGGATCTCGGCAGTCTTATTGGCCTTGTAGGCGGCAAGCAGAGGATTGCGGATGGCGCTGGGCAATTTGCTCCTGCGGATCAATTCCGCGAGAGATTCTTCGGCAGCCTTGCGGGTCTCTGCGCTGGAGGTGGTGGTGATGATTTCGATGAACACGGGCAGGTGATCTTCATTCGCCGTGAAGCGGACGGCATCCAAAGCCGCCGCGGCGAGGCGTGGTTCCTTCGTGGAGTTGGCAAAGGCCAACAACGCGGGAACTGACGCCGGATTCCTCCGCTTGCGCAGGACTTCACGGAAAAGATTTTCGCGGGTTTCACTTGTCAGCGCGGCGTCGCTGACAACGAATTCGGTGATCATTCCATCCACGTCCGTCGCGTCGCTGGCTTTGGCGAGCGAGAGCGCCCTCAACACCAGTGTCCGCTGAGGATCCGCAGCGCCAGCGGTGGTTTCGAGCAGGGCATTGAGCTTGGCACGATCCACCATCAGTTTGGTGGCATCGGCCTGTCCGGCCTCCGCCAGCAGTTGCACCAGCACTTGAGTGTCTTTTTTGCCGCCCATTTTCATGAGAAAAATGAAGAAAATCAGCACGACGACTCCGAGGACGGCACTGATCATGGTTTTCTCCTTTTTACCGAGGCCACGCTTCTTCGGGTGAAGAAATTCTTCGGGGATCGGGTTGGTGGCGACGATTCGCACCGGCCCGGTGTGCGCTGCAATGATCTGGGCGGGTGCCAATTGCACCACTTGGGTGAGCGTCTGGTTGGCGTCAGGGAGTTGTTGGAGAGAGGTGTGGACGCTGGGCTTTGATCCCTCCGGCGGCATCAGTGGCTGCGGCGCGGTGGTGGTTTTGGTGGCGTCCGGTTTTGCTAAACTGGTGGTGAGTGGACCTACGGTCGGCACTGGGATTGGCAAATTCCCCTCAGCAGTCGCCTGCTGAGGGCGGGAGAGTGGTCCGCTCGGGCGTGGAATCAGAATCGGTTGTGGCCCACCACCGCGGACCCCTAATTGCGGCCGCTGCGGCATGGATTGGGTGAGAGGTGGCGCCCCCAAACTCATTTTCGGGTTGGGAGCTTTGTCGTTTTGCAGGAATACCTGAAGGGATTCCCGGGCGGATCCCGGGCGATCCAAAGGCATGCGGTTGATTTGCCACATGATCCAGTCACAGACCCAGATCGGAATGTCCGAGCGGACGTCTTGGATCGGCGTGACGGCGTGCTGCAAATGCGCGTTCATCACCTCGGTCCCGGTCTGGCCATCGAATGGGTATTGGCCGGTAAGCGCCTGGTAATAGACGCAGCCCATCGCATACATATCCGTCCGGGCATCCAGCGGGACCCGCTCGAACTGCTCTGGGGCCATGAAAAAGATCGAACCGAAAACCGCTTCGAGCATCTCAATGTCCTCCTTCGATTGGGCGTGGGTCAAAGTGGCCAAGCCGAAATCAACGATTTTCACCTGGAATTTCCCGGAAGGCAGCCAAGTGAGCATCAAGTTGGACGGCTTGATGTCGCTGTGAATCAAATCGAGTTCCTGCGCGGCGATGAGAGCCTCCTGCGTTTGCATGGCGAGCTCGCGGAAATCCGGCCACGTGAGCGGCGCGCGCTCGATCAATTCATCGAGGGTTTTACCGCTGATCAATTCCATCACCACATAAGGGCCGTCCTCATCGGAGCCGACGTCGTAAATCGTGACAATGTGCGGATGTTGCAGCGAGGCCAGCGCGCCCGCTTCTTTGATGAGTTGGCGGGTGGATTCCTCCAGCAATTCCTTGTCACCGGTGGCCGCCGAGATCCGTTTGATGGCCACTTCGCGGCTCATTCGGGTGTCATATCCCCGGTAAACGGCACCAAGCCCGCCTTGGCCAATCTTTACGCGAATTTCATAACGTTCTTCCATGATGCAGGCGTGGTTCAGAATGATGAAATTAACACCCGACGGCAATCAAGAAAACCGCAATCATGAGGCTGCACGCTCCAATCTTTCCCGGCGGTAGAGGGTGGGGGACTGCCCGGTGATTCGGGCGAAGCTCCGGTTGAATTGTGACAGCGACTGGTAACCCACCAGAAACGCGATCTCGGAAATGCGGGCCTCAGGCCGCAGCAACTCGCGTTTTGCCCAATCGATCCGGCAGCGGTTCACGTAGTCCGTCAGCGTTAGGCCGGCGGAATCCTTGAAAAGCCGGCAGAAATGCGACTCGCTCAGGCCAGCTTGGCGCGCGACTTGGCCGAGCGGCAGCGGTTGGTCGAGATTGGTGTGAATGTATTTGCGCGCTTTTGCGATGGCGGCGGGTTCGCTTCCCTCCTCGATGATGGCGAGTGAGTCGGCATGCTCGCTGAGCTGTTCCGCAAAATTTTGCAGCAGCGTCACCATGCTCTGGTATCGAAGCGGTTCAACAAAACGAGTCTGCAGATAGGCGGTTTTCAGTTGTTCCTGGGATTTTTTATCCAAAGTCTTGCGCCCGATCGCCCCCATGATGGTCTCGAATTGTTCTTCGTTTGGAGTCTGGCTGAAAACCTGGCCGGTTTTCATGTAGCCGATCACCGCAGCTCCCAGCTTGATAGGGACCGCGGTGGCACAGAGTCCGGCGAAACAATGACAGGTGGTCGGCCCGTTCACCTCCGCCTCTTTCACCAGCCGCCGATTCGTTTCGATGCAGGCATTGCAAGCGCTTTTGCACAGGTTGAGGGCCTCGCAAAATGGACTGCGGTTGATGCTTTGGTCGTCGAAGCACCAGCCGTCCGGATTGGCTGAAACGATGCGAAGTGGCAAACCCGTGGCGTTTCGGAAGGCCTCCTGATACAACTTGAACCGTTCTGAGTTGGCGATTCGTTGGAGAAGAGTGGCTTCAAACTCTTGGTGAGCAGTGGTGTTTACTTGCATCGGCTTTGAGGAAACTACGCGACGCTAATAATATTCTCCACCGAATTCAACCATTGATCGATGATCGACGGATAGAAATTGCCGCCACGATCGCGATGGAAACGATCGAGCTTAGGGGCATAAGAATCGCGGCGAGCAATGGACTCATTTTTCCCGCCATGGAAAAAACCACGGTGGTGATATTATAAATCAAGGCGAAGGCAAAAGCGGTTCTCACCGCCCCCTTGCGAGCCACCGCCGCATCCAACAAGCCCGTGAGAAATACCAATCCGGAGCCGAGCGTGTAAAAATCCGCTTTGGACTCCAACAAACTCCGGTCCACCACCGGCGTGCCGGTCACCAGCGCCACGTCAAATGCCAAGGAATCATTCGCCCCATCGCCCAGATAAAGGGTGTCCTCGCGATCCAACGATTTCACCTCAGTCGCCTTCTCCTCGGGCGAGAGCCCACCGTGCGCCTGACTTTCAGGCAATCCCAGCGCATTTGCCATCTTGGCAACCTTGTCCGCGTGATCCCCTGAGAGGATGTGCAGCGAGAGACCCCGCCGTTCCAAGTTTCGCAACATGGCGACCGTACCCGGTCGGAGCGACTCGTTGAAATGGAACGCGGCCACCGGTTCACCGTTTTTCCGCAACTCGCTGCCCGCGGACTCCGCGGCCTTGGCCGGCGAGCCTCCGGATACCCAGCCCGCCCGGCCAAGTGTCCAGCTGTCGCCTCCCACCTCCAGCAAAACTCCGAGTCCCGGGAATTCGGAAATTTCGAAAATCCCCGAATCGTCCTGCAGCTTTTGTCCGCGCGTGCCGAGCGCTTCCAACAACGATCTGGCCACCGGATGCAGCGACCCCTGGGTCATCCGAGCCATAGCCCGCGCAGCATCGTCCTGCAGTGCTGCCACCGCCTCCGGGTTTTCCAAAACCGGCCGCTCCAGCGTCAAGGTCCCGGTTTTGTCGAAAATCACCCGCCGGACGCGCATCAGCCGTGGCCACAAAGTCGCCGTTCGAACGAAAACCCCCAAGCGCTCCACCGCGGAAGCCGCCAAATCATCGGCCAGCGGGATCGCCACCCCCAGCGCACACGGACACGACACCACGAACACCGAAATCATCGCCTGCACCCCCGTCAGCCAATCGCCCTGCCAGCCCCACAACGCCAACGCCGCCACTCCCAAAACCAGCACGATACTCAGGTAAACCCGCAGCAGGCGCTCCAAGCCCGGCGACCGCTGATCGCCGCTGGACGGCGCGATCAGCTTGGCCAAAAGTGAATCTGCCCAACGCTCGCCCGCTTCCACCGCCGCCGGTGTGCGACTCAGCAAAATCGCCCCCGCCGGCAATCTCGACCCCGCCGCAAACCGCACCGGATCAGCCTCACCGTGGATCCACTCCAGCGAGAAATCCGCTTCGCCCGCCGCCAGAATTCCACTCACCGGCAGCGCCTGCCCAGGACCTAACAGGAACTTGAGCCCCGGCGCAATTTCATCCCTCATCACCGTCCCATCCTCGCCATCCGCTATTGGGACCGACTCTGGCACCGGTTGCGCACGCACCAAGCGCCGCCGATTTCGTTCCACTGCCGTGGTTTGCAGATAGCGCCCGGCCAGCATCAGAAACACGAAAATCGACACAAAATCAAAATACAGCAGCCGCTCCTTCCCCAACGCCCAGCCAGTGATGGAGCCGAGGTAGGCCGAGATCAAACCCAGCGCAATCGGCAGATCGATATGCAGCGAACCCACCCGCACCGCCCGCCACGCCCGATCTATGAAATACCCACCGCCGACCAACATCGATAAGGTGGCCGAAAGAAACGCGATCAGTTTGAACAACTCCGCGAATTCAAAATCCTCCGGCATGCCCAAATACACCGGTAGCGAAAATCCCATCGTATTGAGTGCAAACGCCCCGCAAAGCCCCATTCTCGCCGCCAAGCGCCGCCGTTCGTAGTCGCTGCGCACCGCCCCCGCCGGTGCCGCCACGTAGCCGAATTGGCAAAGCTCCCGCAAGAACGGTTCCAGCGCGCATTTTCCCGGCAGCCATTCCAAGTGCAGTCGCCCGCTCGATGGATTCGCCGCCGCCCGCACGCTTCCCGCATGCCGGGCGAACAGCTTTTCCACCAGCCAAACACAACCGACACAGGAAATCCCCTCCAGCGCCAAGTCCAGGCGCGCCGCCTCACCGCGCGCTTCCGCCTCCTGCTCCGCTTCCAAAACCTTCGGTATCAGCCACGAAAAATCATGCTCTTCAAACGGCCGGCTGCGCACCGGAGCCACCGCCAGTCCTTGTTTCAAATCGTAAAATTGCTCAAAGCCATTTTCCGAAATCAAATCTGCCACAAATTCACAACCCCGGCAGCAATAACGATCCAGCTTGGATTTCGCCGCATATTCCGTCCCACAATGTTCGCAACTCGCCATTCGCCGCGCACTCTCCACCGGATCTCCAGCCAGCGCTAAGCCTTACCTCTCACAATCCATGCACTTCATGCTCGGCGGCTGCGGCGTCTCGCCCCGTCTCGGTGGATTCATTGACGATGGATGAACAGCTCAGAAAAGGCACCACGAATCCCGCGAATCTTACGAATCGCTTAACCAACCTATCGCGAAGCTAAATAACCGTAGCTGCGGCGTCTTCGCCGCAGGCCGCGACAGGGGCGTTTCACCCTGTGTCCGTTTAAACAGGAATTCGGAAAAATCAAACCGAAGATCAACAGGATCCACCCAGATAAAGAGGAAAAAGGGGTCAGTGTGCAAATCTTGACAAAACGCCTATCATCCTTCCGTCTCCCAAGTATCTTTAATAAAGCGCAGCATCGCGGGTGGCAGCTTGGAGAGAACTTTGCGTCGTTCCAAGCGACACAGTTGCTGGCTCATGTTTGCCGCACTGCGCATGGCGAGCTTATCCGCGATCCATTCCTGCGAGACGGTAGTTCGTTTCCAAAGCAACTCCGCCAAGGCGAGCTTCCGGGGATCCGATCCCTTCAAGCCTGGCAAATTGCCGACCACAAGGCCAG
>JBBECN010000096.1:0-31892 GCA_040881795.1 Akkermansiaceae bacterium
TTGATTCAACTCTTTCCACGCGTCGGCGATGCCGTCGGCAAATGCCTGCTTCATTTCAGGCGACATGGCCTCGAAATCAATCTTGTTTCCAGCTTCGATGCCGATCTTGGCGAAGCGAGCCTTGAGATCCACCTCGGAAGGCACGGTGGGGGTGGTCTCAAGGACAAAGTTGAGGATATTGAAGAACTCCACAGAAGTCTTCTGGTCAGCGGCCGAGAGGGGTTGCAGCCACACGATCTCGGGGGCGGCTTCAGGCGCGGGCTTACCCAGAAATGCCGAGAGGGTCTGCACCTTGTAGCCGGCCTGGACCTTCTTCACGTTGTCGAGGTCAGCGGGGTTGAACAACTGGGTCCGGTATCCCAGAAAGACGAACTGCGTTTCCGACTGCATCGTCTTGGTGATTCCCTCAGGAGTCTCGCCCTTCCAGCCCGGCCCTGCGACCAGAAGCACGGCTCCGTCGTTGCCGGTGGTGCGTGACCCGGCGTAGGCAAAGTTGTGGGTGTAGCCGTCGATGAACTGCAGTGAGAAATATCGCTCCTTTTCGATCGCTGGCAAGGTGAGAACCAGCGGCTCAGTTCGAAGATCCATCCCAATAAAGGAATAGGGCGTGTCTGAATTTGCGGTCTGGACGGCGGTGTCGTCGGAGGTGAACACCCGCGCCATGTTGATGATTTCGTTCCACGACGTCTTGTATTCCGGATTCTGCTTATCCACGAAATACGCGTGCATGACCCGATAGTTGTCCACCATCGGATTGCCGTGGATGTAGGCTTCCTTGGCGATGGCGCGGGCCTCGGCGGGCGTCACGGCTTCCTCTCCAGACGCGGTGGAAATCAGAGCGACGGCAGCGAGGGCCGCGCTGGCAATAAAGTTTGGTCTCATGATGATTTGGGGATTCGATGCTTATTGGACGGCGGAAAAGGCAGGAAGAACTGGAAATTCGCGACCCCATCTGGAGATCCGTTATCGAGGGCGGACTGGCAAAGAGATTGAAGATACTTGTTTTCCGGGAGAAGATCATGGAATACAGACACTCAATCGAATGGCAGGCCACTTGATGGTTTGTTTTAACCAAACCACACCGTTTGAATCCGTCGCGTATGCAATTTGCGCAAAAAGAGGTGATTGCCGGTAATTCCACAGCGATGCGGGGATCCCTTTCCGGGGCGGATGTCCTGGAATATGGGAAAGCGATGGGATCCTCCTGGGACGCATCTTTCGTGCTTCTGAGCGCAGGACACTTGAACGCGGGAATCGAGTTTCTCGCTGGGGAGGATTTCCTGCTCTATCGGGAGAGCTGGGCGCAGCGGTTTCACAATGTGGGGGTGCTGCGTCCCGGAATGATCGGACTCGGGATTTCGGAGCAAACCGGGACCGACGACGCCCGCTGGTGGGGGCGTCCGCTTTCAGCCAACAGGCTACCCATCGCCCGATCTGGGCAAGAACTCGATCTGATCACAAGCCCCGGAGAGACCGTCACGGGCCTGGAAATGGCCGAAGGGGAATTCCGGCGCATCTTCCACCGCCTGACCGGACTGGAGGCCGACCCCTACCTGATTGACGGGCGCTTCATTGCCGTCCCGGCGGATGCCATCGCGAGGCTTCTTGATTTCTGGAATTCCGTCCTCGACGTGACAAACGGCGATGCGCCCACAAATTTCGGCAAGGTTGACCTGGTGGCGGGTCTGGTGAGTGCCATGAAACTTCCGGAAACGGGATCAAGGACGAGGCCGGGAAAGGTGTCGCAGATCGAGGGGATCATGTCTGAGGCCGCTCGATCCGGTTTTAGGGTCACCGTTCCCGACCTCAGCGTCCGGTTGGGCATCAGCAGGCGGACGATCGAGTATGCTTTCCGGGAATATCTCGGAATTTCTCCCCAAGCCTACTTCAACCTGCGGAGGCTGAACGTCTGTCGTCTCGATCTCGCCAAGGCGGATCCGGAATGCAACACCGTGACCGACATCGTCGTCCGCCGCGGGTTTCATCAACTCGGTCGATTCGCCACGATCTATCAGGACCATTTTGGCGAGCTGCCATCAGAGACCTTGAGGAAGCCGACGGGCAGCGCACCCGCGGCAATCCGCATGAGGCGATTCCCGGAAAAACGCTGATCGTAGCCATGGACTTTCTGAAAAAAAGGCTTGGAGGCCGGTGAGCGCGAACTGGAAATCCATGGCGAGGACGCTGAGCATTATAAAGCGCACACCTCAGACGCGTTTGGAAAGAGTCGTTGGACTCCAGCGGACTCAGTTGAAGTCCCACATCTTGCCTTGGTCTTGGTCGGCGAAGACCTTGCTGCTGTTCAAGTAAGAAGTCGGCGGATTGGGAAGCGGGCTGTCGTCAAGGCGAGGAAGTATTGCACCAATGGTCGAGTCCCAAGGCTGGGTGGTGGAAACGTTGACTGGAGTGCCGATGCGAGTCATGTCAAAAACCTTGCGTGCGGCATTGAGAGGTATGCGAATGCAGCCCATGGTGGAAGGGTAGGGTTTCACAAAGCCCCAGTGCATGCCATAGGCCGGGCTGTAGAAAGACTGCCAATAGGTCATCGGATAGCCTGCTCCAGGGTGGCTCTGACGGCGGCGGTGGCGGGTTTTCGACTCAATCCTGTGATTGCCCTTCGGCGTCGGGGCTGCGCTTGTGCCCACTCCGACAGGAGTCGCGAGCAGGACCTGATCGCCTTCCGTCACATAGAGCTTACCGGCACTGGTGCTGATATGGATTTTAACTGCGGAAATGTTGCTAGGCTTTTTCGTCGGAGGGTCGAATAAAAATGAAGTTCCCGAGCGAGAGGTGGTGCTCATGTTGCCACAGGAACTCAAGAAGACGGCGGTGCCGCCGAGGACGATGGAGGAGAGAAAACGAAGTGTTTGGTTCATGATTTTACAGGATTGACGATTGGGGGCAGGATCTGCTCGGTGTTAGTCTGGTGGGATGGTGGATTTCCGGCCATCTCAGCGAACGGCGGCGTCTCTCAATTTGAGGTAGCTCTGGTATTCTGCCAAAGTGACCTTGCCATCCTTGTCCGCATCAGCTTCGTCGAACGCTACGACGAAAACGTTGAAGACCTGGCGGTTGGCCTGTGCTTCTTGAAGAGAAATTTTACCACTTCCCGATTGGTTGATCTTGCGGAAGTTTTCCAATTTGCCACCCGATGCCACGAACTCGGTTTCGCTCACGAAGCCGTCCCCGTTTGAGTCATACATCGCGAAGGCTTCGCTGATGATCTGCTTGGTCGCTTCCACGCGGCTCACCGAACCATCGCCGTCCTTGTCGGCTCGTTGGAATCTCTGTTCTGGGGATACGGCCGGGGTGGTGGCGGCGCAACTTGCCAGCAAGCAGGCGGGGAGGAGGGTCTTGATCAGTTTCATGTCGCGGATGGTGTAGTGCAGAGGAAGCGGGCCGTCGATCACGATTCTATGCCTCATTTGATTTTCCCCTACCAGATCCTCAAGGGAATGGCTGATTTCCTCATTCGCATGCCAACGGGGACGTTGGCGCTCGCAGCGCCCTCAGGCGCACCGAAGAACGGACTGAAGTCCAGGACTACTTTTGGCGGGACGAGAGGTCGGCCATGATTCTGGCTTGATACTTCGCGGGTAAGGATGAACGCTGCGCCCTCATGTCCGCCGCTGTTCAACACACTCTCGCAGGCTCCGCCACGCTCGAAGGCACCTCGCTCCACACCGGAGAAAAGGTCACGCTCACCCTCAAGCCGGCTCCGGAAGGCCACGGTTTCAAATTCCGCCGCATCGATTTGGCCGATCAACCGTTCATCAACGCCGATGTGGACAAAGTCCAAACCGTCGAGCGTGCCACGACCTTGGCCGAAGGCTCGGTGAAGGTGCACACCGTGGAGCACGTGATTTCCGCACTTACCGGCATGGGCGTGGACAACGCACTCATCGAAATGGACGCCAACGAGCCGCCGATCGGCGATGGTTCGTCGAAACCCTTCGTGGAAATGATCAAAAAAGTGGGACTGCTCGCCCAGACCGCTCCGCGCAAGGTGTGGGAAGTCCGCGAGCCGATTCATTTGGAAACGGGCGATGGAACGATCATCACCATCGTCCCCTGCAAGACGTTCAAGGTGTCCGTCACCAATGTCGGCCCCGAGGGCCGCTTCACCCAGTATTTCTCCACCGAGGTGACTCCGGAGCTTTACGAAAAGGAAATTTGCGCCGCGCGGACCTTTGTTTACTACGAAGATGTGAAGCCTCTATTGGAGAAAGGCTTGATCAAGGGTGGCTCGCTGGAAAGCGCCGTGGTGATTCGCGGCAATGAAATCATGTCGAAGGAGGCGATGCGCTTCCACAATGAGTTCGCCCGCCACAAGGCGCTCGATCTCATTGGCGACCTGATGCTCTCCGGGATCCGGATTTTCGGCCACGTCATCGCGGTGAAGCCCGGCCACGGCTCGAATACCAAGATGGCCGCCACGCTGAAAGCGGAATACGCGCGCATGCGCATGATGGTGCCCGCGCCGATCCTGATTCCGCATGGCGAGAGCGTGCTCGACATCAACGAGGTGCTGAAAATCCTGCCCCACCGCTATCCATTCCTGATGGTCGATCGCATTGTCGATTGCCTGGGCGACAGCAAGTGCACCGGGATGAAAAACATCACCATCAACGAGCCCTACTTCGCCGGCCATTTCCCAGGTCACCCGATCATGCCGGGAGTTTTGCAGTTGGAGGCGATGGCCCAGGTTTCCTCGGTGCTGATGCTTCGCAAACCGGAAAACGCCGGAAAAATCGGTTATTTCATGAGCGCGGACAGCGTGAAATGGCGGCGCCCGGTGTTACCCGGCGACACGCTTTTCATCGAAACCGAGATCATCAAAATGCGGGGTGCCATCGGCCAGACCCGCTGCCGCTGCCTCGTCAACGGCGAGGTGGTTTCCGAAGCGGAACTCAAGTTCGCGCTGATGGATCGGTGAAATCAAACAGAAGAATGAATCAACCGCAGATGAACGCAGATGCACGCAGATGGAAGAAGGGATAAGAGTTTGTAATTCAGTTTTTTTCTCCAAGCTTCAGTCAGCCCGCCATCATCTTTTTTCTTATCTGCGTCAATCCGCGTTCATCTGCGGTTAAAAAAATCTTCTCTTCCTGCCGTATCCCAACTTTTCCTCACTCACAACTTTCTTACCATGTCCACCGAACGCAAGACCCTCGACGAACGCGCCCAAATGACCGATCTGGAGCGGCTCCGCCACTCCTCCGCCCACGTGATGGCCACGGCCATCCTTCGCATCTGGCCGGACGCCCAATTCGCATACGGCCCGCCGGTTGAAAATGGTTTCTACTACGACTTCGAAATAAAGCACCGCGTCACTCCGGATGATTTCGAGAAGATCGAGTCGGAGATGAAAAAAATCGCCAAGGAGAACCAGAAGTTCGAATACAAAGCGATCTCCCGCGGGGAAGCCAAGGCGATGGCGGAAAGCGGCCGTCTCGGCGGGCTCACCGAGCGCCCGGGCAATCCATCGCGTTTCAAACTCGACCTCATCGACAAAATTCCCGATGGCGAACAAATCTCGTGTTTCCAGAATGGCGACTTCATCGACCTCTGTGCCGGCCCTCACGTCGGCTACAGCTCGAAGTGCAAGAACATCAAATTGATGTCGGTTTCCTCGTCGTTCTACCTCGGCGACGAATCCAAAGGCCAACTCCAGCGGCTTTATGGCACGGCCTTTGAAAACAAGGAGCTGCTGGAAGCCCACCTGAATCGCCTCGAAGAAGCGAAGAAGCGCGACCACCGCCGCCTCGGCAAGGAACTCGGGCTTTTCCACATCGATGAAATGGTCGGCCAGGGATTGATCCTTTGGAAACCGAAAGGTGCGCTGGTCCGCCGCTCGTTGCAGGATTTCATCACCCAGGAACTCGACAAGCAGGGTTACTCGCAGGTTTACACCCCACACATCGGCAAGCTCGATCTCTATCGCACCTCCGGCCATTTCCCCTACTATCAGGAGAGCCAATACCCCGCCATCGCCGAGCGCGACGTGCTGGACAAACTCGCCGATGAAGACGCGACCTGCGCCACCCTGATCAACGGTCTATCAGACGGAACCTACGAAGGTTACCTACTCAAGCCGATGAACTGCCCGCACCACATCAAGATCTATGCGAGCGATCACCACTCCTACCGCGATCTTCCGGTTAGACTCGCCGAGTTCGGCACTGTTTACCGCTGGGAACAATCCGGCGAACTCGGCGGCATGACCCGCGTCCGCGGTTTCACCCAGGACGACGCCCACCTTTTCTGCACTCCGGATCAAGTCGCCGAAGAAGTCACCGGCTGCCTCGACCTCGTGAAAAAGGTCCTCAACACGCTTGGCATGCACGACTACCGCGTGCGCCTTTCGCTCCGCGATCCCGAGTCAGACAAATACGTCGGCTCGCCGGAAAACTGGGACAAAGCCGAAGCAGCCCTCCGCCAAGCCGTGCAAACGCTCGGCGTGGACTACACCGAAGAACTCGGCGAAGCGGCGTTTTATGGCCCTAAAATCGACTTCGTCGTCAAGGACGTGATCGGCCGCGACTGGCAGTTAGGCACCGTGCAGGTGGACTACAACCTGCCCGTGCGCTTTGGTCTCAGCTACGTTGGCGCGGACAACCAGCAGCACGTGCCGGTGATGATCCATCGCGCGCCGTTCGGCTCACTGGAGCGCTTCACCGGCCTGCTCATCGAACACTTCGAAGGAAAATTCCCCGCCTGGCTCGCCCCTGAGCAGGTCCGTGTGATCCCGATTTCCGAGAAAACCTTGGAGGCAGCCGAAGCCACTTCTGCAAAGCTCGCCGACGTTGGCGTGCGTGTCTCCGTGGATCGCAGCAACGAAAAGGTCGGTGCGAAAATCCGCAATGCCCGCCTCGACCGCGTGCCTTACATGATCGTGCTCGGCCAGAAGGAAGTCGATGAAGGCACCGTCTCCATCCGCAAGCGCGATACCGAAGACCTGACAACGATGTCGCTGGATGATTTCATCGCATCGATCAAGAAGGAGATCTCAGACCGCAGCTTGTGAGCGGGCATCGCTACCAGAGCCCGTATTTGCCGTAGGCCATGATGTAGATGCCCATCAGAAGATTCGCGGTGGCGTGCATGACAACGCACGCGCCGAGGTTTTTGCTCCAGACGCAAAGCCAATACGTGAGACTGCCGTAAACGAAGGCTCCGGCGTAGTCGGTGCTGCTGTGCGCCACCATGAAGAGGCCGGTGACGATGGCGTAGGATAGCCAGCGGTGTTTGCCGAACGGCTGCTTCCAGTAGTCCCCTTCCCAATCGAGCACGAAGCGCATGATGAATCCGCGCCAGAAGATTTCTTCGATCAGCGCCACGACGACGACGGCCCGCAGGAAACGAAAGCTGAGCGAAGTCCAATAGGCGATGGGATTTTCAAACAAGCCGGGATCAAAACCTTCTTTGCGCTCTTCGAAACCTAACATCCCGAGCCAGCCGTCAGGTTTCCCGGTGAGGCCCCAAGCATCGTAAAGTGTGGTGGGCAACAGCCAGAACCCGATTCCCACCGCGCCGAAAACGATGCCGACGAGCGACCATTTCAGCGACCAGTTGAAGGTATAACTCCGCCAGAAGTGAATCAGAAACCCGAGAGCCACCAGGGTTTGGATCGGATAGACAATCTGCGACGGTTGTTGCCGCCACCAAGGCGCGTCCGGGTGTTTCCACTCGATGGTGTAACCGAGCACCATCAGCACCAACATGAAACTCATGAAGGCCACAAACGGAACCACGTGGGCCCGGGTGAGCCGCTCGGGATCCGATGTTTGTGGCTCGGTGCTCATGCGTTTTTCAAGCGACCGACAAAACTCTCGATCTTGTCCGTGGCAGTGCGGATGTCCTCGAAGGCGGTGGCATAACAGCAGCGGAGGAAACCTTCACCGGACGGGCCGAACGCGCTGCCGGGAACGCAAGCGACGTTTTCCTCCTCCAGCAGGCGCATGGCGAATTCCTTGCTGCTCAGGCCGGTGCTGCGGATGTCCGGGAAGACATAAAACGCGCCGCCGGGCGTGTGGCAATCGAGGCCGATTTCATTGAGGCGCTTGACCAGGAAATCGCGCCGCTGGTGATAGCTGTTGCGCATTTCAATCATCGCGGGTTTGCCGTGTTCGAGAGCTTCGATCGCAGCGTTCTGACTCATGATCGGCGCGCAGAGCATCGAATATTGGTGAATCTTCATCATGGCCTCGATGATCGGCTGTGGCGCGCAAGCATAGCCGAGGCGGAAGCCGGTCATCGCGAAGGCTTTCGAAAATCCGTGCAGCAGGATGGTGCGCTCCTTCATCCCCGGCAGCGAGGCGATGGAGAGGTGCTCTTCGGTTTCGTCGTAGCGCAACTCGCTGTAGATTTCGTCGGTTAGAACAATGAGGTCGTGTTCGATGGCAAGCTTGGCGATGCCTTCGAGGTCCGCGCGCGAGGCGCAAGCGCCGGTGGGATTGGTCGGGAAATTGATGAAAATGATGCGCGTCCGCGGCGTGATGGCGGCAGCCACCTTGTCGGGTTTGAGCGAGAACTCATCCTCCTTGGTGGTCACGACCGGCACCGCCACGCCATGCGCCATGATGATGCTGGGGCTGTAGGAGACGTAGCAGGGCTCATGGTAAATCACCTCATCGCCGGGATTGAGCAGGGCACGCAGGGCGATGTCGATGGCCTCCGAAACGCCGACGGTGACCAGCACTTCCTTCGCAGGATCGTAGTCCACGTGGAAAAACTCCTGCACGTATTTGGCGATGGATTGCCGCAACGAGAGCAGGCCGAGATTGGAAGTGTAGGTGGTTTGGCCTTTTTCCAGCGAGTAGATGGCCGCCTCGCGAATGTGCCATGGGGTGACGAAGTCAGGCTCACCCACGCCGAGCGAGATCACATCGTCGCGGCCTTGTACGAGTTCGAAGAAGTCGCGGATCCCGGAACGCGGGATGGAGGCGACATTGGTTGCGATTTTCGCTTGATAGTCCATGGGAAACACCGTCGAGGACGGGCCGGAAGTTCAGCGGGATCGAGGCGTCGCGTCAATCCCGGGACGGGGATTTGTTTCAATGTGAAAAACGGCGGACCTCTTTCGAGATCCGCCGTTTTAAGACAAAGAGAGGAAGGGACAACAAGGTCCCTGATCGAATGGCACGTAGCTGAGGATAATTCCGAAGAGTCAGACTCGGAGCAAGATGCTCCGACAACGTTATGGAGCGAGACGCTCCAGCCACGATGCGCCGATGATCGGCTTAACTACGTGCCATACGTCCCTGCTCCTTATTTGTTGATTACTTTGAGCTTCTTGATGCCGAAGACGGCGTCATCACCCAGCTCTTCCTCGATGCGGAGGAGTTGGTTGTATTTCGCAACACGGTCGGAGCGGCTCATCGAGCCGGTCTTGATCTGGCCACAATTGGTGGCGACGGCGAGGTCGGCGATGGTGCTGTCTTCGGTCTCGCCGGAGCGATGGCTGAGGACGGCGGTGTAGCTGTTTTCCTTGGCGAGCTCAACGGCGTCGAAGGTCTCGGTGAGGGAACCGATTTGGTTCACTTTGACGAGAATCGAGTTGGCCACACCGAGCTTGATGCCCTTTCTGAGGTAATCGACGTTGGTGACGAACAGGTCGTCACCGACGAGCTGGGTGGTCTTGCCAAGCTTGTCGGTGAGGAGCTTCCAGCCGTCCCAGTCGTTTTCGTCGCAACCATCTTCGATGGAAATGATTGGGAAACGCTTTTGCAGATCGGCGTAGAATTCGACGAGCTCAGCGGAGGATTTCACGGAACCGTCCGACTTGTGGAAGACATAGGCACCCTTTTCCTTGTTGTAGAACTCGGAGGAAGCGACGTCGAGGGCGATGGCGATGTCATCACCGACCTTGTATCCGGCCTTCTCGATGGCTTGGCAAATGACATTAAGGGCGTCTTCGGCACCGTCGAGTTTCGGGGCGAAGCCACCTTCGTCACCGACAGCGGTGGAAAGACCGCGATCATGAAGGACTTTTTTCAAGGCGTGGAAAACTTCGGCACCGTAGCGGACGGATTCGCGGAAGGTGGGCGCGCCAACGGGCACGATCATGAATTCCTGGAAATCAATCGGAGCATCAGAGTGGGAGCCGCCATTGATGATGTTCATCATCGGCACGGGAAGCACCTTGGCATTCGGGCCGCCGAGGTATTTGTAAAGTGGGATGCCGAGTTGTGAGGCGGCGGCCTTGGCGACGGCGAGCGAAACACCGAGGATGGCGTTGGCACCGAGGACTTTTTTGGTGGAAGTGCCGTCCAGCGCGAGCATGGTGGCATCGATGGAGGCCTGCTCGGTGGCGCAGAAGCCAAGCAACGCCGGGGCGAGGGTGGCGTTCACATTTTCAACGGCCTTGAGAACGCCTTTACCGAGGTAGCGGGCCTTGTCGCCGTCGCGGAGTTCGACGGCTTCGTGTTCGCCGGTGGAGGCGCCGGATGGGACTGCGGCGCGTCCGATGGCGCCGCCTTCAAGATGCACATCGACTTCGACGGTGGGGTTGCCACGGGAATCGATCACTTCGCGGCCGCGGATTTCAACAATGGTGGTGTAGTCCATAAGTATAATTTTTGTTGGTGACGGTTGGGTTTTAAAATCAGGGATTGAACGGCTTGATCGAGCGGACCGTGAGAGTCTGCATTTCCTCGGTCACTTCGTCGCGCACTTGCACGGTGTCTCCGGGTTCGCGGCTGACGAGTGCCTTGCCGACCTCGGAAAGGTAGGAGACGGTTTTGGTTTCCGGGATGGAATCCCAAGCGCCGAGCACGGTCATGACGATCTCGCTGCCGGCCGCATCGGTGAGGGTGACGATGGTGCCGATGTTCACCTTGGCTGCATCGGAACCTTTGAAATCGGTGCCGCGGGCGCGGGTGATGTCCTTTTCCAGCTCGCCTTGGCGATGCATGAGGTATTTTTGGAGATCCTTGGCAGACTTGTATTCGAAGTTCTCACGAAGGTCGCCATAGGAACGGGCGATGGAAATATCCTTAGTGTTCTGCGGGATGCGGTTGCGAACCAGGTCGTCGAGTTCGGCCTTTTTCTTTTCGAGGCTTTCCCAGGAAACGAGCAGCATTTCTTCAGGACGCTTGGCATTGACGCCGCTGACGAGTTCGGCGGTTTCCGGGCGGACGCGGATGATGCGCGCCATCAGCGACTTTTTCTCGAGCTCGCCGAAGACTGGGCAATCGAGCAGGCGGCGGGCGAAATTCCGCGACTCGTTGATGTCCATGATGCCGACGAGGTCGGTGAGCAGGGACTTGTCGTCGCCGAGCAACGACTGGAGGCGGGAGGTTTTGCGCGGCCCGTCGGAAAGGTGGTCGTTTTCGAGGAGATTCAACACTGAAGCGCCGACGTCCGCACTGAAAACTTCCTGCGAAGGTCCCTTGCGCTCGCGGCAGACCCAAATCAAAGCATCCGGTCCAAGTGCGCGCCGGGCAATCGCCGAACGAAGGTGGGTGACGAGCGCTGGCATGCCGCCGCGTTCGAGGAGAATGCGGGCGATTTCCGTGACTCCCCGTGCGCCGACACGGTCGAAAACCTGGACGATTTTGCTGACCCAATCTTCGCCAAAGGCATTCGGGAACGCTTCATAAACGGCGCGTTGGCGACCGGACGGCAGGGCTCCGGCTTCTTCCGCCAATTTGATGGGATCGGCGGAAAGCAGGAGATCGGAGAGGCGGACGGCGGTTGGGTCGAGTTCGAGTGTTTTGGAGGTGCCAATGACTTCGTCGCGGGCGGCGACGAGTTGTAAGGCTTGGCCGAGTTGGACGCGGGCGGCTTTTTTCGCACCTTCGTCGATGTCGTTGAGCAGGCGCTTGAGCGATTCCGAATCGTCTTCGAAAGCGCCGATATCGGCGGCGATCGCTTCAAGCGCACGAATCATGCCCTTGATATCGCGGGCGGCTTCAAAATCAGCGACGAGTGCTTGAGCAGGTGTGCGGTCGCCGACCCGGAGGACGATGGCCTCGGTGCGCTTTTGAGGGACGGCGGCAAGGCGGCTTTCACGCAGCGCCTTTTTGGTCACATCCCACCATTTTTTGAAACCGGCCTCGGGGATGACGGCCCCGGAGAGTTCTTTTTCGAGAGCATCGCCGGTCATGCTGCCGCCGTGACTTTGGAGCAGGTGGACGACGAGGGCGAGCGGATCGCTCTTCGAGAGAGTTCGAAGTTCTTCGAGTTGCTCGATCTTTTTGGCGCGAAAATCGTCGCTGCCAATCCACTCGGTTTTTTGGAATGCAAATTGCAGTTCCATGGATTGGCCAGCGGACTTTTCGAAGTCGATGGTGACTTTTTTTGCAGGAAGATCCCAGTCGATCACCTTACCGGCGCCGAAGGATTTATGAATACAAAAGTTTCCGGGAGCCAATTGAGAAAGGCGCTCGCCGACTGGTTTGGGAATGCGGCCGGCTTCAACCAGCTTCGCCACGTCAGGATGCATGCGGCGCAAGATGCGAAGCCAAGTTGGAAAACGCAAGGCATTCCCATGAGAAATCTACCGGAAGGTAAAAATCAGGGATTCACGACGGGCGGCGGGACCACCCGGGGCCTCGGTTGGCGGCTAGGCATCATCCGTCCTTCGAGCGTTTGATCGAGGCCACGACGGAGGGCGAAGATGCGCCGACGCCAGCCTTCGGGCACCTTGTCGAACTTATCTTGATGGGTGAAGTCCCCTTGGAAGATCAGTTTTTCGTCCGCGTCATGGATGGTGACTTTGTAAATTTCGCCATCACGCTGGAGGACCGCACGGCCGTCATCGGTCGAGTAGCTCGCGCTTTTTTCGGCGACATTGACCACCCGCATCGGGCCGGCGCAGTCGCCTGGCAGGATCGCGGACTCGACCATTTCGCTGGGGAATGGCCGCTGAAGCAAAGGCGCTTCCCCGAGCTTCAATTTCACCTCGAGGGGTTTTCCACCGCGGAAGCCCGCCAGAGTGATCTCCTCGCCCGGTTTCGAGAGGCGGAGCAAGGCGGCGAGCTGGGCTTCGTTGACGAGCATTTGGTCGCCGAGTTTCCAGAGCAAATCGAGTTCGCGCAGCCCGGCGGTCTCGGCCGGGCCGCCATCGTCGATGGATTTGACGAGAAATCCGACACCGGGCGGCAAGGATGGCACGTGCGCGGTGATCGTTTCATCCGGTTTCGCCACGCGCAACCCAAGCCAGACGCGCGGCGCGTGGGCGACGGGATTGGCCGAAGTGGGTGCGGCAGGCTCTGCGACGCCAGCGAGAGCAGGCGAGAAAAGCATGGCGACGATCAGGCGGAGTTTCATGTTCAGAATGCGGTGATGGGCATCATCAGAAGTTCCTCACGGGGTTCCGAGATTTGCATGACGATACCGGTTTCCAAGTCGCGCAGGCTGTTTTCCTCCACCACGTTGAGGCGGACCGCATGCATGGCGGAGCCGTAGGAATCCTCCTGCCAACCTTCGTCGGTCATCGATTCGATCCGGTCTGACTCGCCAATAAGGACAAGTCCGCGGGCTTTTTCCACCAAGGGAGCGGACACCAGCGGCGCTAATGCAGGACCGCCGATGGAAGGGAAAACCGCAAGCAAGCCGGCGACGGCGGCGGCAATGCCAGCCGCAAGCACCCAGCGATTCCGCTGTGGCGCTGGGATTTCAGCAATCCCCTGGATTTCGGAGCCGGCCAAGTCATCGAGCATCGCATCGATTTCGAGTTGGCAATTCTGGCTCAACGCGGGAGGCATCAAGCGGGTGAGTGCGGCTTCGATGGCGTCAGTTTGCATGGCGGCGGTCCTCCTTCACGCGGCGCAGTTCGTGCGCCAGTTGTTCCAATGCGTAGCGGTATCTCGAAGCCGCCGTGTTGGGCGAAATGGCAAGGGTTTCGGAAATCTGGAGAAAGGTGAGCCCGCCCCAAAACTTCATCACCACCACTTCACGGAGTTTCTGGCTGAGATTTTGCACGGCTTCACGCAAGACAACCGCTTCTTCATCCTCTTCAAGCAGCGGATCCAGCCAGACGTCCTGAAAGTCGTTCAGGTAGATAATGGATTCCTCGCGCTTGCGGCGGCGGGATTCGCTGCGGTGGTGATTCAATCCGCAAAACCGAATCGTCGAAAATACCAACGGCAGATCCGGTGGAGCGCCACCCTTGTCAGCTTGGTGATGCCACATTCGCAAAACCGCCTCCTGCACCAAGTCCTCCGCATCATGCCGGTTTTTACTCCAGCCGCGTGCAAAAAGAAGCAGTCGCGGGCCATTTTCGGCCAGCCACTGCTTCCAGGATTGTGCGGGAGAACTCATTCTTCAGAGGTTAAATGCCTACGCTCCTGAGTTTTGTCTGGAAAATCGTCACCCCCACGGGGAGTCCGGGAAATTAGTCGAGAAAGCGGATTTTCCTGGGAACCGGAAGCCGGCCCATAGCCATTTCGGCGTGTTGTTCGTCGGTGCAGGCGGAGTTGATCGGCGCGTCCGGAGCCTTGTCGTTCGACTCGAAATAGCCGTTTTCCAGCATCCATGCTTCCACTTCCTCGCCGGAAATGTCCGGCAGCATGTGGCCGTCGATCTCGACGCACGGCGACAGCGATTGGCCGCTGCGCTGCTCCATTTCCCAACGAAATGCGGGATTCTTGATGATGTCCTTTTCTTCGTAGGGAAGCTCGTATTTCCGCATGATCGCGCGGATGCCTTCGCTCCAGCCGCAGAAGGTTTTGAGATAGGCAGTGATTTTAGGAGAATTTTCCATAGGAAGTGATGATAATTTGTAAAACCCGGATCGCAAGCGTGGATCCGCAGCGCTCACTCGGGCAACGCAATCGACGGTGTTCTCCCGGCCCAAACGGGATGCGCAGGATCGAGGAAACTCGTGCTATCCAGCATGACCTCGCCGGTCGTCCGTTCGATCGGCATGGGTGTTACGCTGCCATCCGCCCACAGGACCACCGCCTTGCCATCGAAAGGCGGTGGGTCAAATCGACCCTGCTTGGTGAAAACATGGTGACTTCCGTTGATCCGGGCGAGACTCCAGCCTTTCTGTTCGGCCAGCTTCGCCATTCTTTTACCAGTGACGGCCTTCATACCGCCACTTCAAGTTTCTGGGTGCCAGGTGCGTCTATCAGATGGAACGAGGGGGCGCGTTTCCGGGCGAGCTACTGTGGCGGTGAACTGATGAACGACGACTGAGGATTTTTGATTTTTGATTGGGAAGAGAATGGCTGGCTGCAGAGCGCACGATCCGGGATTCAGGGGCCGCTCATCCTCGCGGGGTCGAGCAACTCCGCCAATTCATCTGCGGTTAGCTCCAACTGACCCAAGCGACTCTCACAGATCTCCCTCACGGTGCGACCGGTGGCGACGGATTCCTTGGCGATGGCTGAGGCCCGGTCGTAGCCGATGCGCGGGGCCAGGGCGGTGACCATGGAGAGCGACAGTTCGATGAGTTCGTTGCAGCGGTTTTCGTCCGCCTCGATGCCATCCACGCAGCGTTCGCGGAACGCATCCGCGCCATTGGCTAACAAGCGGATGGACTCCAACAAACAGGCGGCGATCAGGGGCATGGAGACGTTGAGTTCGAGGAATCCACCAACGCCGCACCAGGCGACGGTGGTTTGATTTCCGGCGACGCGTGCGGCGACCATGGTCACGGCTTCGGCCATCACCGGGTTGACCTTGCCCGGCATGATCGACGATCCCGGCTGGGTGGCTGGCAGGCGGATTTCCGCCAGCCCGCAACGCGGACCGGAACCCAGCAGACGGATGTCGCAGGCGATTTTGTGGAGCGAGACGGCGATGGTCGAGAGCTGGCCGTGCGCTTCCACGCAGGCGTCCTTGGCGGATTGCGCTTCGAAATGATTCTCCGCCTCGGCGAATGGAATTCCGGTCTCGGCGGCAAGCCGGGCGATCGTTTTCGCGGCAAACTCCGGATGCGCGTTCAAGCCCGTGCCCACCGCCGTGCCACCAAGCGGCAGCTCTAACAACGCATCCAGCGCCTTTGCAGCCCGCCGCGATGCCAGCCGCGCCTGCCGCGCCCAGCCGCCGAATTCCTGCCCCAATCTAACCGGCGTCGCATCCATCAAATGGGTCCGACCGATCTTGAGGACCTCGTGGAAATTTCCGGCCTTGGTTTCCAAGGATCCCGCCAAGCCATCGAGCGCGGGAATCAAGTGATCGCGGATCGCCAGCACGGCGGAAACATGGATCGCCGTGGGAAACGTGTCATTCGACGATTGCCCGAGATTGACGTGGTCATTCGGATGGACGGCCAGACTTAGGTCGAGCTGGGCGCAGCGGTTGGCGATCACCTCGTTGAGATTCATGTTCGTCGAGGTGCCGGAACCGGTCTGATAGATATCGATGGGAAAATGCCCGTCAAATTTCCCTTCAGCCACCTCGGCGGCAGCGTTGGCGATCAGGCGCGCGGTCGCCGGATCAAGAAACCCGAGCTCGGCATTGGCTTCCGCCGCCGATTTTTTAATCCGGCCGTAAGCGTGGATGAACTCAGGCGGCAGCACCGTGCCCGAGAGCGGGAAATTGCGAACCGCCCGCTCCGTGGAAGCGCCGTAAAGCGCCGCCACCGGAACTTCCATCTCGCCCATCGAATCTCGCTCGGTCCGAGTGTCGTTCATAGACAGGAAGATCGCCGCAAATCCATCCGCATGCAAGAACGCTCATGACCTGAGGAATCCTGAAAGAAAGCGGGCATTACAGCCGTTTTCGAGAAGCCTTTTATTGTGATCCGATTTCCCCAAATTTTCGCCATCCTACTCGCCGGGCATTCCATTTCCGGAGCGGACGAATTCGCGCGGAATGCGCAACCGTTGCTGCAAAAATACTGCTACGAATGCCACGGTCCCGAGAAGCAAAAGGGCGGGATCGAAGTGCACCCGCTGGATTCCACCGACTCGGCGCTGAGGCACCATCGTTTCCTCGAAAACCTCGCGATCGAGATCGAAAACAAAGACATGCCGCCCGAAGATGAGACGGAAACGCTCCCCACGGATGCGGAGCGCGCCACGCTCGTGAAGGAAATCCGGGCGATCTCTAAAAAGTTGGGAGCCGGAAATTTCCCCCGCAATCCGGGACGCACCACCATCCGGCGGCTCAATCGCAATGAATACAACTACACCGTCCGCGACATCTTCGGCGTGAACTTCTTCCCCGGCCGCGATTTCCCGGCGGATGGCGCGGGCGGCGAGGGCTTTGACAACGTCGGCGACGCGCTTTTCGTGCCGCCCATCCTGATGGAAAAATACATGGAGGCGTCCCGCAAAATCATCGCCTCACTCTACGCCACACCCGCCAGTCTGGACCGGATGTTGGTGAGCAAGCCCAGCAAAAAAGTCATCCCGCTCGCCGCCGCCAAAACCACTCTTCAATACCACGCCAGCCTCGCGTTCCGTCGTCCCGCCACCGATGCGGACTTGCAGGCGATGCTTGCATTGTTCGAAAAAAACCTGAAAGCCGGCATGCCCTTTGCCGAGGCGCTGCGTCCGTGCCTGCAGGCGCTTCTCGTGCATCCCGCCTTCCTCTTCCGCGCCGAATCCGACCTCCCGGGAAAATCCGAATGGAAGGTCACCGACTTCGAACTCGCCACCCGCCTTTCCTATTTCCTCTGGTCTTCCGCGCCGGACCGCCAACTGCTCCGCCTCGCCTCAGAAGGCAAGCTGTCCGAACCCGAAACTCTCCATGGCCAAGTCGAGCGCCTGCTCGCCGACCCGCGCGCCGAAGCGATTTCCCGACACTTCGCCGGTCAATGGCTCGGTTTCGAAGAACTTCGTGAAATCGCGGATCCGGACACCAAACGATTCCCCACCTTCACCCCTTCCCTGCGCTCCGCGATGTATCGGGAATCGATCGAGTTTTTCAACTTCCTCATCCGCGAAAACCGCCCGGTCACCGAGCTAATCCACGCCGACTACACGTTCGCGAACGCCGAACTCGCCAAACATTACGGTCTGCCCGCCGTCTCCGGCGACAAACTCCAAAAAGTTCCCCTAACCGACCGCAATCGCGGCGGCGTCATCGGCCAGGCGTCCATCCTGACCACCACTTCCGTCCCGCTGCGCACCAGCCCGGTGAAACGCGGGAAATGGATTCTCGACACTTTGTTAGGAACTCCGCCCCCGCCACCACCACCCGATGCAGGGGTGCTGCCCGGCGACGATAAATCCTCCGAGGGACTTTCGTTCCGCGAGCAACTTGAAATTCACCGTGAAAAGCCGTCCTGCGCCGGTTGCCATGAAAAAATCGATCCCCTCGGCTTCGGCTTGGAGAACTTCGATGCCATCGGCCGCTGGCGCACCACCGATGCCAATGGAAAACCGATCGACTCGCTCGCCACGCTGCCCGGCGACATCCGTTTCTCCACTCCCGCCGAGCTCAAGGACCTGCTTCTCCAGTCCGACGAACTCTTCCTTCGCAATCTCGCCCGCAAGATGCTAGCCTACTCGCTCGGCCGCTCGCTCGAATACTACGACGAACCGGTCATCACCGAACTCGTGAAAAACCTGCGAAAAAACGATTTGAAAATCCGCCCGCTCATCCACGCGGTCACCCAGTCACTCCCATTCCAACACCGCTCCGAAAAACGTTAGAACCTACCCAAACCATGGCAAATATTCAAACCAACCGCTGGATGCTGGAACGACGCATGTTGCTAAAAGGCCTCGGGGCCACCCTCGCACTGCCCGTCCTGGATGCGATGCGCCCGCTGATGGCGGCCACCGGAAATGGCGGGAATTTCCCCGTCCGGATGGCGCTGCTTTACATGCCCAACGGCGTCCGGGCAGACCGCTGGACACCGGAAGGCGACGGCAGCCGATTCAAACTTTCGCCCATCCTTTCACCCCTTGAATCGCACCGCGAAGACATCCTTGTTCTAACCGGACTTGAAAACAAAGCCTCGTTTTCAGGAGACGGCCACTATGTGAAAACCGGCGGCTGGCTCACCGGAACCACCATCGCCAAGACCACCGGCTCCGATATCAACGCCGGCGGAATCTCGATGGACCAGATCGCCGCGCGGGAAATCGGCAGCACCTGCAAGCTGCCGTCGCTCGAACTCGGCACCGAACCAGTCGCCACCGGTGTCGATACCAACGTCAATTACACCCGCCTCTACGCCTCCCACATTTCCTGGAAAACACCGACCGTCCCCCTTCCCTGCGAACTCAACCCGCGCGTCGCTTTCGACCGGCTCTTCCGCACCAAATCCGCTGAGGGCAAGAAACAAGACTCCGACCAACAATCGGTGCTCGATCTCGTCCGCGACGACGCCCGCCGCCTGCAATCGAAACTCGGCCAGGCAGATCGTCAAAAACTCGACCAGTATCTCGAATCCATCCGCGAAGTGGAACGCCGGATCGAACAGGAGGCGAACTCGCTCGGTGCCGGCGAAAATCTATCACCCGAGGTGCTCGCAAACATCGACGCCCTCGACAAACGCATCACCAGCGCCATGGGCAAAGCATCCCGCGAGGAGGAACTCAACTCACGCCCGCGCTTCGATCATGGCGAGCACTCGCGCATCATGCTTGATCTGATGGTGCTTGCGTTTTGGTCGGACTCCACCCGTGTTTCCACCTTCATGTTTGGCAATGACGTGACCAACCGGAACTTCTCCTTCATCGACGGCGTGAACGACGGCCACCACTCGGTTTCCCATCACAAAAACAACCAGGACGCGCTCACCCAGTATGAAAAGATCAACCGCTGGCACGTCGAGCAATACGCCTACATGTTAGACCAGATGAAGGGCATCAAGGAGGGCGATGGCACGCTGCTCGACCACTCGATGGTCGCCTTCGGCTCACCCATTCGCGATGGAAATTCCCACAACCCTCGTAACGTGCCCATCGTCGTCGCCGGCAAGGCCAACGGCCAAATGAGAACCGGCCGCCACTTGAATTTCGACGCCGGCACCCCGCTTTGTTCGCTTTGGGTTTCCATGTTGGACAAAGCCGGCGCCAAGACCTCAAAGCTCGCCGACGCGGATTCAGGTTTGCGCGGTGTTTGACGCGCAGCCGAATCTCCGTGAAACTCTCATCGTGCGCTTCGTCGTCTTCCTCACCCTTTGCAGCCTCGCCACTTCGCGGGCCGACAACACAGCGCTTGATGCATGGCTCAAGCGCCAGCCGTCGATCCATTCGCTCGACAACACCTTCACCCAAGAGAGGAAGCTGCCCGCGTTGAAAAACCCGACCTCCGCCCGGGGCCGCCTGTCCTTCGTCAAGCCCGGCAAATTCCGTTGGCAGCTCGGCGATCCGGTGGAAACCCTCGCCGTTTCCGATGGCACCACGCTCACGCTCATTCAGACTGCGGAAAAATCCGCCCGCCGGATTCCAACGGACTCGCCGCAGGCCGCACGATTTTCGCTTCTATCCGGCAAGGCGTTTGAGTCGCCCGAGGCGTTCCAAAAGGCGTTTGAAATCATCGAGTCGCGAATCGCTTCGGGCATCCATCAATACACACTCAAGCCAAAGGACCGCCGCGTCCGATCGCAGATTCCATGGATCTTCCTCGATATCGATCCGGCGAAAAACGAACTGCGGGCGATGGAAATGGAACTCCAGGATAAATCCCGCGTCCGCACGATTTTCGACGCCCCACGCATCAACAGTCCGCTGCCCGATTCGCTTTTCAAGCCGGACCTCAGCGGGTTGAGCGTGAAGTGATCTCAGCGCATCAGCGCGCTGGCCGTCCACAGCATCGGAGCCTGGCCATGAAGATCGCCTGCCGTCCGCGGACGGGCCAGATAGAATGGCTCGTCAAAACCCTTGTCCGTGCCGATGCAAACTTCGCGCAAATTCGCCTCTTCATCGAGGAAACCCACCAATGCCAGCCATGCCTTGCGGGCGGCCGGACCGTAGGCTTTTTCATCCAACCAGCCGTTTTTCACCCCGGTCACCATGCCGAAGGCAAACATCGCCGTGCCCGAGGTCTCGGGCCAGGATTCAGGCTTGTCGAGCAACTGACGCCACATGCCATCCTCCGCCTGACAGGCGAGCAGGCCTTCCATCATCTTGCGATATCCTGCTAGAATCCGCGCCTGCTGCGGATGATCTGCCGGCAGCGAGCGGAGCAACTCGGCCGCGCCGGCCGCCATCCAGCCATTTCCGCGACCCCAGAAAAACGGGGCGTTGATCCCGTGGTGGAAAAGCCCGTTGGGTTCCTGCAATCTATCGAGGTAGGCGGACATCGCCGACGCGGCGCGATCCAAGTATTTCATGTCTTTGGTGGCGCGGAACGCCTGCGCCTGCACCAACGGAATCATATACATATCATCGATCCAATACCGCGCCTCCGCCGTGATGCCATCCGGCGTGGTTTTCTCCCACTGCGCATCCGCCAAATCCAGCCCGAGATCCCGGCAACGCATGTCCTGATTCTGAAGGAAAATCTCCAAGGGAACCGCGCCGAAAACCCGGTAGTCCACATGCGCCACCCGATTGATTCTTTGAGATCCGGGCTCGGCTAACAACGGTTCGAACTTGGTGATCAGACGTTTGCTGAGATCCTGATCCGCCGTGAGTTGGGCAACCATCAGCGCACCATACCAGGTGATGACTTCCGGGTAGATTACACCAAGATGCGCCTTGTTTGGCGTGGTTTCGTAGCGGAACTTGCGCGGCAGGAAATTCTCCGCAACACGCTTGCCCACATCCGCCGGCGAAGCGCCCGCCGGCCAATCGGTGAAATGTTTGGAATGAGACTCCGCGCCGACAGCCGAACCTACGAGCAGCAATGCGAAGACGGTGGGGAAAATTGATATGGTTTTCATAAAACGGAGGTGGATCATGGGACGAGTTTAACGGTGACGCGGATCGGTGAGGCGAGCGAACGGGCGAACGCATCGACATGCGCCGTCCACGCCGCGCCGGATGGAAAAGCAGGATCTTTGTCCCAACAGAAACCCGCCCAATAGTCGACCGTTTGTTTGTCATTCAATTGGGTGATCACCAGTTGGTTGAGGGCATCCTCGGTGTGTTTCACAAATTCCTCCGGCCGGGTGATCACGGCGAGGCCTTGGTTACCGGCGTTTTTTTCCATCTTCTCCCACTTCACCAACCAACCGGCGCCGGCATTCGCCTCAACCTGCTCACCTGCGACTTTTTTGAGGCCGATCGCGGGTGTTAGCACAACTTGCTGCCCGGGTCGGGTGAAGGTTTTATAGAGGCTTTGGAAGTGGTCGAACTGGTGACCAGCATCGAGGCTGATGCGTTTGGTTTCGCTGACGCTGAAGTTGTTAACGTCGTAAGGCGCGTAATCGAGCTCGAAGAGAACGCGGATCGGCCCATTGGCAAGCACGCGGGATTGAATGAAGTTTCGCGAAACCCATAACTTGTCAGCAGCCCACAAGCCGTTTCCGCCGCATCCGCGGCTGAGGCCGGCGGAGTAGAAATCCGCGCCTTCGCCATAGTCCACATGATAGTCGTCCGCGAGATACCAATCATTCACCACCATGCGCGGCGTGCGCTTGGACCAGATATCGATGGTGCTGCTGGAAAGAGGTTCACCCTCCCAGGTTTCCAGCGCCTTGCCATAAGTGCGGTGGGCAATGCGGTCGTTTTCCCAAGTGAAATCATCGAAGCGCTCCCGCACGAAACGCCCGAAGGCTTTGTATTGTTCCTTTTTGAAAAGCTGCTTGCCGCCGACAGTCGCGGTGAAGGTCTTGGTCTCACCCGCTGCAAAATCGGCTTGGAAAATGACGGCGTCGAATTTGCGAAGTGCATCACCGTCGAGATCGATCGCTTGGCAGAGGATTTCATTTCCCGCAGCGTCCTGAATGTGGACGAGGTTGAGGTCCTTCGCGCCCAGGGGCGCGAGGTCCGCCGCCGTGAGTTCAAGCGTCTGGGCGGTGCGAGCCAGCGACAGAGAATTGACCGCCTCAATCGTGAGCGGCGCAGCCCGACAAAAAACAGGTGCAAGAACGATGGCGGCGATGGCGTGCGTTTTTAGAGTCATGATCAATTTCGAAACATACCTGATTTACGCCCCCAGGGGTCAAGAACCCATACGGAGTAAAAACGGGGGGATTTCAATCGGTTTCGACGTCAACGCACCTCATCCATGAACGGGACCTTCAATCCCTCAGTGAGGGCGAGCTGGATTTGGTTTGTATCGAAAGACAAAAACTCCTTCGCATCGAGATCGATGGCAGTTGCGATGTGCAGGATGTCGAAACTGCGGTGCCCGCCATCAAAGGTGCGGGCCTTGGAAATGCGCTCGCCGGTGACGAGCACGTTGGTGAAATCGATTTCCACGGAGGTCATCAAACCTCCCCGAATGTCATCCCCCAGATCCGTGAGCATTTTTTCCGCCTCATGGAGCGGGTAGCCGATATTGCGGTTGTTGGTGTGCCGGAATGCTTGGAAACGCACGGATTGCCGGAACTCCCATAACAGCAAGCGCGTGATATGCAGCGGCTTGGACATCGTTTCACGGAAGGCCAAGGCCCGGTCCGAATTGTCCTGCTCTCGGTAAAGTGCGCACAGAAACGAGGTGTCGGGGTAAGCGATCAACTGCGGTCTCCGAGTTCGGCCTCCCGCATTTCTTTCACTTGCTCCGCGCTGAAAACCCGATCACCCTAGGTCTCCCTCATTCGTCGCCGATGCTCCTCAATATTGAATTTCGCCACCTTTCTGTCGCCCGGCGGCGAAAGGCGGGCGACTGGCTTGCCGTGTTTGGTGATTTCGATTTCCTCGCCATCGGCCAACCAAGCTTCCACCTTGCCAAAATCATAGCGTAAATCCCTGACTGTGAGTGTTTGAATCTATGTGATGATTTATTTCATCACAAGTTGCCTGTTTTCCGGCCATCGTCAAGCTCCCCTGCTGCAGGCCATCAATTGAGGCAAACCGCTCTGGACTCCACCGCGTTTCGCGCCAACATTTTCTGCCAACCCGACCACCCCTTGAAACTCGCGACATCCCACCTTTCCTACTGTACGAATATCCACCCGGCGGAGACCTGGGACGAGACCCGCACGGTCCTTGCGACCCATGTGCTGGCGGTGAGGGACCGCTTGAGAAATGATGGTATGTTGCCCGAAGACGCGCCGTTTGCGATCGGCTTGCGGCTGTCTGCGGTGGCGGCGACGGAATTACTGGACGGCGAAAATCTGCGGAATTTTAAAAATTGGCTAGATGAAACGAACACTTACGTCTTCACCATCAATGGCTTTCCCTACGGCAGTTTCCACGGAACGCGGGTGAAGGAGCGGGTGTTCCAGCCGGATTGGACGGACCGGGCACGGCTGGATTACACCAAAGATCTTTTCCGGATTCTGGCGGTGATCGCGAGGCCGGACACCGGGGCTTCCGTTTCCACGCTGCCCGGCTCGCTCAAGGCATTCAAAGCGGACGAAACGTTGATCCGTGCCCATTTGCTGGAACTGGCAGAGTGGATGGAGGAATTGGCGACGGAAACCGGCCATGATTTCCACCTCGGGCTGGAACCGGAGCCGCTGGGGCATTTCGAAAACACGGCGGAAACTTTGGCGTTTTTTGAACGGTTGCACGCCCAAGCCAAGGACGCCGCAGCGATCCGCCGCCGGATCGGGGTGAATTACGATGCCTGTCATTTCGCCCTGCAATACAATGGCGCGTGGGAGTCGCTCGACGCCTTGGTGCACGCCGGGATCCGGATTTCCAAGATTCACCTCTCCAGCGCGTTGGCACTGGATCCACGCAACCCCGCAGCCTTGGCAGCGATCCGGGGATTTGAAGAACCCACCTATTTCCATCAGGTTTTGCTGCGTTCCTCAACCGGTAACATCGACCGTTATTACGACCTCCCGGAATTCTTCAACGCGGTGGAAACCGGCAGGATTGACCTGACAAAATACTCCGAAGCCCGCGTCCATTTCCACATCCCACTGGATGCCCAGCCGGCCGCGCCGCTGCGTTCCACTCTGGATCAGACTCGGGAAGTCCTCGACTGGAGGCGCGACCACCTCGCGTCCTGCCAGCACTATGAAATCGAAACCTACACCTGGGGCGTGCTGCCAAGCGGCTTCCACCGCCCGGTCGAGGAGCAGATCGCTGGCGAATACAGCTGGGTGATCGCCTGCGCGGACAAAGCCTGATTTCAAAGTCCCGGTGCGCCGGTATGAGTTGCCAGAGTCGCAAAACCGGTGTTTCCTCGCGCTCATGTCAGACATCAAAATCACCATCCACACCAGCGTCGGCGACATCAACGCGAGGCTTTTCGCCTCCCAAGTCCCAGTGACCAGCGCCAATTTCCTCAACCTCGCCAAGCGCGGATACTACGACGGCGTCGCCTTCCATCGCGTCATCCCCAACTTCATGATCCAAGGCGGTGACCCGACCGGCTCCGGATCCGGCGGTCCCGGCTACAAGTTTGCCGACGAGATCGACCGCTCGCTGAAACACGATAAGGCGGGTATTTTTTCGATGGCCAACGCCGGTCCCAACACCAACGGCAGCCAGTTCTTCGTCACCCACCTGCCAACTCCCCATCTCGACGGCAAACATGCGGTCTTCGGCGAGGTCATCACTGGCCAGGACGTGGTCAACAAAATCGCCAAGGGCGACAAAATCACTTCCATCACCATCCACGAGGACACCACCGCGTTGTTCGAGTCCCAAAAGGACAATCTGGAGCATTGGAACTCGATTTTAAACCGCTGATTTCAGCCGAAAATCAGATTAGTTAAGAACTGTTAAGTAGATCCAAATCCCCGCCACGCCCTAACAAGGCGCGCCGGGGATTTTTTGGTTTTACTGTTAAATGCTGGTTTTGAGTGATTTACAAACATTTTAGGCATTCCAACCCGATTACCCATTCCCCCACGCGATCACGTAGATTACACCGGACATCTTGATTTTCGGAAAGATCGGGCATTGAATGGTCCCGTCAGTTCTCAAGAGCAGACAATCTCCCCCCACTCCATGAAACTCCACTCCCCCTGTGGCGGAATCATGATCACCCGCTTTTTCATAGGCCTGTGTTCATTGCTTTCCGTCTCTGCCCAAGAAACGATTCCCACCGGAAGGCTCGATGTCGATCGAACCTTGGCCCGAAATGGTGACCCGCTTCCAGCCACCAACGGCACATTCTGGTTAGGACACGTCAAAAACCAACCCAAGTCCCACCTGAGCTCCGATCAAACGACGGTGCAAATCGGCAATCGCGAGATCCTCGTGCGCATAGAACTCGGACAAACCGACCCAAAACACCCCGGTCTCGACCTCCAGGATCTCGCCGTGCTCGTGACATTCGAATAACAATCTCCCCCAAAACATCCCCCCACCCCCCACCCCCCATGAGAACTGCACTTATCATCTGTGCGCTGGCTAACAGCGCCTTCGCTGGAACACCTGATTTTCCAAGCATCAACCCTCAATCTCTCACCAAGCTCCAACAAGGTAATCCCATCGCCCACTTGGAAACTCCCGCCGAAGGGACCGCGATCAACCGCCAGATGGGTCTATCCATCATCAAACAATCAATGATCCTCAACGACGGAGAAAACTGGACCCTCGTCCCAAAAGACGCCGTCATTTTTATCCCAGAGACCCTGGCAGGCCGCGCAAATCTCAAACCGGTTGGCAGGCTGCTCGCGTGGGCCGATTTTCTCACCCAAAACCAAGGATGGATCACCACCAGGGACGTCTCCTTTGACCAAGCAGTTGGCAACGAGTCCGTGCCGTCCGAACATCTGAAATTCTGGGCAAAACAAGACAAAATCGTCATCGCCGTTCATCAGAATAAACCTATATCGGTGCGTCTTGGCGACGAAAATCAAGCCATCACCCAACGATGAGATTCCTTCCACTGCTCATCGCCCTCTCACCTGTAGGGGCCTGCACCAAGGCCCTCATGAGCGAGACCCTCTATGGCACCAAGCTGCTCTGCGACCCGATCCCCTTCACGGTTGTGACGGACGTCATTGACAACGCCATGCAGTCGGACTGCAGCGAGGGCGTAGCTGCCTGATCCAAAAAGATTTTCCCCCCGATAAAGTAGCCGGTCGGTGTGATCGGAGGACGCCCCCCCCACTTGCGCCCTCCCGTCACTCGACCGGTGATTTTTTGGAATGTCGGCTCCGGATGAGAAGTGCCAATGTTAGCACATGGGCGAACGTCGGGAATGTTCACACCTTCGTGAAGAGGATCTGGCCGTCTTTGAGATCCGCTTGAATGGTGTCACCATCGGTGAAAGTGCCGTCGAGCACATCAAGGCTGAGTGGATCGAGCAACAGGTGCTGAATGACCCGCTTCAAGGGACGTGCGCCGTAAATCGGATCGTAGCCCTGGGTGCCGAGATGTTCTTTCGCAGATTCCGTTAGAGCGAGGGCGAGGCCTTGTTTGGCAAGCCGCTTGCGGACGCGTGCGAGTTGGAGATCGACGATGGTGGTGATTTCCTCCCGTTTGAGGCGGTCGAAGATGATGATTTCATCAATGCGGTTGAGGAACTCCGGACGGAAGTGCCCGCGCAGGGCTTCGGTGACCTTGGCTTCACGCTGCTCGGCGTTTTCCTCGTGGAGGATGAACTGCGAACCGATGTTAGAGGTCATGATCAATACGGTATTGCGGAAGTCCACCGTGCGGCCCTGGCCATCGGTGATACGGCCGTCGTCAAGGACTTGAAGCAGCACGTTGAAGACATCCGGGTGGGCTTTTTCAATTTCATCGAAGAGCACCACCGAGTAGGGCTTGCGCCGGACCCGCTCGCTGAGCTGCCCGCCTTCTTCATAGCCGACGTAGCCGGGAGGCGCACCGATGAGCCGGGCGACGCTGTGTTTTTCCATGTATTCCGACATGTCGATGCGCACCATGGCGGACTCATCATCGAAAAGAAATTCGGCGAGTGCCCTGGACAGCTCGGTTTTGCCGACGCCGGTGGGGCCGAGGAAGATGAACGAGCCGATCGGGCGATTTTCGTCCTGCAGCCCGGCACGTGCGCGGCGGACCGCGTTGGCCACCGCCTTGATGGCTTTGTGCTGGCCGACGACACGATCGCCAAGGCGTGCTTCCATGGTGACGAGTTTTTGTTTTTCGCCTTCCTGCAGGCGGTTGACCGGGATCCCGGTCCAGGCGGAAACCACGCGGGCGATGTCCTCTTCGGTGACTTCCTCCTTAAGCATCGCGCCGTTTTTCTGGAGCTCGGTCAGGTGATCCTTGGCCGCCTCGAGTTCACGGTTGGCTTCCGGGAGATCGCCGTAGGTGATCTGTGAAGCTCGTGTTAGATCGCCGATCCGCTGGGCGCGCTCGATTTCATTTTTGAAGTTCTCGATCTTCTCCTGGGCCTGGCGCACGCGATCAATGATCGCCTTTTCATTCCGCCACTGGGCCATGAGTCCGGAGGATTTCTCGCGCAGATTCGCTTGCTCTTCAGTCACCTTGTCAAGGCGGGCGGCCGAGAGTTTGTCGGATTCCTTTTCGAGGGCCTTTTTTTCCATTTCGAGCTGGAGGATCTGGCGCTCGAGCACGTCGATCTCGGTGGGCATGGAATCGAGCTCGATTTTAAGGCGCGAGGCGGCTTCATCGATGAGGTCGACCGCCTTATCCGGCAGAAATCTGTCAGAAATATAACGGTCTGATAGGGCGGCGGCGGCGATGATGGCATTGTCCTGAATCCGGACGCCATGGTGAACTTCATATCGTTCCTTCAAGCCGCGGAGAATGGCGACGGTGTCCTCGACGGATGGCTCGCCGACCATGATGGGCTGAAAACGGCGCTCGAGAGCGGCGTCCTTCTCGATGTGCTTGCGATATTCATCGAGCGTGGTCGCGCCAATGGTGTGCAGCTCGCCGCGGGCCAATTGGGGTTTGAGCAGATTTGAGGCATCGACCGCGCCCTCGCTGGCCCCCGCGCCGACGATGGTGTGGAGCTCGTCGATGAAAAGAATGATCTGGCCCTCGGAATCGGTGACCTCTTTCAAGAATGCCTTGAGGCGGTCTTCAAATTCGCCGCGGTATTTCGCGCCTGCGAGCATCCCTCCGAGATCCATGGTGATGACCCGCTTGTTTTTCATCGAGTCCGGCACATCGCCGGACACAATGCGGCGGGCGAGACCCTCAACAATCGCGGTCTTGCCCACGCCGGGCTCACCGATGAGGACCGGATTGTTCTTGGTGCGGCGGGAAAGCACTTGGAGGACGCGGCGGATTTCGTGATCGCGGCCGATAACGGGATCGATTTTGCCTTCACGGGCACGGGCGGTTAGATCCGTGCCATATTTTTCGAGAGTCTGATATTTTCCCTCCGGAAAATCGTCAGTGACTTTTTGGGATCCGCGGACGCTGGTGATGGCAGCGCGGGCTTTTTTCTCATCCAGTCCGGCATCCTTGAGCAATTTGCCAGCGGGTGAATCGCCCTTGAGAGAGCCGAGGATGAAATGTTCGACGCTGAGGTAATCGTCGCCAAGGGATTGGCGTGCGGCATCGGCCGCATCGAGCGTGGCGCGCAGGCCGACGCTGATTTGCGGCTGGGTGGACGCCCCCTGCACGCTCGGCTCGCGGGAAAGCGCGGCGGCGACGGAGGTCTTGAGAGTGGCGACGTCGATGCCGGCTTTTTGCAGGATCGGCACCGCGATGCCACCTTCCTGTTGGAGTAAGGCGAGCAGAACGTGGGCGCTTTTGAGCTCCGAATGCGCGGACTTCGAGGCGATGCTCTGGGCGGATTGAAGACCCTCTTGAAGTTTCTGAGTGATTTTTTCGAGTCCCATAACAGGTCAAGTTTCACCAGCCTGCGGATGGTGTCAATTTCACACTCGCAGCGTCGATTCTGGTTTTTTGAGCATCCTTGATCATGCGCCGATATCCGGGGTGGCGAAATGGATTCCAAATGCTAGAAGACGCGATGGAATTGCGCCAACTGAAGCACTTTTTAGCCGTCGGTGAGGCTGGCAGCATCACGGCGGCGGCGAAGCAACTGCGGCTCTCCCAATCGGCGCTCAGCCGCCAGATCAGGGTGCTGGGGGAGTAACTCGAAACCGCTCTGCTGGAGCGCGGCGCGCACTCGATCACGCTCACTCCGACGGATGGGCCTCTACGACGGGTCAGCGGCTGTTACTTTATGACCGCGCACACGATCCCGACTAATGGGAACGGGTGACGAAATTTTTCAAAGAACACCAAATCCAAGCGAAAATCGCCGGGGAATTCGACGGGGTGACCAGCCTTATCGCCGCGCTTGAGGGAAATCTCGGGATCGCGTTGTTGGCCACCAGCAATCCGATCGACAGGGGACAACGGCAGCGGCTGACCACCCGGCCGATGGCCGTGGAGCCCGCTTGAATCGAGGTGGCAGCGGGAATCCCGGGAAACACGGAAGCCAGCCAGCAGGTCCTGTCATTCATCGGGGCGCTCAAACAAGCCGCAGGCGAATCCTGAGAAAAAACTCACTCGGTGGGTGCCTCGTCGCCGTAGAAGCTTTTGATGTAGCCGTATTCGACGAGCGTGTCCTGCCAGGGCGCCAGCACATTGGGATCTTGGAAAATGCGGCCGGCGATGGCGAGCCACTCTTCCGCTTTGATCAGGTTCTTATCGTCGTAAGCGAGGGCAGCTTGGGCGTAGTAGTAATAAGGTGAATCATCGAGGAAATCGTATTTTTCCGCGAGGATGGTGACCTCGTCATCGAGGCCGAGCTTCTTCTTGCAAAGCAGGATTTTGAATTCGACGAGGCGCCCGAGCGCGATGTTCTCGGGCGGCAGCTGTTTCATGATTTCCAAAAACAAATCGTGTGATTTTTGCCACTCCCTGGTGACGAACAAGACCTCGGCGATGTTGAAGTTGATGCTTGGGTTGTTCTGGGAAAGCGCGGCGGCCTTTTTGAATTGCTCGAGCGCCTTGTCGAAGGCCCGCATCTCCACGTAGCAACTGCCGCGCAGGTTCATGATCTCAGGGCTGTCTGAGAAAATCTTATCGGCCATGTCCACTTCCTCGAGCGTTTCGAAAATGCGCTTTTGCTGGAACATCCGAGTGGCCTCGCCGAGGTGCTTCACAAAATCCTTGCGGCTTTGTTCGGGCAGATTCAGGAACGCTTGCTGATTGGGAAGCAGCTCCATTTTTTCAGGTGTGGCCTTGGCATCAGCGGTCTGGGAATTTGCGGGTGCATCAGCGGGGACGGGGGCGGGCTCGTTTTGTGCCACCAAGGGCGTGACCGAGATCAACAGGGAGAAGAGGGAGATTGCTTTCATGGATTGTGCGATTGAGTGGAACCTAAACAGCGAAATCGCAGACGGCAAGCCGTCGTTGAATTGGATTTTGGCACCGAAGCCGAGTTTCCCAAGCCACCCTCAGTTTCGGTGATTTCTGATCGCTTCGCACGGTGAACTGCCGACCTTGGACACGCTGACTTGGTATCGCCGACCTTGGACTCGCCGACCTTGGACAATTGACACAGCATATTTAATATCTAAGATATTTTTTATGGCCGCCGCAAAATGGGAAGCATTTGAAACAGAAACCGTTGAAATCGCTGCGTTTGCGAGGGCGCTTTCCCACCCTGCAAGGATTGAAATTTTGAAGATTCTTGGCCAATCCGGGGAACTCGCCTGCATGGCGATCGTCCGGCATTTGCCATTGTCCCAGCCCGCATGTTCCCGCCACATCCACGAATTGTTGCGAGCCGGCTTGCTTAGCTCGCGGACCAGAGGCAGCAATGTGTTCTTCAAGCTCAATCAGACGGCACTCAAACGCTTCTGCTCGGGCATGAACCAGAGTCTCAATCCCTGAGTCTCGCAATCCCCCACTGGCTGCCTGCAGAATCCAATCGGACGCCACCAGAGCACGATGATTAGAATCTCCATGAATCCCCCACCCTCATTTCAGCAGACCGACGACCTCCCCGCTAACCGCAGTCCCATGGTGCCGGACTGGGTGCCGGAAGGATCGGAGGCTGATCCTGTGTGACGACAATTAAAGCTGGTCGCCGACGACAATTAAAACTGCCCAGTTGGG
>JBBECN010000097.1:0-5093 GCA_040881795.1 Akkermansiaceae bacterium
CCGGATCAGCGTGATCTTGTTGTCGATTTGCCACGCCTCGCGCAATGGCAGTGCTGCGGACTGGCCGGATGCGAACGACTTGGCCGTCGTGCCGGTCTGACCACGCACGACGGTGAGCGTGTTGCCGGCTGTGTTGACCCCGGTGATATTGACGATTTCGTAAGTGCCGTTGGTTCCGTTCGCATCCGAAGCAAGGAAATTGGGCCGCCCCTGCACATCGAGGGAGCAAAGCAGCGCATAGTCGCGCGTCGAAAAGCGCGAGGCGTTCTCCACCGGAATCTGCGTGACGGTTGTGTCGACCGCGGCCGTAAGGCGGCTGCCCGCGCGGTAAAGCCAGAACCCGGGCCAGACGTCGCCGGTGGCCGCATCGCCGACGCTGGTCGAGCGGTTCTCGCTGTCAGTCTCCCGCGGATTCATCGCGATGGTCATCACGTTGGGAAAGGCCGCTTTAATCTCGTCCATCTTGGACACATTGCCGTGGTGGATGGCGTAACGTCCCGCGTTGACTAAAATGTCGAAAAGGTGGTTGGGGTCATTCGTGCTCGAAAGCAGCGATTTGAATCCCATGTTAATGGGAAAAACATCGGGTAGTGTAAGCGGCTTTTCCACGACGCGCAGGACTAGCCCGCCATCGAGTTCGAACCACACCTTCGACCGTAGCCCGAAATGCACGGCATTCGTCTGGCCAAACGCCGCGATGTTCGATGGACCGACAGTCCCAGCGATCAATCGGTAAGTCCCAGCCGGAGTGGTTAGCCCGAGGCCGGGAAGGTCGATCGGATTCAATCCGGCGAAAGTCACTTGCGCCCCCGGCGCCAAGGTCAGCGGCGATCCCAGTCCGAAGGGCAATAGCGCCGCCGTTTCATAAATCACGCTGCCGCCGAATTGGCCGGTGCCCCCGAAGCTGGCGCCGGGAGAGACGGTGACCGTCCCGGTGGCGGCGGAACTGTTGCCATTGATGAGCAACGATCCGGCCGAGACGATGGTGGCGCCGCTGTAGCTGTTGCTGCCGCTCAAGATCAGCGTGTTGGTGCCGGTTTTTTCAAGGTTCCCCGTGCCGGAAATTGTGTTGCTGCGCGTGCCGCCGCCGGAAAAACGCACCGTGCCGCCACCCAGCGTGATGGCCGAGCTGTTGGCCACGCTGTTGGTGCCGGCAAACTCCAAGACACCGGCGTTGACCGTCGTGCCACCCGAGTAACTCACGAAGTTATTGGATCCCGAGAGCACCTGGGTGCCCGCCCCGTTCTTGACCAGCGTGAGCGCCGAATTGGTGGCCGTGCCCGCCGCATTCCGCACATAGCCGCCGAACGAATGGTTGGTGCCCGCTGCTACGTTGAGTGTCAGGGTGGCGGGGGCATTGTTCACATTGTCCACCGCCGCTTCGACAATGAGAACCCCGCCGGTGGCCCCCGTCTCGTCCACTCCGCCCAAAGTCTGATCCCTCCCCTGCAACTGCAATCGCCGGCTGTTGGTGTTTGCCCCGAACTTCAGCACACTGATGGCAGACATGGCGTTGGCGGAAGTCGTTTGGATGTTGCCCTGCTCGATCACGGTGTCCCCGCTGTAGGTGCTGGCGGTGTTCGAGAGAACGAGCATGCCGTTGCCGGTCTTGATCACGCCGCCCGTCCCCGTGATCGTGCCGCTCACGGTCAGGCGATCAGTGGATGCGTTGGAGTTGGTGATGGCCAAGGTCACATCCTTGCCTGCCGAAAGATCGATCCCGCCACTGAGCGTGGGATTGCCCGTGATTGCTCCGAAGCCGGCGAGCTGGCTGACCACATCCGTGTTGCCGATCAACCGCGAGCCGCTGCCGGAACTCACCGTGATGGCATTGGTGTAGGTCTGGGTGTTACCAAAAAAAAGCGAGACATTGCTGCTGCTGCCCGTCTCGCCCAGGATGACGCTGTTGCTGCCCAAGGCCGTGGCACTGCTCCACACCACCGCGCCGCCTCCGCAGAGGTTCAAGCCGTTGAAGCTGTTGGCGCGCGTGAGAGTCATCGTGCCGGCACCGTGTTTGTTGAGCGAGCCCGCCCCCGTGGTGTTGGCGTCGAACTGCAAAACGACGCCGGGCGCATGGTGAAAAACATCGACCGCAGTTTGGAAAGAAATGGCTCCGACGTTGCCCGCTCCCAAACGCACCCGGGATAAAATGGTATTGGTATCGAGCGTGATTGAGGCGTTGGTCGCGCCGCCATTGAAGAGAAGATTGGCGCCGGTGGCTCCGTTGAGCCCCGTCCGCGTCTGGATGTCGAAAACATTGTCCGCGCCGCCGGTCAAATCCGCACCGAAGGTGAGGCCGCGGATCTGACGCTGCGCACCGAGAAACAGCGTGTCGGCTGTCCCCACATTGGTGTCGAAGACCAACAGTGTGTCGTTGATGAAAGCCGGCACCATGTCCCCGACCCAGTTCGACGCGGTGCCCCAACCGGTTGTGGCACCGCCGCCTTTCCAAGAGTAGACCACAGGCGGAGAAGCGGCGGGAGCGCCCAACGCCACAGGCTCCGCCAGCTGGAACCATGAAGGATACGGACGGTCCGCCACCACCTGAACAGTTCCGCCCTCTTTGGGATAGAAAACGCCCATCTCCCGGATTTGGCCGTTGGGGAGAGCGGGATTCCATTCGGGATTCGGCACCATGCCTTGGGCCTCCGATTCAGACAAATGAGTGGCGAGCTTCGCCGCCAGTTGGCCGGTCATGCCGGGTTGGGCAGATGCCAGGTTCGTGGCTTCCCCCGGATCGTTGGCCAAGGCGTAAAGCTCATAGGTATTCGCGTCGAGGTTGTGGACCAGTTTCCAATTGCCATCGCGCACGGCGGACTGCGGACCCCGGTGCCGGTAATGAGGGACGTGCCAGTAGACGGCGCGCGGCGATGCCGGGCTTTCGCCGTGCAGCTGCGGCATGAGGCTTTGCCCGTCGCGATGGGCGTCCGGTTGCAGGGGGAGGCCGGCAGCCTCCAGGAAAGTGGGGAACAGATCGGTGCTGATCGTCACCGCATCGGAAACGGTCCCGGGCGTAACCTGACCGGGCCAGCGGACAAGCAAGGGCACGCGGGTTCCACCTTCGTAGAGAGTGGCTTTCCCGTCGCGGTAGGGGAGGTTGCTGGTTTGTCCGGCGAGACCGCCGTTGTCGGAGGTGAAGACCACGAGGGTGCTTTCGTCGAGGTTGAGCTCATCCAACTTGTCGAGCAAGCGCCCCACCGCATCGTCGAGGTGCGACATCATGCCGGCGTATTTCTTGTTCTTGTGCCGCTCTCCCACCGGAATGTTGTCATAAAGGCTCTCGTATTGCGCCGGAGTGGCCAGAGGAACGTGCGGAGTGTGGTGGTGCAGAGCCAGCAGGAAGGGGCGGGAACTGTTCCGCTCGATGAAAGCGAGGGCCTGTGCCGTCAGCGCCTCCACGCCTTTGTCGACGTTATTGATATCCGAGGAACTCGCGTCAAACACCTCATCGAACCCGTAGTAGCGGTGCCTGCCCTGGGTGAAAAAATCATATTCGTTTCCAAGGTGCCATTTTCCGAAGAGAGCGGTCCGGTAACCGGCGGCCCGCAGGAATTTGGCATAGGTGGCGTGCAAAGCGGAAAGCTCTTTCCAGTGGTTGGGCGGAACCAGCCGCGGATTGTCCGGCAGACGGTCCCAAGGCAAGGCATCGGTCAGATGCAACCGGTGGGGATAGCGCCCGGTCAAGATGGCCGCACGCGTCGGTGAGCACACGGGCGAGGCCGCATAGGCGCTGCTGAACCGCATGCCTTCCTGCGCCAGAGCGTTCAACCGCGGCGTCAGGTGATAGTCGCTGCCGTAAACGCCAAGGTCGGCAACGCCCAGGTCGTCGGTGACAATCAGGATGATATTGGGCGGACTCTCCGGCGGATTGGCGGGTGCCGTGGACATCAACGCGATCATGAGGACCGGCAGTCCGGACAATGTGAATCCGCGGAACGCGGCGCTGCCGGCGGACTTCGCCCGGGGCCGTGATCCTTTTGACGCATCCGTTCGCTTGAGGAATTTCATGATGATTCTGGGTTGAATCTAGCCCCTGCCGGGAGGTGATTGCCAACACAGTGGTGCCAAACCTCAGCACAACCGCGCCATGCGGCGGCGCGGCAGAAACCGGGAAGAGGGAGGAAATGGAGATCGAATGTGAATTCGTGTGCTCTGAACCCATTCACGGATACCCCGTGAATCCTGCACCTCTTGCCGATGACTGGTGAGCCAAATTCAGGCGATGCAGGTCACCTTGCCCTTCCGGACGGCAGGCAGACAGGCTAATACAGCCGGCATCCGCCGCCTGGCGTAACAGCAGCCCGTTCTTGATACCGGACCAGCCGATGTAGGCCACCGAATCCACCTCATGCCCCGGAAGAAAACGCCGCAAGCGCCAATCCAGATTCTCGTCCAGCAGGATGCGCATTGCTCACACTCCCGCTAACGCGTGGGCCTTTGACTCTTCGAGCACCGCGATCACCTGCTCCCGCTTCACCGAGGGGAAGCCTTCCAGAAAATCCGCAAGAGACTCCCCGCCCTCCAAGTGGTCAAACAAGCTCCTTACCGGCACCCGTGTGCCCGCAAACACCGGTTCGCCTCCCAGAATCTCCGGATCGGTAACGATTTCCTTCTTCACGCCAGCACCTTACCACCCGCCAGCCCCTCCGACAACACCTCATTCCCCGACACGTGGAAATCCGACGATTTCGTTCCGGTGGTTCACTTGTGACACCTCTCGCATGACCGTGTACCCTTGGGATCTCAAGAGCGATGCCCGATGCGAATGCGCGGCGGCGGAGAAGCCGCGAAGAGGGGGGAAATGGAGACCGAATGTAACCCGAGTAATCTGACCCTATTCATGTCAACGCCCTTTTGTTACAGTGCGGGGACCCCCAGAGAGGTCGCGTTGAAGATAATATCCGTTTGGTTGTTGAAGGTCAGCGCCGGATCACCGACCCAGTTGGCAGAAGTGCCCCACACGCTGGTGCCGGCACCATTGTCCCACGTGTAGGTCGTTTGGGCGAAACCTGGAGCGAGAAAGCACCACCAGAACAATGCACCAAAGCCGGCGCGCTTGGAGTTCAAGACAGAATGCATAATCAAATTAAATC